>DATKHR010000268.1:0-16590 GCA_035510155.1 Vicinamibacterales bacterium
TCGGCATCGCTGGTGACCTCGAACGCCGAACGGCATGCGGCGATCAAGCGCGCGATTTCCTGGGGCTCGATGAGCGACGGCGTTCCGCCACCGAAATAAATCGAGTCGGCGCACGATGGCGGAGATCCGCCATCCGCACTCCGCCCTCCGCACTGATGAGAGATTTCCCCGAGGAGCGCCTCGACATACCTCGCCTTCAGTTCGGCGTCGAACAGCCCCCGATTGAAGTTGCAGTAGTTGCAGATTGAGGAACAGAAGGGGATGTGGAGGTAGAGACCCAACATGGCTAAATGGCTGAGGACTCAGGGATGAGCCATGAGCCACTCACCCATCAGCCATCGCCCATCAGCCATTTTAGGATCCAGCCCTCCCTCCAGGCCACTTGAGATCCGCGCGGCTATCGCGGACCGGCTCTTTCAGTTGCGCCCGGGCCTGCCGGCCCGCGCCGCGCGGCGACGGCAAGGGCCCCTTCTTCCGCATCTTCCACATCGTCACGAGGTCGTCCACCCCGCCGTTGGACGGCATTTCCCGATAGTCCGCTCCATCAAGGATGATGAATTCGCACATCTCGTGGAGGCGGGAACGCATCCGGTGCCCGATACGAAACAAGAGGGAGTTCGGGTCGGCGTCGTCCGGAATGTCTTCGTAGTTCGACGTGAAGATCGTCGCCCGCTTCTCGCTGTATCTCGTGTTGACGATCAGGTTCATCGTCTCCTCGACCCATTCCGACGTCTTCTCCGCCCCGAGGTCGTCGAGCACGAGGAGGTCGGCTCGCATGACCGGCTGCAGGATCTCGAGCTCGGTCGTGCGGATCGACGGATCGTACGTGCTGCGAATCACACGCAGCAGGTCCCGTGTGTCGTAGAACAGGCCGCGCGCGCCCGCGCCTTCGATGACCCGCTTCAGAATCGCGACCGCGAGGTGCGTTTTCCCGACGCCCGGCTGCCCTTCGAAGAAGAGCCCCCGGCCGACGGCTGGAAACGCGTCCGCCATGCGCCGAGCCTGTTTGATCGCGCGCTGCAGCGACTCGTTGTACGCCGTGAAGTTCTCGAGCGTGCAGTGCTGATAGCGCCGCGGGATCCTGGCATCGGCGAGCCGCGCCTGACCGAGCCGATCCCGCCAACACTCGCAGCGGACGACGCGACGCACGTGCGTTCGGTCGTCCTCGATGGATCTCCAACCCGTGTCGTCACATTGCGCGCACGACATCGACTGATTGTATCAGCGGTGTTTTACTTTTGCTGAGTTTTCATCAGGTCGGTCGGTGACGACTTCACCAGCGCGGTCGACAGGCGCTGCTCCCAATCGTCGAGGCCGCGCGCCATCTCGCGCTTGACGTACTCCATGAACTCGTTGACCTCGCTCTGCATCTGCTCGATCTTCCTGCGCATGTTCAGGATGATCTCGACGCCGGCCAGATTGACGCCGAGATCCCGCGTCAGCGACAGAATGGTCTCGAGCTGTTCGAGGTCTTCCTCAGAGTAGAGCCGCGTGTTCCCTTCGGTCCGCGATGGCTTGAGCAGGCCCTCGCGCTCGTACAAACGGAGGGTCTGCGGGTGGATGTTGTACTTCTGAGCCACCGCGCTGATCATGTAGTAAGCCTTGCCGGTTGGTTTCTTCATCGTGCCAACGCGCTCGCGAGACCGCGCCTCAGACCGCTTTATTCACAAGCGTTCGCACACTGTCGGCGTTGATGCGGGCGAATTCCCTCAGCAGTTCCTTCGATCGCTCGTCGAGCACCCTCGGCAGCACGATTCGAACCTCGACGACGAGATCGCCGCCGCGGCCAGACCGAATGCCGCGGCCGCGCAAGCGGAAGCGCTGGCCGGTTTGTGTCCCCGGCGGGACGCGCAGTCGCGCGGGACCGTCTGGCGCCGGCACGTCAATTCGCGCGCCCAGGGCCGCCTCGTGAACCGCGATCGGCACGACCACGTGCACGTCGTCCCCCTCGCGTCGAAAAACGGGGTGGGGCTCGACGCGAACGGTGATGTACAGGTCGCCGGCGTCGCCGCCATTCCGGCCGGCGTGACCCTTGGCCGGCACCCGAACTCGGGCGCCATCGGCCAGCCCGGCGGGAATCTTCACGGTCAGCGACTCGACGCGCATCACAGTTTGCTGGCCGCCGCACGCGGGGCAGCGCGCGTGGGTATGGCGTCCCGCCCCACCGCAATGGGCACACGGCTTCGAGAAGACCATGTGGCCGCGAACCGACTTGAGGGCGCCAGTCCCGTGGCACGCTGAGCATCGCGTTTCCGCAATGTGCAGGCGACCCAGGCCGCGGCAAGTCGCGCACGGCACCTGACGAGCGACGGTCAACGATGCCGGGCCGCCGGCCAACGCTTGCTCGAAGCTGAGCTGGATCGCCTGGTGGAGGTCCGCGCCGCGCTCGGCGCCGCCGGCGCCGGCGGCACCGGCGGCGTTGCCGACTGTGCCGGCATTGCCTCCCCCGACCGCAGTTGGCCGAGCCGTGGAAGACGCACGGGCGCGCCACATTTCGCCGAACAGATCGCCGAACGTCGGCGCGTCGGGTCCGCTCGCACCAGCTGAGAAGTCGAAGCCCTCGAAACCGAACGACCGGGCCTCGGCAGATATGGACATGGCGCCGTCGACGTCATACCGGCGCCGCCGGTCGGGATCGCTCAGCGTGGCGTACGCCTCGGCGATCTGCTTGAACTGCACGGCCGCCAACCGATCCCCGGGATTGATATCGGGATGGTATCGCCGGGCCAGGCGCTTGTACGCCCGCTTGACATCGACGAGTGTGGCATCACGTTCGATCCCGAGAATGACGTAGAAATCCATCACCCCTCAATCAGCCATGAATCATCAGCCATGCGCATCTACTGCTTCCCTTCGTCCACTACCTCGGCGTCGATCACATCTCCACTCGATGAGCCCGGCTTCGCGCCGGACCCGCCGGCTCCGGGCGGTGTCGCCCCCGCCGAGCCCGCGCCGCCCGGTGCGCCGTCGGCGGAACCGGCGGCCTGCTGACGGTACAGCGATTCGGCGGCCCTGTGTTGCGCGGAGGTCAGCTGATCGAGCGCCTTCTGAATCGCCGACGCGTCGGTGCCCTCATTCGCTTTCCTGGCCGCTTCAATCGCCGCCTCGATGGCCTGGCGATCGGTCGCGCTCAGCTTCTCTCCGGTGTCCTTGATCATGCGCTCGGCGGCGTACACGGCCTGATCGGCGCGATTGCGCAGCTCGATTTCCTCGCGCCTCTTCTTGTCTTCGCCGGCGTGCGATTCGGCTTCTTTCATCATCCGCTCGACCTCGTCCTTCGCGAGGCCGCTCGATGCGGTGATGGTGATCTTCTGCTCCTTACCCGTCCCCAGATCCTTCGCCTGCACGTTGACGATGCCGTTGGCGTCGATGTCAAACGTGACTTCGATCTGGGGTACGCCGCGCGGCGCGGGAGGGATGCCGACGAGATGGAACTTGCCGAGCGTGCGGTTGTCACGCGCCATTGAGCGCTCGCCCTGCAGCACGTGGACCTCGACGCTGGTCTGGCTGTCCGACGCCGTGGAGAAGATCTCGCTCTTGCGGGTGGGGATCGTCGTGTTCCTCGGAATCAACGTAGTCATCACGCCGCCCATGGTCTCGATGCCGAGGGAAAGCGGAGTCACGTCGAGAAGCAGCAGATCCTTGACGTCCCCGGCCAGGACGCCCGCTTGAACGGCCGCGCCGACGGCAACGACCTCGTCTGGATTCACGCCTTTGTGCGGGTCTTTGCCAAAGAGATCCTTGACGATTTCCTGGACCTTGGGGATGCGCGTCGAGCCACCCACGAGCACGACCTCGTCAATCTTCGCGGGATCCACGCCGGCGTCCGCGAGCGCCTGCCGCGTCGGCCCGACGGTCCGCTGGAGGAGGTCGTCGACGAGCTGCTCGAACTTCGCGCGCGTCAGCCGCATCTGCAGGTGCTTGGGCCCGCTCTGATCGGCTGTGATGAACGGCAGGTTGATGTCGGTCTCCATCACGGTGGAGAGCTCCATCTTGGCTTTCTCCGCCGCCTCCTTCAGCCGCTGCAGCGCCATGCGATCTTTGCTGAGATCGATGCCGTCGGACTTCTTGAACTCCGAAGTAATCCAGTCGATGACGCGCTGATCGAGGTTGTCGCCGCCAAGGTGCGTGTCGCCGTTGGTGGCCTTGACCTCGACGACGCCCTCGCCGACCTCAAGGATGGAGATATCGAACGTGCCGCCACCGAAGTCGTAGACGGCGATCGTTTCGTCCTTCTTCTTGTCGAGACCGTAGGCCAGCGCCGCCGCGGTCGGCTCGTTGACGATGCGGGCGACCTCGAGACCGGCAATCTGACCGGCGTCTTTCGTCGCCTGGCGCTGGGCATCGTTGAAGTACGCCGGCACCGTGATGACGGCTTTCGTCACCGGCTGCCCGAGGTACTCCTCGGCGGCCTGCTTCAGCTTCTGAAGGATCATTGCTGAGATTTCCGGCGGCGAGTACTCCTTGCCGCCCGCGCTGACGCGGGCGTCACCGTTGGCGCCGCGCACCACGCGGTACGGGACCATCTTCATCTCCTCGGATACTTCGTCGTACTTGCGCCCCATGAAGCGCTTGATGGAAAAGACCGTGTTCTCGGGATTCGTCACGGCCTGCCGCTTGGCGACCTGGCCGACAAGCCGCTCGCTGGTTTTGGCGAACGCAACGACCGACGGCGTCAGGCGCCCGCCCTCCGGATTGGTAATGACAACCGGTTCGCCGCCTTCCATCACGGCGACAACGGAATTCGTCGTGCCCAAGTCGATGCCGATGATTTTGCTCATGTTGGCATTATGAAATCTGAGTAGACGGCTGTCAAATTTTCAACGCCTTCCCCACGCAGCCTGATGCTATACTGGTCGGGCCAGCCAGTTTTGCCTGCAGCCCGCGGGGGTTGTATGCGCGCCCTTTCCTCCGTTTGCACCTCGGCCTCCCTTGCTTTGGCAGCGCTTCTGGTGTGGGGCGACTCGCCCCTTCATGCCCAAGACGCTGCCGCAGCCCCGGCGCATATTTCTTCTGTGGATGGCAGCGCGACCATCGATCGGAACGGCGAACTGGAGCCCGTTGTCGTGAATATGCCGGTCGTGGAGGGGGATCGAGTGCGAACCCAGAACGGACGCCTCGAGGTGATGTTCGCCGACGGATCGGCAATCGACCTCGATCGCGATTCTGAGGTCGAGTTCCTAGGCGCCGGACGAGTCCGTGTTGTGGCGGGTGCGATAGAACGTCGCGCGGCGAGCGCCGCGTACGACCCGGCTCGGGCACTGCAGCCCGCGGTGCCAGAGCCGCCGCCTGCGGCGCAGCCTGTCTCAGCGCAGGCTCTGCCAAGCGAGCTGCGACCCTACAGCTCGCAGCTCGATCAGAACGGCGCCTGGCAGTACGAAGCCCCATACGGCAACGTGTGGTACCCGACAGTCACGGCCGACTGGCGTCCCTACTTCTACGGATATTGGTCGTCCGTCCCTGTTTACGGCTGGACGTGGATCGGATACGACCCCTGGGCCTGGCCGACCCACCATTACGGGCGCTGGGGCTTCGCGCACAGTCGGTGGTTCTGGATTCCCGGGCGCACGTTTGCCCCTGCGTGGGTGTCGTGGGGGACAGCGCCTGGCTACGTGAGTTGGTGCCCGCTCGGCTTTGACGGGCGGGCGGTCGCGGCGTTGTCGGTCGGATACCGCCCCGCGTGGCACGCGTGGACCTTCGTGCCACGTGATCGGTTTGGCTGGCGCGGTTACCCGGTACCCCGATACGCCGTCGAGCCGCATCGCATCGCGCCCACGACGGCGTTCGTCGTTCACCGGCAAGCGCCGCCCGCCACCGCGTTCACGACCGGGCGACAGCTCGCCAACCCCACCCCTCAGTCTGCGGGACGCCACGATGCGGGCGGCCAGCGGGCATCGAGCCGGCCGTTTGCGACTATGAGCCAGCAGCCTCCGGTTTCGAGGGCGCCCGGTGGACGGTCCAACGCACCCGGATTTGCTTCACAACCGCAGGCTCAACGCAGCTACCGGGTTTCGTCGGGTTACGGCGACCGTCGTCCGACGGTCGGCTACGGTCGACCGGCATCCCCGACACCAGTGCCGGCTTTTGCACGGCAGAACGCACGAGCGTACACCCGGCCGAGCTCGCCTGCGTTCTCTCGGCAGGGCGTGCCGACGGCCCGGCTGCTGTCGCCGCCTCGCGCCTCATCACCGCCTCCGCGCGCCGCCGGCGACCGGCACAGCGCGGCCGGCCCACGCCCATCGCCTCACGTTGAGCGCGGCCCCTCGCGCTCTTCATCGGGACGCGCGGCCGTCAAACGAGGACGTTAGAATGGCTGAAGCTCCATGACTCACGTCGTCGTTCGCGTCGCCAAAAGCGCCGGTCTCATCGCCCTCTTCATCATCGTCGCCATGCTGGGCATCCTGAGCGGGGTGCTGTTTGCATATGCCGGCGATCTGCCCCAGGTCTCGGCACTCGACAACTACGCCCCGAGCACGATTACTCGCATCTACTCGAACGACAACCGGGTCATCGGCGAGTTCGCGACCGAGCGCCGGGAGGTCGTCGGCTACGACGATATCAATCCTCTGCTGCGGCAGGCGATCATCGCGACCGAGGACGCGGACTTCGACCGGCACGTTGGCGTGAACGTCTGGCGTATCGGCGTCGCCGCGCTCACCGACATCCTGGAACGCCGGCGGGCGCAGGGCGCCAGCACGCTCACCCAGCAGCTCGCGCGCAACCTGAAGGATCAGTTCGGCTTGAGCAACGAGAAGTCATTCGAACGCAAGATTCGCGAAGCAATTCTCGCGATTCAGATTGAAAAGCGGTACACGAAGAAGGAGATCTTCACGATCTACTGCAACCAGATGTACCTGGGCCACGGTGCCTACGGCGTCGAGGCCGCATCCCGGCTCTACTTCAACAAATCGAACAAGCAACTGAATCTCGAAGAGGCCGCGCTCATCGCCGGGATCTTTCAGACACCGGAACGTCAAAGTCCGTTCGTGGACATGAAACGCGCGCTCGCGCGGCGCAACATCGTGCTGCAGCGCATGGCCGACGAAAAATACGTGACGCAGGCGCGCGCCGACCAGGCCAAGCAGACGCCGATCGTGACGCGCGGACAGCCGACGCAGCCGCCGGGCATCGCGCCGTTCTTCGTCGAGGAGGTGCGCAAACACCTCGAGCGGCGCTACGGCGCCAAGGTGCTGTACGAGAACGGGCTGGCGGTCCACACGACGATCGATGCCGCGCTGCAGGAGAACGCCAACCGCGCGATTGAACACGGGCTGCGCCGGTACGACAAGCGCCACGGCTGGCGCAAGCCCAGACGCAATGTGCTCGAAGAGCAGCATTCGATCGAAGGCTTCAGGGACGACCGCTGGAGCCGCCCGATGGTGCCGGGCGACGTCGTTCCCGCCGTCGTCGTGACAGCGCCAAAGACAGGCGCCGCGCGGGTCCGCTTCGGGCGCTACCGCGCCGACCTTAACCGCGACGCCTACGCCTGGACGCGAAAGACCTCCGCCGCCGACCTCTTCAAGCCCGGCGATCTCATTGACGTCGCAATCGTCAAGTTGCCCGCCGGCTCAGGAGGAACCGCAAACGTGCCGGGCGCCGATCTGGCGACTGTCACGCTCGATCAAACCCCGATCGTCGAAGGGGCCTTGGTTGCCATAGAGAACCGAACCGGGCAAATCAAAGCGATGGTCGGCGGGTGGAACTTCAATCGCAGCAAGTTCAATCGAGCAGTGCAGGCTTACCGGCAGCTTGGATCGACCTTCAAGCCCATTGTCTATACCGCCGCGATCGACCGGGGCTACACGCCGACGTCGATCATCGTCGACGCGCCGGTGTCGTACCAAGCCGGCAACGGGCAGGTCTACAGCCCGCAGAACTACGATCACAAGTTCGACGGTCCGATCAGCCTCCGCTGGGCGCTCGAGGAGTCTCGGAACATCCCGGCGATCAAGATGATGGACACGCTCGGACCGAAGCACGTCCTGGAGTACGCAAAGAAGTTCGGACTCGACGAGAACTTCCCGCCCTATTTGCCCATTGCACTCGGCGCAGGGGACGCGACGCTCATGGAGATCACGAGCGCCTACACGGCATTTCCGAACCAGGGCGTCCGGATGAAGCCGTTTGGCGTCCTCACCGTGAAGGATCGTGACGGCAACCTCCTCGAGGAGAACCACGGCGAGCCGTCGGACGTCATCCGCGCAGACACGGCGTTTGTCATGACCAACCTGCTGCGGGGCGTGTTGGCCCGCGGCACGGCCGTCCGGGCCGCCGACATGGCCGCCCGGTGGCCGCTCGCCGGCAAGACCGGCACGGTTGACGACAACACCGACGCGTGGTTCATCGGATTCGATCCTGACATCACGGTCGGGGTCTGGATTGGGCTCGACGAGAAGAAATCGCTGGGCGCCGCCGAGCAGGGCTCCTTCGCCGCGCTGCCGATGTGGATGGAGTTCATGCAGGCCTACATCGACGCGAGACCGAACAAAGACGACCCACCGGCGTTCGAAGCGCCCGGGAACATCGTGTTCCTGCCCGTCGAGAAGGTCACCGGCGCGCTGTTGCCGCCAGAAACGACTGGAGCCATTCAGGAAGCGTTTATCGCAGGCACTCAGCCAGGCGCCGCGAATACATTCGCTCGTCCCTAGTGCGTCCCACGCCCCGTGGTGATCTTGACTCGCGCGATCTTGCCCACTCCGCTCTCCGCGAGCCAGATGTCGCCGTTCTTGTCGATGTCCATGTTCCGCACCGTGCCGCCGCCGCCGGGAATCGGCCATGTCAGGAACTTCTTCGTGTCGGGGTTGAAACGCACGAGGACGTTTCGGGCATCGTCGCCCGTCTCAACATACCAAACAGCCCCGTCGGCCGTGACATCAATCGCGTAGGGCCTCGCGTCATCCCCACCCGGCGACCTGAACTCTTCGACTTTGCCTGTCTTCGGATCGAGGTGACCCAAATAGCCTCGCGCGTAGTCCCCGTACCACACGGTGTCGTCTTTTCCAATCGCGATGCGCCGCGGTCGCGCCTTTGGATTCGGCAAGGCGTACTCTCGAATGACCATCGTCTTCGGATCGAGCGTGCCGATCTTGTTGCTGTTGAAGAGATCGAAGTACGGCACCCCCTTCGAATCGATGCGGACGCCGTAGGGCCGTGAGTTGGCCGTCGGGGCCTCCACGAGCTTGATGTTTCCGTTCGGCGCCTTTGGGTCGAGCGTTCCAACGAAGTTCCCGGCCTGGACCGTGAAGAACAGCCGCCCATCGCGCAGGAACGCTATCGTGTGCGGATCCATGGCTTTCGGGCTCGGCATCTTGTACTCGGTGATCTTTCCGGTCTTCGGATCGATCTTTCCAATCAAGCCCGCCGCATTGCCGGTGTACCAGATGTTGCCGTCCGCATCCGCCTGCAGCCCGTGCGGACCTGAATTGCTCGTCGGCAGCTTGTACTCCTTGAACTGCTGGGTGGCGGGGTCGAAGCGTCCAATGACGTTCGCGCGTTGCCCCGTGTACCAGATGGACCCGTCCGGAGCGACCGCCGGGTCGTGCGGGTACGGCGGGTTGCTCGGAGTCATCCAGTCATCGATCTTGACATCGACCGAATCGCCGATCGGAGCGGCGGCACGCGCCATCGCGATCGCGGCCACGATACCGAGTATGACGACTGGCCATCGAGAAATGCGCATCGGTATACTCCTTCCGTGCGGATTGTAGCGCCGTTCGCGGTCTTACTGTTCGGCCTGCCAGTCGTCGCGTCGGCGTTCAAGGAAGGGCCGTATCCGAACGTGACTGGCGGATTTGGCGAACGATCGTGTCACCTGTGTCACCTCGACAACCCCGTGAACGCTCCTGGCGGCTCCGTCACGCTCGAAGGCGTGCCTGCGTCCTACGCGGCCGGGCAGACGTACCCGATCACGGTGCGCGTTGCGCGCGAGGATGTTCGCCGCGCCGGCTTCGAGATCGCTGCGCGTTTCGTGTCGGGGAAGCTCAAGGGCCGTCAGGCCGGATCTTGGCGCGTCCTCGACGCGCGCGCGCAACTCATCCCCGGCGCGGTCGACAAAGCGCTCACGTTCGTGCAGCATAACCTCGCCGGTTCGCGAACAACGACGCCCGGCTCGAACACCTGGACGATCGAATGGACCGCGCCGTCGCCCGTCTCGGCGCCCGTTCAGTTCAATGTCGCTGCGAACGCGTCCAACAACGATGACTCGCCGCTCGGGGACTACATCTATCTCAAGTCGGCACGCAGCGTTCCAGCGACTCGGGGCGCGGCCGGGTCGGTGCCCCCGAAGCCATAGACCGAGCGAGAACCCCCGGCAATGAACGGAAAGGCGCAGGAAGATCTCCGCTCGCGGGTCGCGGCGCTTCGCTGGTATCACACGATCGACTTGGGTCACCAGATCCGCACCCCAGGCGTCGACGACACGCCGCTCCGCCTGGCTCGCCTGGATCTGCCCGCCTCGCTCGCCGGCTGCTCGGTGCTCGACATCGGCGCGTGGGACGGATTCTTCTCATTCGAGGCCGAACGTCGTGGAGCATCGCGCGTCGTCGCCGCCGACTGGTACTCATGGCATGGGCTGGGATGGGGCACCGCTCAGGGAAAGGCCGGCTTCGAGCTCGCCCGCGAAGCTCTCGGATCTCATGTGGAGGATTTCGATATCGACGTGATGGACCTGTCACCGGAACGCGTCGGCACATTTGACGTGGTGTTGCTGCTCGGCGTTCTGTACCACCTCCCGCATCCCCTGCTCGCGCTTGAACGGGTTGCCTCGGTCACGCGAGGCCGGCTGATCCTCGAAACCGTCGTCGACATGATCGGCGTGCGGCGGCCCGCTGCGGCGTTTTATCCCGCGAGCGAGCTCGGCGGCGATCCCACCAACTGGTGGGGACCTAACGTCCCGGCTGTCCACGGCATGTTGCGCACCGTCGGATTCGATCGCGTCGACACCGTCACGGCGCTGCCGTCAGCTCCCTACCGCGCCCTGCGGTCGTTGGTCCATTGCTGGCGGGGAAAGAACCGGCTGCGTCAGGCGTTCCGGCAGGATCGGGCAGTGTTCCACGCATGGAAAGCCGCGTCCGGCCGCTCAGGATTTTCCGGCCATGCGGCGGGCCCGTAGGAACCGCGAGAGGCCGGACGTCGCCTCGGGCAGCCGAAACGCCGCCGTCATCGCAATGAACACGACACCATACGGACCGAGAATGACGATCGCCGCAAGAACGGGGCGCGCCGGAGTGAACGTCAACTTGACCGCCCACGCCAGGGCCGCGCCGGCGAGCGCCGCCGTCCACAAGCGCGCGAGGTACGCCGCAGGGAGGCCGGTTCGTCCGATACGCCTGTTGAGCGTCGATCGCAGCAGGAGCATCTCCACCCACCCGGCGATGCCCGCCGACGCCGTCAGCCCGGCCGCACCCCAGCTCGGCGCAATCCCGAGCCATCGTGGCAGCGGCAGCGCAAAGAGATAGCCCAGAATCGTCGTCAGCACGACCCGAACGATCGCGAAGCTGAGCGGTGTGCGAGTATCGCGGAGCGCATAGTACGCCGACGAATAGAGCCGCCCGAGCGTCGATGCCAGCAGGCCCACGGCCGACCCCGCGAGAATCGTCCACACGTAGATGGCATCAGCGTGAACAAACCGGCCCGTTTGAAACAGCGCGCCGGCGATGACATCGCCGAGCGCGAAGAATGCCGCTGCCGAAGGCACGACGAAAAACGCGATCTGCCGCAAGCCGGCGTTCAGCCGTCGCGTGAGCTCGCCGGCGGCCTCCGACTCGGCATGCGCGAGCCCCGACATCGCCGGCAGCTCCGCCGCCGAGACCGACATGCCGAACAAGCTGACGGGCAACAGGTACAACGTCTGCGCGTTCAGGAGCGCCGTTGTCGCGCCGGTCGACACGAGCGTCGCCAGCAGCGTGTCGATGTACCCGCTCAGCTGCACGACGCCGCGGCTGACGAACACGGGCCCGAAATTCCGTGCGATGGTCCTCACCTGTTCGGAGCCCGTATCGAACGTCGCTCGCACGCGCGGCGCCACCGCCCAGACTGCCGGAAGCTGTGCGACAAACATCAGCGCGCTTCCCACAACGGAACCCCACGCCAGGATCTCCGCCAGGCGCGGCAGGTCCCGTCCGCTCCCGAAGACGAGCAGCGTCGCGATCATCACGGCGTTCCACACCACCGGAGCCGCGTACGACAGCAGGAACCGTCCGTGACTGTTGAGCACGCCGAGGCACCATGCCGACATGACCGTGAGCCCGACCGCCGGAAACAGAATCCGGACCAGCTGAATGGTCAGGATTCTCGTGGCCCCGGTGAAGCCCGGGGCGATGATCGGGATGAGGCGCGGCGCCGCCAACACGCCGACCAGAACCAGCGCGGCGACAATGAGCGCGAGCAGCGAAGCGACGGCGCCCGCGACGCGATCGGCTTCCTCCCGGTCGCCCCGAGCGAGGAGCGAGGCGTAGACGGGAATGAACGACGCGGAGAGCGCGCCTTCGCCGAACAGGTTGTTCAGGATGTTCGGAATCCGGACGGCGGCGCTGAAAGCATCGGCGGCAGCGGTCAGGCCGAAGTAGTGCGAAAACACGCGTTGCCGCACCAGGCCTGCCAGACGGCTGCAGAGGATGCCGATCGCGACGAGAGCGGCGGATCGCCCCGTCTCTCCAGAGCTCGAAGACCCGCTCCCCCGAGCGCCCGACTCAGTCAACGTCGTCGTCAGTCGCCTGTGCCAGTGTGCCGCTCGATTTCTGCATGAGATAGGCCTTGATGAACGGGTCGATGTCGCCGTCGAGCACGCGGTTGACGTCGCCCGTCTGCTCCTTCGTGCGGTGATCTTTGACGAGTTGATAGGGGTGCAGCACGTAGCTGCGAATCTGGCTGCCGAACGCGATCCCTTTCTTGATTCCGCTGATTCTCTCCAGATTCGCCTGCTGCTCTTTCACCTTCACGTCGTAGAGCCGGGCCTTCAGCACACGCATCGCCGAATCTCGATTGCGGTGCTGCGACCGTTCGTTCTGACACGACACCACGATGCCAGTCGGCAAGTGCGTGATCCGAACCGCGGAATCGGTCACGTTCACGTGCTGGCCGCCGGCGCCGCTCGATCGATACGTGTCGATCCGGATGTCCTTGTCCTCGATGTCGACGTCGACATCGTCCGGCAGCTCCGGGTAGGCGTGAACCGACGCGAACGACGTGTGCCGGCGCGCGGCCTGATCGAACGGTGAGATGCGCACCAGACGATGGACGCCGACCTCGGCCGAGAGCAGGCCGTACGCGTAATCGCCGGCAACGGTTAATGTGACGCTCTTCAACCCCGCCTCGTCGCCGGGCTGATAGTCGATCAGCGCGCGGGCGAAGCCGCGGCGCTCGGTCCAGCGCATGTACATGCGCAGGAGCATCTCGGCCCAGTCCTGGGACTCGGTCCCGCCCGCGCCGGGATGAATCGTGAGGATCGCATTCTTGCGGTCGTGCTCACCGCCGAGCATCTTCTTGATCTCTCCGGCCTGCACCTCCTCGTCGAATGTGTCCAGCGCCTGCGCGAACTCGGCATCGACCGGCTCGCCGGCGGCGGACCATTCCGCGAGCACGGCAAGATCGTCGCTCCGCTTCCTGAGCGACAGCATGAGATCGCGATCCTCTTCCAGGCGGCGACGGCGCTGCAGGAGCTTCTGCGCTTCGGATTGATCTTTCCAGAAATCAGGCGCGGCGGCGCGCGCCTCCAGGCGGTTCAGTTCGTCTCCCGGGCGGGCGGCTTCAAAGATAGCTCCGCAGATCGGCAGCGCGTCTGCTGAGACTCTCGTAACGGCGCAACATTTCATCGGTGGTCGGCATCGTTCTATTGTACATACCGCCTCGGCCACAAGAACAGCGCGATCGTCGCGATGAGCGAAGCGATCGCCACGATGTCGCCGTGCCGCGCGTAAAACGTGGAGGCCTGGAGAAAACGGACGTCGTCCACAATGACCTCCGGCTGGAAGATGGCGCTCTGCCGGATCACGCGGCCGTACGGATCGACCATGCCGCTGATGCCCGTGTTGGCGGCTCGAACGAGGTAGCGCCCCTCCTCGATCGCTCGCATCGAGGCTTGCTCGAAATGCTGCAACGGCGCCGACGTCTCGCCAAACCAGGCGTCGTTCGTGATCGTCGTAAGCAGCTGGCTGCCGGCGGAGACGAACTGGCGCACGAGCGCGGGATAGACGACCTCGTAGCAGATCGCCACGCTGACGGGATGACCGTTCACGGGGAGCACCTCCGCACGCTCCCCCGGGGTGAAGGTGCCGACCTGCTCGGTCAGCGGCGCGGCGAAGAATAGCAGCTGCTGCATCGGCACATACTCCCCGAACGGCACCAGGCGGATCTTGCGGTAGACCCCGCCGGTGGACCCATCGGGGCGGAGGAGGAACGCGGAGTTGTAAAGTCGTGCCGGCGAATTCCGCTCGACTTGATCGCTGCCGAAAATCAGCGTGACGCGAGCCTGTCGCACGAGCGTTCGAAGCTGCTCGGCGCCGCCCGGATCCTCCTCGAACATGAACGGCGTCGAGGACTCAGGCCACAAGATGAGCGTCGCCCCCGCGAGAATCGCCTGGCGCGTCTGCCGAACGTATTGCCGGAAGATGCTTGCGGCGCTGGCTGGATCCCACTTGATCGCCTGGTCGACGTTGCCTTGTATCAGACCCACGCGGACCGGCTCGCCGGCGCGCGTCAGATCGCCGGAAGCCATCCGCTGGCTCCCCCAGACCGCGATCGTGAGGACGGCCAGGATCATGACGCCGAGCGGCGCGTATCGGTACCGCACCCGCGCGCCGCTGGCTGCGAACACGACCGCCGCGCTCACGGCGGCGACCAGGAGCGATACGCCGTAGACTCCGCCGACGCTGGCAAGCTGGGCGATCGGCAGCACGCGGACCTGGCTGTACCCGAGCAGCGCCCATGGAAAACCGCTAACGTACCCGCGTGCGACCTCCGACGCGACCCACGCGAGCGGCGACAGCAGGACCGCGGCCCGTCCGTGCGCGAGCATCAGTTGCCGCATGATCAGGGCGAACAGCGCGGGAAAGACTGCGAGATAGGCGATGAGCGCCACAGTGATGAGAACCGCCACCCAGACTTGAAGTCCGCCGTACACGGCCATCACCCGCGCGATCCAGTAAAGCGTGCCGGTGAAGTAGAGGACTCCGGTCAGAAAGCCTAGGGCGAGCGGCCGCCGCCACAGGCGCTGTGAGGCGCAAGACGCCGCAGGTCCGAGTCCCGACGCTCGGGCGTCGCCCGTCGCAGGCCTGGGGCTCGCGTCATCGGCAAGCGCCAGCAGCAATGGTACCAGTGCGATCCAGCTGTACGCCGGGTGGCCGAATTTTGGAAAGCTGAGAGCGAGAAGGACCCCCGACGCGGCGGCTAACGCGTAACCCAGGGCTTGAACTGCTCTTCCTTCTGAAGTCTGGCCGCCACCGTTTCGGCTTCACGCCGCGTGCTGAACTTGCCGACACGCACGCGGAAAACCGCGGGCGTCCCGCTCGGAGGCGCGAGCACGTAAGCCGCGTACCCTTTCGACGCCAGTCGCTTCACAATCGCGTCGGCCTCGCCGCGCGCGTTCAGGGCGGCGATCTGAACGGCAAAACCCTGACCTGCAGGTTCAGAGGGCCCCGATTCGGCGCCCGGGGCGGCGTCCTGTGCGCGAGCCTGAGAGGCAGATGCGGCCTCGCTTTTCTCGGGCGGCGGGGCGTGGGCCGCGACGCTGCCGGCGGACCCCGTCGGCTTGTCGGCGGCGCGCGCGGCGCGTCCCTCGCGCACTGAGGGCTCGCTGTGAGTCGGAGGCGTGGCCGCCTTGTCTGAGGCAGGCTTCAGCGGCTCGACTGACGCCTTAGACTTCTCGAGATCGGGATAGGTGAAGCGGTCAGCCGGCATGGACTTCGCCTGGGCCGATGAGTCAGCCGGCGACGCCGGGGCCGGCACGAGCGGCGGCGGCGTCCCATCGGTCGCCGCGCTCGTCGGTGACGGGTCCGCCAGCGATTCGCGCTGAGCGCGAACGCTGCGCCCCACGAGCACACCGCAGAGGAAAATCACCACCGACACCACGGTTGTCGCCATGAACAGGAACACGAGCTGCTTCCCGTTCAGCTGGATCTCGTGGTAGTTGTCGTCCTGCATGTTGGCCACAACCGCCGTGATTTTAGCACGTTAGCGCCCGTTCAGACGCGCTACCAGCACCTGGGCTTCAGCCAGGGCGGGGTCGATGGCGAGCGCCCGATCCGCCTCGGCCCTCGCCCGAGTCGGGTCTTTCTCCTGGAGATACGCCTCGCCAAGCGCCGCATGGGCCGCGGCCGTCTCGGCACTCCAGAGAGAGATCTGGAACGCGTCAATGGCCTCATGCGCCCGCCCGTTGCGTAGCAGGATGCGCCCGAGCAACAGGTGCGCCTCCGCCAGATACGGTGATAAATACAGCGCGCGATTCAACTCCGCCGTGGCTTCGCGATCGTTCTCGCGTTCGAACAAGCGACGTCCGCTCTCGAGGTAGAACTGCGCGAGCTCCCGCTGATCCCGCTGTTCGCTCGACGCGAGCTTGGTCTGAATCTCCCGCGCGTGCGGCAGCTCGACTTCGCT
>DATKHR010000269.1:0-6636 GCA_035510155.1 Vicinamibacterales bacterium
GAACGGAAGGAGTATTTCTACCAATGGCCGTATCAGGTGTTCGGCGACACGTTCGACGATGTGCTGGTACTTGGCGCCGGGACCGGAACGGATGTGGCTGCCGCGTTGCGGCATGGGGCGAAGCACGTTGACGCCGTCGAGATCGACCCCGTCATTCTGCGGATCGGACGCGAGCGTCATCCCGATCGCCCCTACGATGATCCGCGCGTCCGGACGATGACCGACGACGCGCGTCACTTTCTGGCAACGACGGAGCGCCAATACGACCTCATTGTCTTTGCGCTCATCGATTCCCTGACTGTTCAATCGAGCTTCTCAGGGGTCCGGCTCGAAAGCTACATGTTCACCGAGGAATCGTTTCGCGCGGTGCGGGATCATCTCAAGCCGCATGGAGCGATGGCGCTCTACAACTACTTTCGCGAGAAATGGCTCGTGGACCGGCTCGCGAACACGGCTGCGTCGGCGTTTGGCCAAGAGCCGCTCGCGCATGTGCACCAGGAGCGAGCGTATCTCGCGGTGATGCTCGCCGGTCCGCGTCTGGCCGAGCTCGCGTCGCCGCCGCCGCTGCCAAGCCTCGTGGCCGCCTATGGACAGTCGCACGAGCTCAGCCCCGCGCGACCGCTTCAGCGCGACCTGACGATCGTGCCGGCGACTGACGACTGGCCGTTTCTGTACGTGCGTCAACCCGGCCTGCCCCGTCACTATGTCTCGGCGCTCGCCGTGGTCCTTGCTCTATCGGGGGCCGCGGCCGCGGGCGTGTTGCGGGCAGGGCGTCGGGACTGGAGCTGGCGCTCGTTCCCTCACTTCTTCTTTCTCGGCGCCGGCTTCATGCTGCTCGAGACCAAGTCGATCGTTCAGTTCGCGCTCCTCTGGGGAGCAACGTGGTCGTCCGCGTCCCTGGCCATTGCCTCGGTTCTGGTCATGGCGCTCGCCAGCACATTGATCGTGTCTCGCGTCGATCTGCGGCGGCGCTGGATCGGGGGGACGGCGCTCGTTGTCCTGCTGGTCATCAATTACTTCGTGCCGGTGGGCCGCGTCGCCTTCGCGAGCCGGATCGTCGAGTCGCTGTTTTATGCGGGTCTCGTGTTCAGCCCGGTCCTGTGCGCGGGACTGCTCTTCAGCTCGAGTTACAAGCGGTCTTCGTCGGCGCCGGGTGACTTCGGGGCGAACCTGTTCGGCGCAATGGTGGGTGGGGTCTGCGAATACCTGTCGCTCGTCACAGGCTACGGTTTCCTGCTATGGATCGTCGCCGGATGCTATCTTGTGGCCCTGAGCCTTCAGCTCCCGGCACTCAGCGCCGAACCTGCGGCGGCGCCCGCCACCGACGGGCGATTGCTACGCCAAACCAAGTGAATTCAGGGATCGAGTCTTGATGAGGACGACCAGGCGAGAGCTGTTCCGGGGGCTGACCGCTGCGACCGCATGGAACGTGCTCGCCGAGCGCGTCGTCAAGAACGGCCGGCTGCGGCAGTCCGTGTCCCGCTGGCCGTATCAGAAAATCGCGCTGCCCGAGTTCTGCCGCGCCTGCGCAGACATAGGCCTGGCCGCGATCGATCTCCTCGAGGAGCCCGACTGGGACCTTGTCCGCCAATATGGCCTGATATGTTCGATGGGCTACGCGGGCGGCGGATCGATTGCCGACGGCTTGAACGTGAAGGCCAATCACGACAAGATCGTCGAAAACTTCGAGCGCATGATTCCGAGAGCCGCCCGGGCAAAGGTGCCGAACGTCATCACCTTCTTCGGCAATCGGCGGGGGATGCCCGATCGAGAGGCGATCGAAAATTGTGTGGCCGGGCTGAATCGCGTCAAGCGAATCGCCGAGGATCACGATGTGACGATCTCGGTCGAGCTGCTCAACAGCAAGGTCAATCACCCTGACTACCAGGGCGATCACACGGCGTTCGGCGTGGCGGTTGTTCAGGCCGTCGGCTCGCCTCGCGTCAAGCTCCTCTACGACATTTACCACATGCAGATCATGGAGGGGGATCTGATCCGGACGATTCAGGCTCATCACCGCCATATTGGCCACTACCACACGGGCGGCGTTCCCGGGCGTCATGAGCTCGACGAGTCGCAGGAAATCAATTGGCCGGCGGTTTGCCGCGCGATTGTCGGCACGGGGTTTACCGGCTACCTCGCTCACGAGTTCGTGCCGACGCGCGATCCGCTCACGTCGCTGCGCGAGGCGGTCGCGCTCTGCGACATTTAGCAGGCGCTATAATCTGCGAGCCATGCGACAGGCTCCCATCATCGCCTTCGCCGCTCTTGCATGTGCCGTCGCGCAACCGACTCTTCGGTCGTCCCCTCAAACAGGACCTCGCGATGTCGGCTCCGCAGGCGCGTGGCACAGCTTGTTCGACGGCACCACGCTCGACAAGTGGCGGGGTTACAAGAGCGACAGACCTCCAGCGGGCTGGAAGGTGGCGGGCGGGGCCCTCGTCAAAGACGAACGTGTCGACGACATCATGACGAGAGACGAGTTCGGTGATTTCGAGCTCGAGCTGGAGTGGAAAATCGGCGAAGCCGGCAACAGCGGCATCTTCTACCGCGGAACGGAAGAGTACGATCACATCTACTGGAGCGCGCCTGAATATCAGCTCCTGGACGATGTGAAGGCGGCGGACAACACAACAAGGCTCACGTGCGCCGGGGCGGCTTATGCGGTCTATCCGTCTCCGGCGGGCCATCTGAAACCGGTCGGCGACTGGAACGCGGCCCGGATCGTGGCGCGCGGCGCGCACGTCGAACATTGGCTCAACGGCGCGAAGGTCGTGGAGTACGAGCTGTGGAGCCCTGACTGGGAGGCGCGGGTGAAGGCCAGCAAGTTCGCGGCCTGGCCGAACTACGGCCGCGCGAAGCGGGGCCACATCGCCCTGCAGGGGGATCACGAAGGATCGCTTGGCTTCCGCAACATCAGAATCCGCGAGGTACAGTGATGGCGAAGCTCTCGAGACGCAAATTCGTCGCCGATGTCGGGCTCACGAGCGCAGGCCTTGCTATCGTGCCGCGTCATGTCCTGGGCAGGGGGCGCATCGCCCCCAGCGACCGGCTGAACGTCGCCTGCGTCGGCGTCGGCGGCCAGGGTCGGACGAACCTCGTCAACGTCGTCTCGCAGAACATCGTCGCGCTCTGCGACGTTGATTGGGACTATGCCGGAAAGGCCCTCGACCGGCTGGAATCGGACGCCTTGAATCAGCAACTGCGGCTGGAGGCGGCGCCGACAACGAGCGCGGGAGCCGGCGGAACGCCGCCGGGCGGGGAGCAAGGCGGGACGAGCGGGACGACAGCCCCGGCTCCCCTCACGCCGCTCGAGAAGGCTCGTTTGCGCGTGCAGATCGAGGGCATGAGGCGCCTCGCCAACGAGCAGGTGCCGCGGGCCAAACGGTACCGGGACTATCGCGAAATGCTCGACAAAGAAAAATCGATCGATGGGGTGATCGTCGCGACGCCCGATCACATGCACGCGTCGATCGCTCTCGCGGCCATGGATCTCGGCAAGCACGTCTACGTCCAGAAGCCGCTGACGTGGTCGATCGCCGAGGCGCGGCAATTGGCCAAGCGGGCCGGGGAAACCAGGGTGGCGACGCAGATGGGCAACCAGGGGCACTCGTGGGATGACGCGCGGAAGGCCATTGAGTACGTCTGGTCCGGCGCCATTGGTGAGGTCCGTGAGATCCACATCTGGACCAATCGTCCGCTCGGCTACTGGCCGCAAGGCATACCTCGCCCGGAGGCGCTCAGGCCTGGCGAGCCGCTAAAATGGAACGGACCGGGAATAAATGCCCGGCTGGCTAACGCCATGGCGGGGAGCTTTCCCGTGCCGGACACCTTGTCGTGGGATCTCTTCCTGGGGCCCGCACCGCATGTCGACTATCACCCGGTCTATCACCCCTTCAATTGGCGCGGGTGGGTCGACTGGGGGGTCGGCGCGATCGGCGACATGGGCGCGCATCTGATCGACCACTCGATGTGGGCGCTGGATCTCGGCTATCCGACCACTGTAGAGACCGTTTCGACGCCGTTCAACGGCGCTTGCTATCCGCACGCCACGATGACGTTTTACGAGTTTCCGGCGCGTGGCAACCGACCGCCGGTGAAGCTCACCTGGTATGACGGAGGTCTGTTGCCACCGAAGCCGTCCGAGCTCGTCGGCGAGGAATTGAACAAGACCGGGGGCGCACTGCTGGTTGGCAGCAAGGGCAAGCTCATACACGAGACGTACGGCCGCAAACCTCGCCTGCTGCCCGCCTCGCTGCACGACTCGTTCGGCCAGCCGAACCGCAGGCTCGCGCGAATCCCCGACGAGAACCACGAGATGAACTGGGCCGACGCGGCGAAGGGGAAAACCGAGCCGTCGTGTCCATTCGAGTACGCCGCGAAGCTGACAGAGGTGATGCTCCTCGGTGTCGTGGCTCTGCGCGCGGGCAGGAAGATCGCATACGACGCCGCGAACATGCGTGTCACGAACGACGATCAGGCAAACGAGTATCTGAGCCGTCAGTCGCGCCCGGGCTGGTCTCTCGGCTGAGCCCAGAGGCGCAGAGACCGGAGAGCGGCCAGATGCCCGGCGAGGGCCGACCCATCCGTCACGACGCTCTGGGACAACCGATTGGCGAGCCGGTTGCCGGTTGGACGCCGCCGCTGGCGCCGCCCCGCGCGCCCTCGGCCGTCATGGCCGGACGCTCTTGCCGCGTCGAAATCCTCGACGTCAATCGCCATACGCGCGACCTGTACACGGCTAACGCCCGCGATGGCGAAGGGCGGATGTGGACCTACCTGCCATACGGCCCGTTCGCAAACTTCGAGGACTACACGCGGTGGGTCCACAAGGCGGCGGCGAAGAACGACCCGCTGTTTCACGCCGTCATCGACGTCGCGACCGGTCGGGCCGCCGGCGTTGCCAGTTACTTGCGGATTGATCCGCCCGCGGGATCTATCGAGGTCGGCCACATCGCCTACTCCCCGCTCCTTCAGCGCTCGGTCGCAGGGACCGAAGCGATGTACTTGATGATGCGCCGCGCCTTCGAGCTCGGCTACCGGCGTTACGAGTGGAAATGCGATGTCTTGAACGCCCGGTCGTGCGCCGCCGCCCGCAGGCTCGGGTTCTCGTTCGAGGGCGTGTTCCGGCAGGCGACCGTGTACAAGGATCGCAATCGGGACACCGCGTGGTTCGCGATCATCGACGTCGACTGGCCGGTCCTGGATGGCGCGTTCCGGCAGTGGCTCGATCCCGTCAACTTCGACACTCAGGGCCAGCAACGCGTCGGCCTGTCTTCATTGACCCGGATCGCGATGCGGTCGAGTCGCGCGCGAGAGCCGTTCCCGCCGTCCCCGTAAACGGGCAGTGTGCGATTTCGAATTTGCAACTGAGTGTCTCTGACTCGTCGCTCGGTACTCGTGGCTCGTGGTCGACCAGTCGGAATGCTGTAAGCTCTTCTTCGCGATCGGGAGAAGGGATCGCCCATGGATTTGCTGCAGCTCGAGCACTTCCTCGCCGTCGTCGAAGAACGCACATTCACTCGCGCCGCCGAGCGCGTCGGTCGCACGCAGCCCGCCATCAGTCAGAGCGTCAAGAAGCTCGAAGGTGAAATGGGCGCGCCGCTCTTCGCGCGCGACCTTCACGACGTCTCGTTGACCGACGCGGGCAAGGTCCTCGTGGAGTACGCGCGCAAAATGGTCCGCGCGCGCGACGATGCGATGAGAGATGTCGGCGCGCTGAAGACGCTGAAGGCAGGAACGCTCAACATCGCGGCGCATGAGTCGGCGGCCGTTTACCTGCTGCCGGCGCCTCTTCGGACCTATCTGGGACAGTTTCCCGACGTGAAGGTCGGCATCTTTCGGAGCCGCCTCTCGGACATTCCGCGACAGGTTCTCGATCGCGACGTCGACGTCGGCTTCGTGAAAGACGAGCCGGGGTTTCGCGAGCTCAAATCGGTGGACGTTCACCTCGACGAAATGATCCTGGTGGCGTCACCGGGTCATCCGGTGGCGGCCCGTGCGAACGTCAGCGTCCGAGACCTGGGCGGCGAGCAGTTCGTGCTGCATCATCTCTGCAGCGCGACCGAGCAGAAGATTCTGAGGCTGTTCGACGAGCACCGCACGCCCTGCCGCATTGTCGCCGAGCTCTTCAGCTTCGAGAACATCAAGAGCTTCGTCCAGGCGGGGATCGGCCTGGCGATCGTGCCGCGCATCACGGTGGCGCAGGAGTTGCGAGACGGCTCGCTGGTGCAGATTCCCGTCAAGGAGCTACACATCCCGCGCCGGACGCTGATGATCTACCGCGACCAGGGGTATTTGTCCGAGCCTGCTCGGCAGCTCATCAGGATTGTTCGGAGCTTCAACTGGGACCACCGCGTGGCGCCGATGAGGCAGCGGCCGGCGCTGAGGCGCCGCGCGTAGCGACGCGGCGCCTTCGCCGGGGCTGCCCCCTTTCAGAAGTTCAGGCTGAATCCGACACGCATGATGCGCGGCGCGACGATCTGACTGGGCGCCAGGTATGAGCCGCCGACCGCGGGATTGAGCACCACAACTGTCGCGGCGTTTCCGAGGTTGTAGATGTCCAGCCGCGGCACGATCCTGCGGCCCTGCGCGAAGTTGAACGCACGTGAGAAGCTCAGATCGACGAGCGTGACG
>DATKHR010000270.1:0-24792 GCA_035510155.1 Vicinamibacterales bacterium
TTTCTCGCGCATCCCGAGCTGACGGCGGAGTCGCCGCACCACGCGTCGGGCAACTACGCCATTCTCGATCATGTCGCCGCGCTGCAGTGGGTGCAGAAGAACATCGCGGCCTTCGGCGGCAATCCCGCAAACGTCACGATCTTTGGCGAGTCCGCGGGCTCCTGGAGCGTGAACACCACGCAGGCGACGCCGCTCGCGAAAGGCCTGTTCCACCGTGCGGTGGGAGAGAGCGGCGCGCAGTTCGCCCGCACGCGGAGCCTGGCCGACGCGGAAAAAGATGGGGCCGAGCTCGCCAAGACAGTCGGCGCCGATTCGCTCAAGGCACTGCGCGCCGTGCCGGCGGAAAAGCTGGTCGCGGTTCAGACATTCCGCTCGGCGATCAACGTGGACGGGTGGGTCCTGCCTGAAGACGTGCGGACGATATTTGCGCGAAAAAAGCAGAGCGACGTTCCGGTTCTCGTCGGCTCCAACGCCAACGAGTGGACGACGCTCAGCAATCCGGCGGCGTTTCCGAAAACGATCGACGACTTTCAGCGGAGGATGCAGGAGCAGTTTCCCGGCCTCGGCTCGGAATTCAACGAAGTCTATCCGGTGAAGACCGAGGCCGACATAGCTGGAGCGATGCTCGGCCTCGGCCGGGATACCACGTTCACGCTGGAGATGCGCACGTGGGCGCGGATGGTCACTGCCGGCGGAAAAAACGCGTTCCTGTATCAGTTCACGCATGTCCCTCCCGGACCGGAAGCGAAGTACCGCGGCGCGTACCATGCGTCTGAAATCCAGTACGTCTTCGGCAACTTGAGGAATCCGGCATTCGCATACGCGGACGCCGACCGCAAGCTCTCGGACGCGATGTCGGAGTATTGGGTCAACTTCGCGAAGACGGGCAACCCTAACGGCAAGGGGCTTCCGGCTTGGACCGCGTACGACGCGACAGCCGAGCCGTACCTCGATCTCGGGACACCAATCCAGGTGAAGCACCACCTGCTCAAGGCGCAGCTCGACTTTCTCGAGCTCGCCCAGCAACGCCGCAGGGCGACTGAGTAGAGCGGGAAACGTGGCGCATTCGAGCGCCCGGATCCGCCTCGCGGATTCGCACGCTCCGCACTTTTGTCGGAGGGCGTATGCGGCGTTTACAAGCGGCAGGCGCGGCGCTCGGGCTCGCAGTCATTGGGCTCCTCCTGGACAACCGAATCATCGCCGAGCCAAGGCGCCCCCCGGAAACGCGGGACATGGAGCTGGTTGGGTATCACGATCTGCAGGGCCGGAGTGCGTACCAGCCACTGGTGCACAGGCAGGGCGCGCGCTGGATTGCGTACGTCGGCCACCACGGGGACCTCGTACGCAATGCGCTGACGGGGAACGACGAACACAACGGTACGTCGATTCTCGACGTCACCGATCCACGGACCCCGAAGTACCTCGCGCACATTCCCGGAGAGCCAGGCAGGGCCGAAGCCGGCGGCGCGCAGATGGTCCGGGTGTGCGATGGCGCGACGCTGCCTCGCGGGGACAGGAACAAGATCTATCTGCTGCGGACCCTGGGGAACTCCGCTCAGGAAGTCTGGGACGTCACAATGCCGGACAAACCTCAGCGTCTGACAGTGATCGTCCAAGGATTGCGAGGCACGCACAAGAACTGGTGGGAATGCGACTCCGGGATTGCCTATCTCGTCTCCGGCGCGCCAGGGTGGCGGACGCCGCGAATGACGCTGATCTACGACCTGAGCGATCCCGCGCGGCCCGTGTTCATCCGCGCGTTTGGACTCCCGGGACAGCAGCCCGGCGCGTCGGGCGAGGTGCCGACCGATCTGCACGGTCCGATTTCGACCGGTCCGACGGGCAACCGTGTGTACTTCGGCTACGGGACGAGCAAAGGCGGTGTCATGCAGATCGTCGATCGTCAAAAGCTCTTGAGCGGACCCAAAGAGCCCACGAACGAGAATCTGCTGTATCCCCAGGTTGGCAGGCTCGACTTGCCGCAAAACGTCGGCGCGCACACGGCTTTCCCGGTCCTCGGCGTCGAAATCCCAGAGTTCCGTCACGATAAGGAAGGCCGCATCCGGGACTTCGTCGTGATCACGGATGAGGCGGTTGCCAACGAGTGCCTCGAGGCGAGGCAGATGGTCTGGATCGCCGACATCACCACGGAATCAAAACCCTTCGGAGTGGCGAGCTGGACAGTTCCGGAGGAGAGCGGCAACTTTTGCGGTCGCGGCGGCCGTTTCGGCACGCACTCGTCGAACGAGAATTTCACGCCGATTTACTACAAGCGCCTGATGTTCTTCGCCCACTTCAACGCGGGGGTCCGAGCGGTCGACATCCGCGACCCGTACCATCCCAAAGAGATTGCGTATTACATCCCGGCCGTAACGGACAAGACCGAGGAACGCTGCGTGGGCTCGGGCGCCGACCGGCATTGCAAGGTCGCGATCCAGACCAACAACGTCGACGTCGACGACCGCGGGTTCATTTATGCAGCGGATCGCGCCAACACCGGCCTCCACATTCTCGCGCTTACAGGCACAGCGCGCGCGATCGCCAATTTTCAGTAGCCTCGATGTCAGCGCTTGGAGGCAACAGCGTCCAGTCAGCTCTGATAGATGACGTTCACCAGGGGCCCGGCCAGATCGAGCGAGAGCTTCGTGACGCCCGCCGCGCCACGCACAACGAGACTCCTGTTCCGGGCTTGCAGTCGGCCGGCCGCCAGCTCGATGGCGTGAAGGCCCGCGCTGCTGATGTAGTCGACCTCAGCCAAATCGAGAACAACCTGACGGCTCTCGTCGGCTGCAGCCAGGAGCGCCGCCTCCAGCGTCGATGCCTCCCGGCTGCCCAGGCGCCCAGCCGCCGAAACCACGAGCGAGCCTCCCTCGGCACGCCGAGTAATGGTCAGAAACCATGACGCCGGCGATGGTTGCGGCCGATCCTGCCTACCCAAGCTCGACACGATGAGATAAGCTTACCAACTTAGTTAGCTCTTCTGTGTATTTACACAAGGACTGGAAAGAGGATCGAGGCCAAGACCCCGACCAGGACGACGCTGCACAGATAGCGAGATGCCTGGCGGGCGAGCCCGAGGCGTTTGAACCGCTCGTCAAGCGCTATCAGAAGCCGCTCTTCAATGTGGCGCTGCGGCTCCTGGGCCGGTACGACGAGGCGAGCGATGCGACGCAGAACGCATTCGTCAAGGCGTATGTGCACTTGGACAGCTTCGACCCGAGTCAGCGATTCTTTGGCTGGATCTACCGGATTCTCAAGAACGAGTGCCTCAACAGGCTTCGGTCGGCGCGGACCATGGAACCGCTGCCGCCTCACCTCATGGCAGCCAGCGGTCCGGCAGATGCGTTGGAGAACATCGAGCGGCACACGGCTCTGCGCAATGCTCTGATGGCTCTTTCCACAGAATACCGCGAGGTGATCGCGTTGAGGCATTTTGCTGGGCTTTCCTACGACGAAATCGGCGCCGCGCTGGGGATCCAGGCGAAAACGGTCAAGTCGCGGCTGTTTTCTGCGCGCCAGCGCCTCGCGGAAATGTTGAGCGACTGGGCGGTGTGACGATGTCAGATCGAAGAACGACGAATGGGGATCGGAACTGGGATGAGCACGGCTGGGTCTCGCGGCTGCTCGACGGGCTGGGCGATGTGGAGCCTCCTCGCGATCTGACGCGGCGAATCATGGCGCAAATAGCCGAGGAATACACATACCTGTGGCCGTCGTGGCGCGCGGGCGGAGGACAGACAATGGTCAGAAGTATCTTCTGGGGCGTAGCGGCCGTAGCCGCCGTAGTGCTCATTTCGTTTGCCGTCACGGGCTATCCGCCGGTTAGTAAAGGGATCGAAGGAACCATCGGGGCTGCCAAGCGGTACCAGGCTTCGCAGATCCAGAATGACGACGTCAAGCTCCAGGATCCCGAGTTGCAGGCGTTTTTTCAGAGCGACGCGTTTCACAAGCTGACGACCGACAAGGCCGCCCGTGAGGCCATAACGAGCAAGGAATTCCGTCAGGCGGTCGCCGACCCGGCGGTTCGAGCCGCACTGGCGGTCCCCGCCATTCAGCAAGCGCTCGCCAACCCAGCGATCCAGCAAGCGCTCAGCAATTCGGCGGTCGCTCAGGCTCTCGCCAATCAGGCCGTTCAGGAGGCCTTGATGAGTAAGGCGGTCCAGGAGGCGCTCGCGATCCAGGGCATTCAAGGCGTCCAGGCGGCGCTCGCCATCCAGTCAGTGCAGGAGGCGCTCGCACATCAACCGGCGGCAGTTCAGGCCGCAATAGCGAGCCAGGCGTTCCAATCCGCGCTGGCCAGCCGGGCCTTCCAGACGGCGTTGGCGAATCAGGCGTTTCTGGCGGCCCTGTCCAGCCAGGCGTTCCAGGCCGCACTGGCGACGCCCGCGTTCATGCACGCCGTTGGAAGCACCGCGTTCGTGCAGGCGCTCTCGAGCGCAGCGTTCGTGAATGCGCTATCAAGCTCAGCGGTGACGCAGGCGCTCGCGGCGCAATCGCTGTCGCAGTAATTGATGTCCAGGCGCTAGCTCGGTGGCGTTCGGTCGTATCCTGCGGCAGTTTCACGCCGCGCTCCTCACTACTCTGGTCGTGCTCGTCGTCGTGTTCGGCAACGCGATGACGAGCTTCGCGCAGCTCACCTCGATCGAGACGACCGACCTCGACCTCGCCTACTTGGAGCCCACGCAATCGTTTCTTGCCCCCCATGTCGGCCGCTCGTTCGAAAACTCGCTCGCGTTTCAGCGAAAGATCTTCGACTTCACGCCGTCTGAGAAAATTACCGTTCTCCTGACGGACTTCGCCGACTTCGGCAACGCCGGCGCCGAGTCGGTGCCGCGCAACCTGGTGACCGTCAAGATTGCGCCGCTCAGCTTCGCATTCGAGACCTTCACCGCAAACGAGCGGATGAATTACCTGATGAACCACGAGCTGGTTCATGTGGCAACCTCGGATGGTGCCGCAGGTCCCGATCGACTGTTTCGCCGGCTGTTCTTCGGCAAAGTCGCCCCGTCTGCCGAGCACCCCGAGTCGATCGGCTACTTCTACGTGACGAGCCCCAGAAGGGCGGCGCCGCGGTGGTATCTGGAGGGAATTGCCGTCTTCCTCGACACGTGGATGGCCGGAGGGCTTGGGAGGGCACAAGGGCCGTACGATGAGATGGTCTTCCGGTCGATGGTAAGGGACGGCAGCACTTTCTATGACCCTCTCGGCCTCTCGTCGGAATTGACGAAGACCGATTTCCGGCTCGAAGCAAACTCGTATCTGTACGGCGCTCGGTTCATGGATTATCTCGCCTACACCTACTCGCCCGAGTCGCTCATTCGGTGGGCGTCGCGAACGCGGGGCAGCCGCGCGTATTACTCCGCGCAGTTCCGCCGGGTGTACGGCATGTCGCTCGAGCGCGCCTGGTCGGACTGGGTCGATTTCGAACGCAGGTTCCAGAATGCGAACCTCGCGGCAATCCGTCAATATCCCACGACGCCTTACAAAGACGTCTCGCACCGCGCGCTCGGCTCGTTGTCTCGCGCGTATCTCGACCGGGAGGCCGGAAAGCTGTACGTGGGCTTGAACTATCCCGGGACGCTTGGCTACATCGGGGCGATTTCGGTCGAGGATGGGTCGATCGAAAACTTGCACGATATCAAGCAGCCGCGCTCATACACTGTGACATCGCTCGCCTACGACGCTGCCAATCGCACGCTGTTCTATACGGCTGACAATACGGCGTGGCGCGACCTGATGGCGCTCGACATCAGGACGAAGCAGGCGCGGATGCTGCTGAAAGATGCGCGCATCGGCGAGCTGGTGTTCGACAGGAGCGACCGATCGCTGTGGGGCGTGCGCGTGCTGAACGGCATCTGCACACTCGTGCGGGTGCCGTATCCGTACCACGACTGGCAGTCGGTCTACTCGTGGCCATATGGAGAAACCGCGTACGACCTCGATATATCCGGCGACGGAAGGCTGTTATCGGCGGCGGTCGGTGAAATCAATGGGCGGCAGACCCTTCGGGTGATGGAGACGAGTCGTCTCCTTGCGGACGACCCGGCTCCCACGGCGCAGTTCGATTTCGGGTCGGCCATTCCGGAGAACTTCGTTTTTTCGGCCGACGGCCGGTACCTTTACGGCAGCTCGTATTACACGGGTGTGTCGAATATCTTCCGGTACGAGTTGAATACCGGCAAGATAGAGACGCTCACGAACGCCGAGACCGGCTTCTTCGAACCGATCGAGCTTGGAGACGGCTCGCTCATTGTCTTCCGGTACACCGGGGCGGGATTCGTGCCGTCGATTATCAACGTCACGCCGCTCGAGGACGTGAGTGCCATCGCGTTTCTCGGCCAGCAAATCGTCGAGAAGCATCCCGTGCTCGCGACCTGGAACGTGGGCTCGCCCGCGTCGGTCCCGATCGAGTCGATGATCACGAAGAAGGCGCCATACCAGCCGCTCAAGCGGCTGCGCGTGGAATCGGTCTATCCGGTGGTCGCCGGCTACAAGGACAGCGTGGCGTATGGCTTCAATGTCGCGCTCTCCGACCCCGTCCAACTCAACAGCGCAACCTTTACGGCGGCCTATTCGCCAGACGCGACCCTTCCGACCGACGAACGCCTCCACCTGCGCGCCGCGTACCGGCGATACGACTGGACGGCCGTTGCGAGTCTGAACGAGGCCAATTTTTACGATCTCTTCGGACCGACGAAAACGAGCCGGCGCGGCTATTCGCTTGGGCTCGGCCATACATCTGTTCTCGTCTTCGACGAGCCGCGGCATATGGATCTGCAACTGTCCGGACGCGTGGCGGGCAACCTCGATCAGCTGCCGGAATTCCAGAACGTGTTCGTCAAAGTGGATCGTCTCTTTTCGCTGGCCGCCTCCCTCTCCTACACGGACGCCCACGGCTCGCTTGGCAGCGTGGACGATGAGAAGGGACAGCGCTGGACTGCCGTCGTGCGCCTGGACGATGCCAACTCGTCGGCGTACACGAAGGTGTACGCGACCTACGATCGGGGATTCGCGCTTCCGATAGGTCATTCGTCGATCTGGGTCCGAAATGCTGCGGGGGCGTCGCCCCAGAATCGCGACGAACCGTTTGCGAACTTCTATTTCGGCGCGTTTGGCAACAATTATGTCGACCGAGGCGACGAGAAGCGCTACCGGGAGTATTACGCTTTTCCCGGTGCCCCGCTCAACGGGATCAGCGGCCGGAATTTCGGCAAGTCCACGATCGAGTGGAATCTTCCTCCGCTTCGATTTCGGCGCGCGGGAACGCCCGGTTTCTACGCGACCTGGATGCGACCCGCTCTGTTTGCCGGCGGCCTTGTCACGAACCTTGACGCATCCGATGTCCGCCGCGTCGCGGGTGACGTTGGCGGACAGCTCGACTTCCGGTTGACCGTGCTGTCGAATCTCGACATGACGCTATCGGCCGGTGCTGCGTCAGTCGTGGAGCAGGGCGGCGCTTCACATCGGGAGTTCATGGTTTCCCTCAAGGTGCTCCGCTAGGGGTCATGGTCCTGAACACCGTCATCGCGCTGGTCCCGGTGTTGTTGTTTCTCGTCGCGCTGATCGTGATGGACACTTTCAAGTTGGCGCGACCCGCCACAATTGCAAAGGCGCTCGTGTGGGGCGTGGCCGCGGCTGTCTTCTGCGACCTGAGCTACGACGTCATCTTGCACACGGGACGGTTTTCCGACGAAGCGCTGACGCGATATGTTGCGCCCGTCATCGAGGAAACCGCCAAGGGCGTGTTCATAGCCTATCTGCTGGTGAGACGGCGTGTCGGGTTTCCGGCCGACGGCGCGATCGTGGGGTTCGCGGTGGGCTGTGGATTCGCGCTCGCGGAGAACGTCCAGTTCCTCCGGGCTCTGTCAACGGCGGGGCCGATGCTGTGGTTGGTGCGGGGGCTGGGCACCGCCGTCCTGCACGGAGCGACGACCGCTATCTTTGCGATGGTGGCCAAAACCGGGGGCGACCGCCGTGGTGTCACGAACGTGGTCGCGTACCTTCCCGCGTGGGCCATCGCGATCGGCATTCACTCGGCGTTCAACCATCTCCTTCTGCCGGCTCTCGCCATGACGGGGCTCCTGTTGGTGGCACTTCCGGTCCTGGTCCTGCTCGTCTTTCGGCACAGCGAACGAGCGACGCGAGAATGGATCGGGGCGGGCCTCGATCTCGATGTCGAGCTCCTTCAGCTCGTGCAGTCGGATGACTTCAGCTTCACGCGATTCGGGAAGTATCTGAATGATCTGAGAGGACGGTTTCCGGGTCAAGTGGTCGTCGACATGTTCTGCCTGCTCCGAGTGGAGCTCGAGCTGGCGATTCAGGCAAAAGCGATGCTTGTCGCGCGGGGAGCGGGCCTCGACGTCCCGGTCCACCCCGACGCGTTCGCCGCGTTCGCAGAGGTTGAGTATTTGCGGAAGTCCATCGGCAGGATGGGGCTGCTCGCGCTGCGGCCACTGCACGTCACGACGCATCGTGACGAGTGGCACCGGTATCTGCTGGCGGCGGCTCGCGGCAGTGGCAACGCGACCGGTTAATAGGGGGGCGTCTCTTTCCTTGACAACTTAGGAGAGAACGCGTATTTTCCTAATTGATTTAGGAGAATACGCGATGCCGCCCCACGCTCAAATCCTTCCTGGCACCCTCGATCTGCTCATTCTGAAGGCCGTCTCCCTCGGCCCACTCCATGGCTACGGCATCCTGTTACGCATCCAGCAGATTTCGGGTCAAGCCCTGCTCATCGAGCAAGGGGCGCTCTATCCGGCCCTGTTTCGCCTGGTGCGCCAGGGACTTCTCAAGCCGAGCTGGGGCACGTCCGCGAACAATCGCCGCGCCAAGTACTACGAGCTGACCTCCGCGGGACGCCAGCGGCTGCGGCGAGAAACGGCGGATTGGAACCGGCTGGTCGCTGCCATCGACGCTGCGCTGCGCGCCGAGCGGGAGGAAGCATGAGACCTCTGGCACTCCTGCGCTCTTTCGCGTCTGTGATCTTTTGTCGGTCGCGTCTCGAAGCCGAGATGGAAGAGGAGATGCGGTCCCACATCCGCGATCGAGCCGACGACCTGGAGCGTTCCGGTCTCACGCGCCTTGACGCCGAAAGGCGAGCGCGGATCGAATTCGGCGGCTATCAACGCTTGAAGGAAGAGTGCCGCGAGAGCCTCGGCGCGCACGTTCTGGACGTGCTCGTTCAGGACGTGGGGTTTGCCGCACGTCTGCTGCGCAACGCTCCGGGCTTTGCCGTTGTCACCATTCTCACGCTCGCCCTTGGCATCGGCGCGACCACCGCCATCTTCAGCGTGGTCTACGCGGTACTGTTGCGGCCGCTGCCCTACACGCATCCGGAGCAACTGGTCGTCGCCTTCGAGAACAACCTCACGCGTGGGGTCAAGATGAGCGGTTGCTCGTACCTGGCCCTGTTGGAGTTGCAGGACAGCGGCGTGTTCGCTCAGGCCGCCGGCATCAACGCCCACGAGCTGCTGCTGACCGGATCGGGCGATCCGACCGTGGTCAGGACGATCGTGGTTACTCCCGAAATTTTCCCGCTGCTCGACGTGACGCCTCTCGCAGGGCGCTACCTCTTCGCCGAGGACGGACGGAAAGGCGCGGCCCCGGCGGTGCTCCTGAGTGAAGGGCTCTGGCGCACACGGTTTGGCGGGAATCCCGAACTTGTGGGCGGCTCGATCATGCTCGACGATCGACCCTTCACCGTCGTCGGCATCATGCCCGCGAGCTTCCGGATTCCAGTAGGCGGCCGTCAGGAAATCTGGATTCCGACCGTCCAGGATCCTCTTTTCAGCACATGGATCCCCAAACGCGAAGAGCATTGGATGCGCGTCGTCGGTCGCTTGAACCCTGGCGTGTCGCTCGTGCGAGCTCAGGCGGAAGCGGACTCAATCAGCGCCAGGCTTGCCCGGGAGTTTCCCGCGGAAAACGGCGGCTGGGCTCTTCACCTCGCGCCCCTGCAAGACGCTATCGTCGCCGACCTCAGGACTCCATTACTCGTGCTGTTGAGCGCCGTCGGCCTCGTTCTCCTCCTGGCGTGCGTCAACATTGCGAACCTGCTTCTGGCGCGAGCGACGGCTCGCACTCGGGAGCTGGCGCTCCGGCATGCCCTTGGGGCCGGGCGCGGACGCATCATTCGTCAACTGCTGACCGAGAGCGCGGTGCTCGGCTCGCTCGGTGCAATCCTCGGAGTGGCGCTGGCCTCCTGGAGCGCTCAGCCGCTTGTCCTGCTCCTGCCTCGGGATCTGCCCGAGCTGCAGAACGTGCACATCGACGGTTGGGTGCTCGGGTTCGCGCTGCTGGTGTCTTTGACCGCAACGATTGCTTTCAGCGTGGCCCCCGCGTTTCTGACGACTGACTTCGACGTGCAAGCCAACTTGAAAGACAGTGCGGCGCGTTCCGGTTCCGGGAGTGGCCGGTTGCGCGTCCGCAGGCTGCTCGCGGCGACGGAGATGGGGTTGGCGACCGTCCTCGTGGTCTCCGCAGGATTGCTGGCGCGCAGTCTCCTCACGATGACCTCCGTGAATCCCGGCTTCAACGTGGCGCATATTTTCAAGGCCGAGATTTCCCTGCCCCGCTACCGATACTCAACTCCTCGACAGTGGACGGCCTTTTCGAACGCCTTCTTGGAGCGCCTCCAGGCTCAACCCGGGTTGCAGGAGTCAGCGACTGCCGTTCCGGTTCCGCTGGCCAACGGCGTCGTCAAATTGAAGTTCTCCATCGCCAACCATGCCGCGATCCCTTCCGGAGCCCCGAGCGACGCCGACTATGTCTCGGTCAGTCCTGGATACTTTCATCTCATGGGGATCCCCCTGCGGCGAGGACGCCTGTTCGCCCGCGCGGATTCAGAGCTCTCACCTCCGGTCGCAATCATCAGCGAATCGTTCGCGAGTCTGTACTTCAGAGATGAGAATCCGATTGGCCAACGGCTCGTGTTTGGATTTCCACCGGACTCGGATGTGATTCGGGAGATCGTTGGCGTGGTTGGCAACGTGCGGGACGCGCGATTGACCGAGGAGCCGGGGGCGATGATGTACGTCCCTTACGCTCAAGCCCCATTCTGGGGCGTCAACCTGGTCGTCAACAGCCCGTTACCGCCGGCGGCTTTAGTCGGGACGATACGCGAGATCGCCAGAAGCCTCGATAGAGATCTTCCGGTGACCAGCATCGTCACCATGCCGGACGTGCTCGACACCTCCGTTGCCAAGCCCAGATTTCGCACGTGGTTGCTGAGCGCATTCGGCGTCGCGGCTTTGTTGCTTGCGGCCGTGGGAGTGTTCGGCGTGGTCTCGTATTCGGTCGCCAGTCGTACGAGGGAATTTGGAGTTCGTGCCGCGTTGGGTGCGTCGCCGGCATCCATCGGGAAAATGATCCTGAAGGAGGAGCTGATCTTCGGCGCCGTTGGGCTGGGCGTGGGCCTGATCTTCGCCGTAGGCTTCGCGCGGTTCCTGAAGACCGAGCTCTACGGCGTGACCACCTATGATCCCGGGACGCTCTTCGTCAGCGGCGCGGTCCTATTGGTCGTGGCGGCTGCCGCCTGCTACATCCCCGCCCGACGCGCGATGAGCGTCGATCCCATGACCTCGTTGCGCTGCGAGTAGCCTCGAGAGCGCGCCGGCCCGCATCTGGCGTGGCCAGGCCTGGAACTTTAGGCGCAATCCACGGGACGGCCGTCTGCGGGATAATGGAACTGCGCACTCTAGGGAGAGAAACCTTGACGATGCAAGTCACTGCTGAATCGACGTTTCGCGATCAGTTGATGGATCGCCGCCGCAGGCTGGAAAGCGCTGTTGCGGGCAAGACACCGTCCGGCGATGTCGCCAGACTGCTGGTGGAGGTGGACGCAGCGCTCGCACGGATGGACGGTGGGACCTACGGTCTTTGCGAGGTCTGTCACGACCCGGTCGAGATCGATCGACTCATCGCCGATCCCCTCGTCCGGTTCTGTATCGATCACCTGTCTCCGCGGGAGCAGCGCGCGCTCGAAGACGACCTCGCCCTGGCGGCGCGTATTCAGCGGGAGCTCCTGCCTAAAGCCGACATGCGCGTCGATGGATGGGAAATCTCGTACGTGTACCATCCGGCGCGAGTGGTGAGCGGCGACTACTGTGACCTCATCAACTCAACCGACGGGGCGCTCTTCTTCATGCTGGGCGATGTCTCGGGCAAGGGCGTCGCGGCGTCGATGCTGATGGCGCATCTGCACGCGCTCTACCGGTCGCTCATCCTCACGGGACTGGGGCTTGCGCCGTTGATGGAGCGCGCGAGCCGCGTTTTCTGCGAGAGCACCTTGCCGACTCACTACGCGACTCTCGTGGGAGGGCGGGCCGAGCCGTCAGGCGAGATCGAGATCTGCAACGCCGGTCATCCGCCGCCGCTCGTCGTCACCCGTGACGGCGTGTCAGACATCGAAGCGACCGGTCTTCCGGTGGGTCTCTTCTGCGAAGAGCGCTTTTCAACCGTACGGGTGCGGCTGGCGCCGGACGACGCGCTGCTCCTGTATACCGACGGTGTCTCCGAGGCGCGGGATGCGGCGGGGGCGGAGTACGGACGGGAGCGTTTGGGGCGGCTGCTCGCGTCGTGCTACCGGCAGCCCGCGGCCGACGTGATGAGGATGTGCCTCGAGGACCTCCGGACATTCCGAGGAGGCATGGCGGCAACTGACGATTTGACGCTCATGGTGGTTCGGCGCGCCCTCCCCGCTTGATCATTCGGCCAATGCGGATGCCACACATCGGGCGACCGATCTAGACTGCGTCGTGGTCATCAGCGCGCTCCTCTCGGCGATCCACGTGCTGACGCTGGCTCTCGGGCTGGGGGCCGTCTTTGCGCGCGGGCGCGCCCTGGCCGGGTCTCTCGACGGGGCGGGCTGGAGCCGACTGCTGGCGGCGGACAACCTGTGGGGCGCCGCGGCGGGGCTGTGGATCGCCTCTGGTCTGGGACGCGTGTTCTTTGGTGGGAAGGAGCCGAGCTTTTACTGGCACAACGGCTTGTTCTGGGTCAAGCTCGCGCTCTTCGGGCTGGTCTTCGCGCTCGAGTTGACGCCGATGATGACGTTCATTCGGGTGCGATCAGCGCGGCGGCGCGGAGAGGCGCTGCCACGATTCTCGGTGCAGATGTTCCGCCGCATCAACTCGGCCGAGGTCGTGCTCGTCGTGACGATCGTCTTCGTGGCGGCGTTCATGGCGCGTGGCGCCTGGTTGTTCTGAAACAGACCTATCCGGCATGCGACCGCCCCTCAAATGGGCCGGCGGCAAACGATGGCAGGTGCGGCATCTGCGGCCTTTGTGGGCTCCCTATCGCAACCGGCGTCTCGTCGAACCGTTCTGCGGCGGCCTGGCGGTAACGCTCGGTCTGATGCCTCAACGAGCGTTACTCAACGACGTGAACCCGCATGTCATCAACTTCTATCGATGGGTGCAGCGTGGTCTCACCGTGAACCTGCCGCTCTCGCACGAGGAAAGGGCCTACTACAGGCTGCGTGAGCGCTTCAACGCGCTGCTTGCTGCCGGAGAAGGCGACAGCCTGGAAGCCGCGTGCCTTTTCTATTACCTCAATCGCACAGGTTACAACGGTCTGTGCCGCTTCAACCAACGGGGCGCCTTCAACGTCCCATTCGGCCAGTACAAGAGGGTCGACTACCGTCCTGATTTCAGCGACTACAGGCCTGTGTTCTCGCGGTTCGAGTTCCTCAATGCCGACTTCGAGGCGCTGCCGCTCGACAGGACCGACTTTGTGTACTCCGACCCCCCGTATGACGTCGAGTTCCGGCAGTATTCGAAAGAGGGGTTCGGCTGGGACGCACAGGTCCGAACCGCCGAATGGCTGGCCAAGCATCGAGGCCCCGTCGTATTGTCGAATCAAGCAACCCGGCGCATCAAAGACTTGTATTCGAAGCTCGGTTACACGCTCACCCCTTTGACGGCGCCACGACTCATCAGCTGCACCGGCGATCGAACGCCCGCGAACGAGATACTGGCGACGCGCAATCTATAGCCTATTCGCGGCGCGCCGGCTGCGTGGCACACAGGCACGCACGACGCGTCGAAGGTGCTCCATGAGCGACGATGAACTCCGGCTTCGTGATATTCAGCAGCAGCTCGCAAGGGCGTGGATAGCGCGGGATCGTGCGTTCATCGAAGGTGTGCTGGCGCCGGAATGGAAAGTGATTCATACGGACGGGAGCATCCTGTCGCGCGCCGAGGTCCTCCACAACGCGTTCGATGAAGGGAGCCTCGTCGTGGAGACGTCAACCGTCGACGATGTCAGCGTGACGGTCATTGGAGAAACCGCAATTGTGCGCGGCCGGACGGCCGCAACAGGCGTGGTCAATGGCAAGGCGATGAGCACACGTCTGCGGTTTACGGACGTCTTCATCAAGCGAGGCGGCCGATGGCAGGCCGTCGCGTCTCACGCGAGCCCGCTCGCGCCATAGTCGCACGTGCGCCACGATTCGTCGGAAGGCTGTCCGGCATGAATCTGGCCGCAGGCTCATACGCCCCGAGACGGGGCGGTCAATACGCCCAACCGATGGTCAGGGCGTTGGCGCCGTCGCGGAGTCCGTGCGCCAGATCGATTCGGAGGGTGTGCTCCGCGCCCGGCAGCCGCACGCGGAGTCCGGCGCCGAGATCGGTTTGTCCGACGGTCTCTCCGGGGATTGCCGTGCGCGTGGCTCTGGCGAGATCCGCGAATCCGGCCAGGCCGAGCTTGACGATCGCTGGTCGTTCGAACCAGCGCTGAAGCTCGACGGTTCCGTACTGCACCGACCGCCCGAACACCGATGCGGCGCCGGTGTCGACGATACCGTTGTCGAGGAGCGGATGAGCGCGGAGGAGCGGCGCGCGCGCCAGGCCTTCGCCTGCCCCAGGCCACAGTGTCAAGGGCGCGGCGTCGCTGACCTGCTCCGCGCCCGATGCCACCTGGTAGCGCCAAACATGTGCGGAGCCGGTGGACTGCACGGAGGCACGAGCGCTGAGCGCACTGAAATGTGTCGACAACGCGCTGGAGCCGGGCGCAGCCAGCGGCGTGATGATGGGCGTGGTGGTCCTGGCGGCGATCGGCAACCAGGTTGTCGCGGTTCCGCGAAGGGCAACGTGATCGTCGAGCCAGCGCTTTTCGAGCGACGCGCCGACGGAGGCGGCTCGCACTCCCGTGTCCCACGCGTCAAATCCTGCGCCGAGGGAGTAGCGAACGCTGCCCGTCAGCCAATCGCTCACGGTCAAGCCGCCATGGGCCCTGGATTCGCGCGCGAAACGGGCGCCGCCCGCGCCGTAGGTTTCAACCTCCCAGCTGCCTTCGACGCGCCAGACGCCGGGAAGCCCGCCGACGCGAGGCGCCGCAAAGCCCACGGCAACCCGCGGACGGTTGCTCCACCATCGCCAGCTCGCAGACCAGAGCTCGCCCTGTCCAGTGAATCCAGGCTCGGCCACGCCGATTTCGCGGTCCACGGCGGTCCGGACCGCCGCGCCCACCCACTCCGCGAACCCGCGCGGCCGTCCGGGCTGCTCGACGATCACGACATCCACCGACGCGAAGCCATCGTCTTCTGGTTTGAGTGCGATCCGCGCGTTGGATCGAGTGGGCAACTCGTCGAGCCGACGCCTCGCGCGAAGAAACTCGTCAGCCGTCAAGACCGCCGGGGGCTCAAGACCCAGCTCGTCGGTGACTGTCTGATAGCGGGATCGTCGAAGACCCTCGACGTTCACGCGATCGAGCCGAGGCTGCCCGATCTCGTTCCACGCGCGGAGCGCACCGACCTGGTCGTCCTGCATGAACCGGCTTGCACCGAGCACGAGATGCGCGAACTCATCGTCCTGCTGCCGTCCGATAGCCTCTCGAGCCAGCGCCTCGGCTTCCGGCCAACGGCGCTGGGCAAAGCGGACGCCGGCAAGCTCCCTCGCCGGCCCGGCGGAAAGAGGACATTGAGCGCGGAGCGGACCCAGGATCTCGTCCGCATGGTCAAGACCACGTGAATGCGTCTCAGCGACGGCATTGGCGACCATCAGATCACACGAGCTCGACGGCACACGGTCGGCTTCATCTTCTCCCGGTATTTTTCCGTCAGCTGTTCGGGTGTCGCTGACTGCAGGGGTCTCGCCGGGGAGAATGACCAGAGACCATTGTCCGGATGCGGTCCACCTCCTGGCAAACTTCGACACGTCGATCGTTTGCGACGGGCCCCTCGAAGGATCGTGGACGATGACCCCGCCACGCGGCCCATCGTCAGTGATGCCGACGACAACGACGTAGTGGTAGCGATGGCGTCCATCGGCGAGGAGGACGATGACCGGCTGACGTGCAGAGATTCTCGCGGCGAGGGCGGCAATCGAACCGCCCGCCGGCTCGGCTCGCCAGCCTCGAGCACGCACCGCGGCGACCAGCGTGTCGTTGGCTATTCCGGCGACGCCGCCAGATCGGCGCTCCACCAGCGACGTGAACTGCCGGACGTCGGCACGTGTCTCGCCCCAGTATCTGAATACCATCGCCACCGACGCGCCGCCGCAGAGCGCCTCGGTCTGCGGGAGAAACGGCACGTCGATCACTGGTGTCGATGAGAGCGAAAGCGCAGTGAGCAGCGTGAGGATCACTGGAGAGGAGAACCGGCTGCCGTCAATCCTTGGCGATGACGACGATCAGGATGATCGCCAGAAGAATGATGATGATCGTTGTGGTCGACAGCGTCACGCTCGACCCGCCGACGAGCGCTTGATTGACTTCGCGGGCGGTGGACGCGGCCTGCTCGAGATCGGCGCCCTGCATCGTGTTGACCACGGCGTCGAGCCTGTCGAGATCGATGCCCATCGTCGCGGCGACGTGGCGGACGTCGGAACGCCCTAACGCTTCGTGCACCGACGCGCGATCCGCGTTCTCGGCGGTTACCTTCTGCGTCATCGCCGCAGTCAGCTGATTCGGGCTGAGGATGTGCCGTTGGCCTGCCTGCGCGGAAACGGCGATGGTCAGGAACACAAGCGGTAGAACAAGGAGCTTGCGAGCGGTTTTCATCGTTCGACCCTCCAGGCGAAGAGACTACGCGGACTACACGTGTATATCAAGCGAGTCAAGCAATCCAGGTACCGAGTTACTAAACTCTTATCGGATCATCCCACTCACGTGTGCGCATGACTGCATTTCAGAACTGGCTTGGCGCGCTCGAAACGCGGTACCTTGCGGATCTTGCTTTTCGAGAAGTGTCGAGAAGCGTGAGGGCGTTATCGGCTGACTACGTTGAACGCCGAGGCAGAATTACGCAAGGCCGCGTCTTGAGCGGTGCTGGCAAACGTGCCGCATTTGCGTTGTTTTACGGGCCGTTGCACTTTCTGCTCATTGATCGCATCGCGGAGCAGATTTCGGATCGGATCGCGAGGGATCCGTCAGTGGCACGAGGTGAGCGGAGACTGCTCGTCGACCTGGGATGCGGAACTGGCGCGGCCGGCGCGGCTTGGGCGGGCCGAGTTGGGTTGGCGGGATCCGCGATGCCAGCCCCGCTTGCGCTGCCGGTCCCGTGGGTGTTGGGGATCGATCGGAGCGCGTGGGCGCTCGACGAGGCTTCCCGTACGTATAGACAGTTTGGATTATGGGCACGAACGCGGCGCGCGGACGTTGTTGCCATGGCCCTGCCGAGGGAACCGGCGGCGTTTCTCGCCGCGTTCACGATGAACGAGCTGTCCAGCGCGGGGCGGGACGCGCTGCTCACACGCGTGCTCGACCGTGCCCGGCGGGGAGACCAGGTGCTGATCGTCGAACCGTTGGCCGGCTTCGTCGCGCGCTGGTGGGACACGTGGCGGCGCGCATTCGAATCAGCCGGCGGCCGCGGCGACGAGTGGCGGTTTCGCGTCGAGCTGCCGCCCCTCATCCGCCGGCTCGATGACGCCGCCGGCCTCAATCACGAAGAGCTCACCGGCCGCTCACTCTGGTTGGGAAGGTAAGATGTCGGCGTGCCCGAAGGTCCGGTTCGCGCCAATCCTCGTCCCGCGTCGACCGTCGTCCTGCTCCGGGACAGCTCACGGGGGCCCGAAGTCTTTCTGGTGCGCCGGCACGAGAGTACCGCCTTCATGGGCGGCGCCCATGTGTTTCCGGGCGGGCGGGTCGACGAGGCGGACCGCGATGGAGACGATGGGTGGTGCGACGGGATTGATGATGCGGTGCGTCAGCTCCCTGGCGTAGAACGGGCGGACGCCGTGGCATTTTTCATTGCGGCGGTGCGGGAACTGTTCGAGGAAGCGGGCGTGTTGCTCGCGCGCGACACGCACGGCACGACGATTTCTTTGGCGAGCGAGGACGCGCGCGTGCGGTTCAGGCAGTATCGCGCCGACATCCACGATAGGCGGCGCACGTTGCGAACCGTGGTCGTGCGCGAAGGGGCACGGCTTGCGCTCGATGCGCTCGTCCACTTCGCGCACTGGGTCACGCCGCCGATTGACACTCGCCAGTTCGACACCCGGTTCTTCGCCACGAGAACGCCGCTCGACCAGACACCGGCGCATGACGAGACCGAGACGACCCACAGCACGTGGCTGACACCAGGCGCTGCCCTCGCCCAGGCCGTCGGCGGTGAGATCATTCTGCCGCCGCCGACGTGGACCACGCTTCGGGAGCTCGAGCGATTTGCGACGGTCGACGATGCGTTCGCGTGGGCCAGGGCACGACGCGTCAGCCGGCGACAGCCAAAATTGGTCGATGAGGGTGGCCGTCGGATGCTGCTGTTGCCGGGTGACCCGGAGTATCCCGAGGCGACGGACGTCGAACGTCCGGTTGAAACGCGTTTCGTGTTGATCGACAAGCGCTGGCGGGCGGAGCGAGGACGATGAAGAACAGGTTCGCGGTGGTCCTTGGGTTCGAGGTGGTCGTGTTGTTGCTCTTCCTAGCGGCGTCGAACCGCCGGCCGGCGAGCGCGGCCGCGGGCCCGGTGCAGACGATGCGTGTGGACTTTTACCACAGCGGGAACGCGCGAGAGGAGCGTTTCAGCCTTGACCGTGTGGTGCTCGAGCCCTTGCCGTGGCCGGGTCATCCCATGCGGCCCGTCGACGACACCAACCGCGGGAAGTATTTCTTCGAAATCGTCGACGCCGCGAGCGGGCGCATCCTCTACTCTCGCGGCTTCAGCTCGATCTATGGCGAGTGGGAGACGACGGGCGAGGCGCAGAAGATCGATCGCACGTTCTCCGAATCGCTCCGGTTTCCTGCTCCCGCCGCTCCGGTTCGAGTCGTCATCAAGAAGCGCGACGCGAAGAATGCGTTTCGCGACGCGTGGACGGTTGCCGTCGATCCTGCGGACAAGTTCGTGCTGCGCAACATGGCGGCCACGGCTGCCGGGCCGCTTATCAAGCTGCACGAGAGCGGCGATCCGGTGACGAAGCTAGATCTGCTGATTCTCGGGGACGGGTATACGGCGGCAGAGCGAGGAAAGTTCGAGCGTGACGCGAGACGGCTGGTGGCGACGCTGTTTGCGACATCGCCGTTCAAGGAGCGACAGCATGACATTAATGTCTGGGGGCTCGTGCCGCCCGCCGCCCAATCGGGCATCTCGCGTCCTTCGCAAGGGATCTACCGACCATCGCCGGTCGGATCGACCTACGATGCGTTCGACTCGGAGCGTTACGTGTTGACGTTCGAGAACAGAGCCTTTCGAGACATCGCAGCGAACGCGCCATACGAAGTCGTCGAGATTCTGGCAAACAGCGCCACCTACGGTGGAGGGGGTATTTACGGTCTCTACAGCACCGTCGCTGCGGACAGCGCGTGGGCGCCGTACATCTTCGTTCACGAATTCGGTCACCACATTGCCGGGCTGGCGGACGAGTACTACACGTCCGACGTGGCGTACCTGCCGGCGGCCGATCGGGTCGAGCCCTGGGAGCCCAATGTCACAGCACTCCTCGATCCGGAGGCGGTCAAATGGAAGAATCTGGTCACGCCGGGCGCGCCGATTCCGACACCGTGGCCGAAGGAGGAATTCGAGCGCTATACGAAGGAGATCCAGCGGCGGCGGCGTGAGATTCGTGAAGCGAACCGGCCAGAAGCCGAGATGGATGCCCTCTTTCGAGAGGAGGAACGGCGCGATACCCAGCTCCTGGACGAAGGGCCGCACGCGCACCGGGTCGGCGCGTTCGAAGGGGCCAACTACGAGGCGCGTGGCTACTACCGGCCCCAGTCGGATTGCATCATGTTCTCGCGGGACCACGTGGGGTTCTGCGCCGTTTGCCGCCGTGCAATCGATCAGATTCTGGATCTTTATGCGCCCGGGGAAAAGGCCCCCCGGAGTAATCAGAAAGCGCGATGAAGCTTGACGTCGCCTTCGCGCTTCGATCAGACTAACGCCCGACTGAATCTGACCCTAACTTTGACCCCCGGGAGTCAGACCCCGGAACGAGGGCATCATGCAGGACGATTTCGACAACGGAGTGGAAATGCCGGACGATGAGCTGACGGGAGAACATGCTGCGTCCGAAGACTTGGGCGACGAACCGGCAACTGGCGGGGGAGAGGGTCACACACCGGCAACGGGCACGCCGGCCGGGAGGCCGTCGGGTGGCGCCCGGGCGAAGTCGTCGAGCGCCCGCAAATCGAGCGGGGCGCGCAAGCCCGCGAAGGCGGCGAAGAAAAAAGCGGTGGCCAAGAGAAAGAGCGCCGCGGCTCGCAAGGGATCGAAGAGGAAGCCTGCCGGAAGATCGAGGGGCGCCGCGAAGCGGAAGGCTGGCGCCAAGAAGTAGTCGAGCGGGCTCCGCAGCCGCGCCGCCTCCATAGCTCAAGCGGGCTCATCCTTGTTCGGGCGCGAGGTGTCGCGCGTGGTCCAGGCGAGGACGCGCTCGGTGATGCTCCCCTTCCGGATGCGAACGTCCGAGCGGCTGACGTCGCCAATCGGGCCGCCGAGTTGGATGTCGAGGCCGGCAGATTTCGACAAACCGATCTTCTGGCTGGCGTAGACGCTTCGGTGCCCGACCATGAGGAACGCGGTCGACGCCGCGAGCGCGGCGTAGACGCTCTCGGGAGCCGGCAGCAGCTCCATGGCCATGACGGCCGCGGCAATTGGCGTGTTCGCCGCTGCGGCGAGTACCGCCACGAATCCCACCGCCCCAAGGAACGTTGCGGGCAGGCCGAAGATCGGGGCGAGCGCCGCACCGCTGGTTGCCCCGATAAAAAAGATAGGGGTCACGATCCCGCCGCTGCCGCCGGAGTCCAGCGTGATTGAGGTCGCCAGAATCTTGAACAGGAACGCGGCGGCTCCAACTCGCATCGTCCCTGCAAGTACGCCGTTGATCGTCTCCGTTCCAAGACCTGCGTAGGTATCGCCAGCGATGGCGTACAACAGAACGAGAGCGCTGCCGCCCGCGGCAGCCACGAAGTACGGGTGGTGCTCGAAGCGGCGCAGCGCGCGTTCGCCAAACCGCAATGACTCGATGAGCAGCAGCGCGACAAGACCGAACAACGCGCCAGCCGCCACCATAATCACAATGGTTCTCACCTGGTGTCTGTCAGCAAAGGCCTCACCGAGTACCGGGAACGGCGGACGGACGCCGCAGGCCAAGTGGGCGACGATGCCGGCGACCAGCGCAGGAAAGATCACGCTGTACTCGATTCGACCGAGGGACAGGACTTCGATTCCAAACAACGCCCCGGACACGGGTGTGCCGAAGACAGCCGCGAAGCCGCCGCTCAGACCGCAGATGACGAGCCGCCTTCTGTCTTCGTCACGCAGGCGCAGCACATCGGCAAACAGGCTCGTCAGCGCCGCGCCGATTTGGGCGGCCGGCCCTTCCTTACCAACCGATCCGCCGAAGGCGAGCGTGACGACCGTGGCGCTGAGTTTGACTGGAGCCACCAACCAGTCCACGCGGCCGGATCGCTGGTGCACGGCGGTAATAACTGCTTCGGTTCCATGGCCACGTGCGTCGGGGGCGAAGGCGCGGATGATCCACACACACGCGAGCAGCGCGAGCGGCAGGAGCGCGAATACCGGGATGCGGCCGAACGTCAGGGCGCGCGCCAGGTCGGCCGAACGGGGCAGGGACCACAAGAACGCACGCGTTCCCAAACCGACACAGAGGCCGGCACCGGCGCCGAGGAGCGCCCATTTCAGCGTGCTGATCAGCAGTGCGGTGTGCTCGGTGTACCAACGACTCTCATCGGAAAGGCGGGGCGACTCGTCGCTCAGACCACGGCCGCGGAGTCGAACCAGGCTTCGGCTAAGGCTGAGGGGCATCCGAACTACCGGCGAGGCCGACGCTGAGCTTTCTCGATTCCGGTTCGGAACGCTGCCGGAGAAGTTCCGGTCCATCGCTTGAACGCGCGGCCAAAGCTCGCTTCGGAATCATAACCGGCGCGCGACGCAACCTCAGCGATCTTTGCGGTCCCAGATCTCAACGCCGCCGTGGCTTTGCTCATTCGGCAGCGGGTCACATAAGAAAAGGGCGATTCTCCAACCAGCGCCTTGAAGCGTGTGGCAAACGTCGTGCGGGACATCGCGACGCGACGCGCGAGGTTGCCGACATCCCAACGAGCCTCCGGTTCGCGCTGGATGGTCAGGATCGCGGCAGCGATCTGAGGATCGCGGAGAGCTGCAGCCAACCCCACTCTCGACGTTTCTGTCGCGGAGAAATACGTGCGGAGCACTTCGATGAACAGCAGATCCGCGAGACGCGTCACCGCGAGCTCTGCGCCGGGCCGCCCAGCTTCGGCCTCCTCAGCGAGGAACGCGAGCGTGAGCCCCAGCCAATTCTCAACTCCGCGCGTCCGTCCCCTCAAATGGATGATGGGAGGCAGGGAAGCTACGACGGGGTGGGTCGCGCCATCCTCAAAGCGGAACCCGCCACAGATGAGCACAGACACCGCCCCACCACCGCCGGTCCGCAACGTCCCGTTCGCGTCGATGCCGCTTCCGGCGATCAATTCCTCCAATCGCGTTGCGGGCGATGACGGCGAGTCACGAACCGTGTGCGTATGGCCCCCGGGCAGGATCACGAGGTCTCCTTCGGACAGCGCGAAACGGCCGTCAAGGCCTTGGACGTCCAGGCAACATCTTCCATGCGTCACGATGTGGAAAGACGCGAAGTCCCGGCCCGTCACCGAGAAGCCCCAGGGCGCGCTCAGTTCAGATCGGCAAAACACGGCGCCGCGGAAACGTACTGTCCGCAGGAGCTCGCTCACCTCATCCCCCCGAATCGAACCGTTGAGCTTGTTCATCTGGGTTTGATTCTCACTCCCGAGCGTGGTCGCGTCAACGCATCTGAACGATCGGCATAAAGAGACGAACGCCCGGTCATTGTGCAATGGCGATCGGCGGAGCATAGTGCGGCCAGGGAGACGCTCATGGCAAAGGCTGCTGACATCGTGCAAGGGTTCATTGGAGCGATGGGAAAGGGCGACTTTGTCGCTGCGCGAAAATTCCTTGACAGCGATCTTTCGTTTCAAGGTCCGATCGAGACGTTTCATCAGGCGGACCCGTACCTCGAGTCGCTGAGGAAACTGCATCACGTTGTTGAGCGCGTCGACATGAAGAAGATGTTCGTCGACGGAGACGACGTGTGCCTTCTGTACGACATGGTGACCAAAACGCCGGCCGCCACGGCCTTCATCGCGGAATGGCACCACGTCACGGGCGATAAGATTTCCGCGATTCGCGTTGTCTTCGACGCACGCCCGTTCGCCGCGATGTTTGCGAAATAGTGCGGGCTCCGGGCTGGGACTCCGCCATCTCGATGCCGAAGATCTGAGACAGATCGTCGGTTTCGAGAACTTTTGCGGACCGAGCTGCGTTCCCCGCCGGCCGCAAGCCGGTCTCGGCCTTTGTAATCAGATCCTGCTGATCCACGCTTCTGAGCAGGAACAGCAGTTCCGGCCGTTCGTCGAGCCGCGCGCCGATTCCGTACAGCACGGCCGCGACGTGCTTGCACATCAACGCCCAGTCTGGGCAACTGCACCGGAACGAGATTTCCCTTGGTGCGGGAAACAGCCCCGTCGTTGGCTCGCAGATGCGAGCCATGACGCTCGCAGACAACCGCCCCTGCAGCAGCTCGACGAGCGAGTCGATGGCGCCTGTGCAGTCCCGACAAATGGCGCGCCAGCGCGCTTTGGACACGACTGTCACGTCGATCCGAACGTCGTAAATGTCCGTGCCGCTCACCAGCGCCGTGATGGTGCCAGGCGACATCTTCAGATCGATGACGGATCCGTTGCGCACGTACGTCCGCCCGCGCGGAAGGCGACTGCTGAAATCGCTGTAGCGCTCCAAGTTGTGACACCACGCTTTGCCCCAGAAGGTGGTCGCGATCTTCCGCCCCTCGATCAGGACGGGCGAAACCTCATGACCCTTCTTCCTCAGATTGGCGAGTCGATGCGCTGCCTGCTGACGGCGCAGCGCGACTCGTACATACGTCGTCCAACCGAAATACTCCACCTGCTACTCCTGCGCGGCCGCCCGCAGATCAAGCGCGACGAGCTTCAACAGTTCGTCGTTTGCCATCTCGGTCAGCAGCGTCTCCGCGCCGCCCTCGAGCAGATCCCGTGACAGCTGTCGCTTCGACTCAATCAGCTGGTCGATTTTCTCCTCGACCGTGCCACGGCACAAGAACTTGTGCACCAGCACGTTCTTGGTCTGGCCGATCCGGAAGGCTCGATCCGTGGCCTGATTCTCCACGGCCGGATTCCACCAGCGATCGAAGTGAATAACGTGCGAGGCGGCTGTCAGATTGAGGCCGGAGCCGCCGGCTTTGAGCGAGAGCACGAAAAAAGGTACCCGCTCATCGTCCTGAAACTGGCGGACCAGCGCTTGGCGCTTCCTCACGTCGGTCTCGCCAT
>DATKHR010000271.1:0-4881 GCA_035510155.1 Vicinamibacterales bacterium
GCCAATGTGCCCATCTTCTGCCCGGCCATCGCGGACTCGTCAGTAGGCATGGGCCTGTCGCAGGCGCGGCAGAAGGCGGCTGGCGCCGGTCAGATCGACATCATCGGGGACATTGTCGAGTCGGCCAACCTCGTCATCCGGCGGCCCCGCACGGCGTCCGTCGTCCTCGGGGGCGGTACTCCGAAGAACTTCATCAACCAGGCCAGCGTGCAGGCCGAATTCTACAGTCCAGAGGTCACCGGCCACCGCTTTGCGCTTCAGATCGTGACCGACGTTCCCCATTTCGGGGGCGCCTCGGGCTCCAGTCTGGAAGAGGCCGAGAGCTGGGGCAAGCTCGCGGCGGACTCTGCCCGCGTCTCTGTTCAGGCCGATGCCACCATCGCGCTGCCCCTGCTGGCCAGTGCGCTCGTCGCCACGGCGGCGCCACTGGCCGCCGCCCGCCTGAGGCCGAGCTTTTCGTTGGCATCCCGTCTCATGACGATCGATGGTCAGCCCGTTCCGAACGATCGCTTCGAGGAAGTGAATGAGTCTGCCGTTTGAGTACGACCGTGTGGCCGTCGGCGAGTTCGGCGGCACCACGCCCACGACCGCTAGCTTCGACTCCGCTCGCGTCGTCATCCTCCCCATTCCCCTGGATCGCACGACTTCATACGTGCCGGGCACGCGCAACGGCCCGCACGAGATCCTCGTCGCGTCGTCGCACATGGAGTTGTGGGACGAGGAGATGCAGACGGACGTGCACAGCATAGGCATCGTCACGCTCCCTGAAATGGAGCTCCCCTTCGGCACGATGGAAGAGGTCGTGTGCGAGATTGGGCGCGTGGCGAATGAGATCATCGCCCGGGGCAAGTTCCCCGTCGTACTCGGCGGTGAGCATTCCGTGACGCCGCCGGTCGTCGCGGCTCTGGCCGCGAAACATGCGGGATTGTCGGTGCTGCAACTCGACGCGCACGCGGACCTGCGGGATCGGTTCATGGGCACGCCGTACAGTCACGCGTGCGCGATGCGCCGTGTCCTCGATTACGCGCGCGGCACACAGGTAGGGATCCGGAGTCTCTCACCCGAGGAGACGGCGGCGGCGGCCACGCTGCCGACAACGATCTTCTATGACTTCAATATGCGGGACGAGCGGAACTGGATGGACCGGGTCGTCGATTCTCTGAGCGAGACGGTGTACGTCACAATTGATGTCGACGGATTCGATCCTGCGATCATGCCCGCCACGGGGACGCCCGAACCGGGCGGATTGGGCTGGTACGAAACCCTGGCGCTTCTACGGCGCGTGATCGAACGACGGACGGTGGTCGGCTGCGACATCGTCGAGCTGTCGCCCATTGCCGGGAACGTCGCGCCGAACTTCATGTGCGCGAAGTTGCTTTACAAGATTCTGTCGTATCGGTTCAGGAACGACGTCGGGCAGCGCTAGAGCCCTCACTGGTCAGGTCTTCTTCAGGCTGTCCAACTCTCGCTTCGCATCGCCGTTGAACGGCGAATCAGGAAATTCCTCGACGAGGCGGTTGAAGGTCTGTTGTGCTTCCGCTCGCTTGCCCGCGTCGAGGTACACGCGGCCAAGCTGCATCAGAATGCCGTCGACCGGCAGGGGGCCATCCTTTCGCTGCGAGAGATCCTGGAACGTTTTGATCGCCTGGTCGTACTGACCGATGCGTGCCTGCGCCTCGGCCAGTCCGAGGCGAGCCATCTGGCCGTAGATGCTCTTGGCGTCGCGGTCGATCACCTGTTGGTAGGCCGCTAGGGCCTGGTTCGGATTGCCGAGCGCCATCCACGTGGCGCCCTCCTGATATCGTGCGTAGAGGCCGGCATCGGTCGACGGATAGGCATCGGCGGCGGCCTTGAGCTTCGTCAGCGCCGCTTGCGCGCGTTCGCGCTCAGTGGCAAACCGGATGCCTTGCGCAGGCTGCCCCGGCGCGGGCGGAGGGCTGACGGGTGCATCGAGCACCACCGTCGCGTCTGCCAAAAGGGCGTGGGCCTTCCCCTGCACTCGCTCCCGCCAGGCGATGTAACCGACCGTGACGGCCCCAACGACGACGGCAATGGCGGCGAACATGGTCGTTTCGCGCTTGCGCCGTTCGTACATTTCGCGAGCCTGGCGAGCGAGGTTCTGGAGCTCGTTCTCCTTCAAATGACGCCGTTCGACTCTTTTCATGACTTTTCGGGCCGCCCCGCTCAATTGTCGGCCATTTCTCGGGCAAAGTTCAAATCGTCAGCTTGCGATCTTCGACGCCATCTGCCCGGAAACGATGCCGCCAGACCACATATGCGGGGACGCCGGCGAGCGCGATGCCGAGCCCGATGAGCGATTGCGCGGGCTGCGCCACAATCGTGTTGATGACGATCACGACCGCCGCGCAAATGAACAGCGCCGGCGTCAGCGGATAGCCGGGCGTGCGAAACGGCCGTCGCGCTTTGGGTCTGCGGCGGCGAAAGGCAACAAGCGACAGTGCTGCTGCGGCAAACCACAGCCACGACATGAAAACGACGTAGGTCAGCAATTGCTCGAACGATCCGGACAGCACGAGCACGGCGGACCACAGCGCCGTGCCGAGAATCGCCGCGGCCGGCGTGCCAAACGTCGGGTGCACCGTGGCTAGACGCTCGAAAAAGACGCCATCCCTGGCCATCGCGAAGAACAGCCTTGGCAACGTGAGGGTCAGACCGTTCGCGGCGCTGAAGATTGACACGAGAATGACGGCAGCCAGGATTCTGCCTGCCGCCGGCCCGAGCGCGGCGCCGGCCGCGTCCGACGCGACACGCTGACTCGACGCGACGCCGTCGACACCCAGCGCGCGTAGGTACCCCACGTTGGCAAGCACGTAAATCCCGACGAGCAGCGTCGTGCCGATCACGATGCCTCGCGCGAACGTTCGCTGTGGATCGACCGTCTCGCCTGCGGAAAAGGTGACGTACTGCCACCCCTCGTAGGCCCAGAGGACGCCGATCATGCCCGTCGCTGCGCCCGCGAGCGTTGACACCGACAGGCGCTCGGGCCACCACACGTCTGTGCGCGTTCCCCGACCAGTCGTCGCGATGAGCAGGGCCGCGAGCAGCACGATGATGCCGACCTTCACAGCCGTTGCCACTCCCTGTACGTCGGCGCTCTGCCGGGTGCCGCGGATGTTCAGCGCGGTGACGCACGCGATCATCGATACTGCGATGGCCTTCGACGCGGCCGGCGACAGGGTCACGAGCGCGCTCACATAGCGAGGAAACGCCGCACCGAGAGTCGCAAGCGATCCGCTGCCAATCACGAGGAACATCGTCCATCCGTACAGAAAGGCCGGCAGCGGCCCGAACGCGTCGCGCAGGTATGTGTACATGCCGCCCGAGTCAGGGTTGGCGGCTCCGAGCTCGGCAAAGGTGAGCGCGCCGAGCAGCGACAGCGCGCCGCCAACGACCCAGACCGTCAGTGCCATTCCACCCGAGCCGGCACTGCGCACGACGGCGCCGGGAGTCAAGAAGATCCCGGAACCGATCACCGTGCCAACAACGATGAAGATCAGATCGCGCAGGGTCAGCGTGCGGCGTAACTCATGGATCATGGGAAATGGGAGCGTAGCGCGGTTCCTGCCCGGCTCGCCAGAAGAGACTCAAACGGGCGCCGCGAGCTTCGCCCTCGATGGTCGCAAAACGGCTGACCTCGTCTGACGCTTACGTCCTTTATTCGCGGGTCGCGGCGTGGACCCTTCGAGCTAAAGATTTTCTCCTCGACTCCTGTTCTTTTGCCAGGCACCGACCGTGAGTCCGTCAGTCCTTCCGACGAGGGCGCTCAATCTCGAGCGCAGGCCGGCACGTCGCACTGGCACCGCGTTTGCGGGACCTGGCGCAGCCCCGGAGTGAAATCCTGTGAAGGGAGGCAGCGATGAAGCGCGCTTTGACAGGCGTCGTGCTCTGCACGTTGGCAGTTACCCTTCGAAGTGGGTTGCCCGGATTGACAACCCTGTCGGCACAGCGTGGCGCCAATTGGCCCCAATGGGGGCAGAATCCGCAGCACACCGGCACCATCAATGTTGTGGGACAGAGCATCGACCAGAAGCTGGCCGATATTGTCTACGACCCGTTCGTTCCGGATGAGCAGGCATTCACTGGGGGGGCGCTTGACGCCCACTATCAGGTCCCAATCTTGGACGGCCAAGACGTGTTCATGGAGTTCAAGACGGGCAGCTTCCCACAGAGCGCTGACGATCCCCTCCAGTTCGAGATCTGGCACGAGAAGCGGTTGCACTGGCAAGACGGCCGGCTCGAGGAGAAATGGGACTTCCAGTCGGACTGGAAGTCGCTGCCGTTTTTCTACGTTGGTGGCTGGGAGCCGGTCTTCCATGGGGTGTTGGCGAACGACTTCATTTATGTACCGGGGCTGAGAAGGGCAAGTGCAATTTCGGCGCGCGCATTGGCGTCGATCCGACAACGAACCGGCCCGGAGACGGTCACGTCCTTGACCGTCCTCTTCTTCGCCGACCGTCCTGCCCGACGGGAACGTGCTCTATGGCGCGTACACGCGCTACAACATCGCACGGGGGCACCTCGTCAAGTTCAGTGCCTCGACCGGCAGGGTCATGGCCTTTTTCGATTTTGGCTGGGACACGACGCCGGCGGCGTTCTCGCACGATGGCACCTATTCCATTGTGATCAAGGACAACCACTATCAACGCGCCAGTCGTGGATGGGAACCGGACGGTGTACGTCGAGAGCGAAGATGGGCACGCGTATGTGATCCCTCAAGGCCACACTGGTGTGGTCGATATGAACAGCCCCGACGTCAAGCGGCTGTTTCTGAGGCTGGCTCTCGGGGCGGCCTACACGCCGTTATCGATCGACCAGAATGGGCGCATCTACACGCAGAACGGCGGGCATCTGTTCGTTCTG
>DATKHR010000272.1:0-1800 GCA_035510155.1 Vicinamibacterales bacterium
TTTTTGTCCGGCACGAGTTTTTTCCTACATGAATGTATCCTTCACGCGGGACGCGATGAGCGTATCCTAGCAGCCCGTGGTACAAGTCACCGCCGCTGACGAGTTGACAAAGGCGTGGTCCTCGTCTCCACGACGCCGCGCCTCATCGCAATCACACGCCACCGACGGATTAAAGAGCGCACCGACTCGGGTCTCCGTCAGATCGTGGCTGGCACGGTCTCAAATCGGCCTTGGAAGCCGCGCGGCGTGCCGATCCCGAGCATGGAGCGGACCAGCAGGCCGAGATTGAAGCCGCCGGCATGAATCAACAGCCGCTTGAGAATGTTTTCGTGGCCACGCAGGTGCGTCCGACGCATCTCGCCGGTGTCGTAGAGATGGGCGAACGAGCGCTCGATCCGTTCACCGCGGCTGCGCATCAAGCGACGCCCGCGGACCCCGCGAATACGCCGCCGGTTGTCATAGACCGGTGCCTGCGCGTCCGGCGCTTTCGACCAGTCGCGCCGCCCGCGATCTGGCTCGGCGATGTACGACCGAATGCCCACCGCGTCCAGATCGATCATCGATTGATTGCTGTGATACCCCTTGTCCGCGATGACCTCTTCCAGCGGTTGCGGGTCGTCGACGTCCGCTTGCGCGTCCTCGACCTGTTCCGCCGCGGCGATGACCGTTTCAATCATCGACGTCGTGTCCCCTTCATCGGCACCCTGTACGGTCACGGCGACAATCGCGCCGGTCTCCAGATCGATCGCGTGCTCGGCCTTGTGTGCCAAATGGGTCCGGCCGTCCTTCATCTTCGTGACCTTGGCGTCGGGATCGTGCGGATTCGTCCAGTCTTTGTTCGACGTTTTCTTCTTCCGCTTGCGATCCAGTCGCGCCAGCGCTTCGCGCGTCGGCGTCTTGATGCCCGACGTCTCGGCCAGTCGCGTCAAGAATGCTTGGTAGCTCTCGCCGGTGTCGCGGCGTACGATGCTGCGCATCGCGGCGTTGGCCTCCAGCGTCGTGGCGTCGATCGCGATGGTGCGACCTTTCAGCAGACCGGCGGTCACGAGCCGCTGTTGGATCCAGGTAAACACCGCGCGATGCGTCTCGATGTCGATCAGCCGGCGCGTGCGCGAGATCGTCGAATGGTCAGGCGGCGCCTCCTCGATGCCGAGCCGCACGAACTGGCGAACCCCCAGGGAATCGGCGGCCCGCCACGCGATACCGCGTTCCGAATCGAGTCCTTCGAAGTAGCCCACGAGCAACAACCGGAAATACCGGCCCGGCTCCAGACTCGGACGCCCCATGACCGGTGCGTAGAACTGGCGACACCGATCCTCTGCAAACTCGTCGAACCGCTCGGCCTCAAGCATCGCGTTCAGCCGCGAATAGAACGGATGGCCAGGCGACGACGGCAAATCGGAGGTTGCGACCCACATCGGCGGCTGTTCAGGCTGACGCGTGCCCATCGACATGCGCGGCATTGTAGTACAGGGACGACGCTGGCGAGACGGACTCGTCAGCGTTTATCGACTTTCACCACGGGCTGCTAGGATCTCCCCTTCGAGTTCCGCTCGAGTTCGGAGGCTGCACCGAATCGCCGCGAGGAGAGCCTTGATGCTCGGGCGCATGACGGAGTGAACATCATCAGCAGAGACCTGTAAGCTCAATCGCTACAACCTGTGCCAGGTTTTCGGTAGAAACAACCACCCAGGCCACCGCGCAACGTCACTCGGCCTTCAGTGTGCGGACCTGGTCGGACCACGCCCGCATGTGCTTCGCCGAGTTGTAGACACTGTCGTCCTTGGCGCTATCGGTCTC
>DATKHR010000273.1:0-6921 GCA_035510155.1 Vicinamibacterales bacterium
TCCACGATCCGAACTGGGATTGGCGAACAATCGACTGGGATCGCGATCTGGCGTACGCCGAGCAAAAGCTGCCCTTCATGCAGGCCGTGGAGCGCGACCTCACGCCGTTCAAGAGGCACGGGGGCAAGCTGCTGATGTACACGGGCTGGGCCGATCCGGTCGTACCGCCTCAGGACACCGCCGCGTACTACGATGGCGTTGTGAAAACCATGGGTGGCATCGAGAAGACGAAGGACTTCTTCCGCTTCTTCACGGCGCCCGGGATGGGACACTGCAGTGGCGGGCCGGGCCCGAATCAGTTCGACACGCTCGCCGCGCTCGAACAATGGGTCGAAAAGGGCGTCGCGCCCGACAAGCTGATCGCCTCCCACATCACCAACGGCAAGGTCGACCGCACGCGACCGCTTTGTCTGTACCCGCTGGTCGCGCGATGGAAGGGGGTCGGCAGCACGGACGAAGCGGCGAACTTCTCGTGCGTGACGGCTGAACCTCCGAGTGCCCCGCGCCGGACGGCGACGCCTTCAAGCAGTCAGCGCTAAGGGGGTAAGCTAGGATCGAGCGAGATGGCCCGCGCCGACTACATTCACGTCGCGCGTGTTCAGCACCATACGACACGGCGGCGAGACATCCTGCAGACGCATCCCGAGGTGCGCGATCTCGCAGGACCCACGCCGGTCACCGCACTTTGGGTCATCGCCCTCGTCGGCGTCCAGCTGGCGCTCTCGCTGCTCGTCGGCGGCACTCGATGGTGGATTTGGCTCCCGACTGCCTACATCGTCGGGGCGACGATCGATCACGCCCTGTGGGTCCTCATTCACGAGTGCACGCACAATCTCGTCTTCCGGCGTCCGCAGCTGAACAAGCTGACCGGAATCGTCGCGAATCTGCCGCTGGTGTTTCCCGCCGCGCTCTCGTTCGGCCGTTATCATCTGTTGCACCACCAGCACCTCGGGGAGCTCGACTATGACGCCGACGTACCCGGTCCGCTGGAGTCACGTGTCATCAAAGGCTCGATGCTGAAGGCGGCGTGGTTGGCGGCTTTTGCCGGCATTCAGGGTCTCGTCCGCACGCACCGGCTCAAGAAGGTCTCGTTTTTCGACCGCTGGATCGCCGCGAACTTCGTCACGCAGATCTGCGCGACGGGTGCGCTCTACTGGTTGGTCGGTCCGCGACCGCTCATCTACCTCGCCGCCTCGTCGATTAGCGCGATCGGCCTGCACCCGCTCGGCGCTCGATGGATTCAAGAGCATTTCGTGTTCGCGGAAGACCAGGAGACCTACTCGTACTACGGGCCGCTCAATCGCGTGTGCTTCAACATGGGCTACCACAACGAGCACCACGATTTCGTGACCGTGCCATGGTCTCGCCTGCCAGCACTGAAGCGGGCGGCACCGGAGTTCTACGACACGCTGTATGCCCACCGCTCGTGGACGCGGCTGCTCCTCCGATTCGTCTTTGACAGCGACCGGACGCTCTTCGACCGCATCGTGCGGCCGAGCCGCGACTGACTTCGTCAGCCATCAGCCATTACCAGATGACGACCCCCCTGGCCCCGTCGCTCGCCTCAAGGGCCGCGAGCGCGCCGTTGATCTGAACAAGCGCGTACCGGCGCGCGACCATTTCCTTCAGCTTCAGCCGGCCTTCCTCGTAAAGACCGACCAGATGCGCGATGTCTTCCAGCGGACGCCCCGATCCGTACACCGATCCGATCAGCCGTTTCTCTTGCATCACAAACGGGAACATCGCGATTGCGCCCTGCGCGTCCGCGCGCGACAACCCGGTGACGACAACGGTGCCGCCTTTCCTCGCGCAGGTGAGAGCGGTCGTCAGCGTCGCGGGGCTCCCCACCGTGTCGAACACGAAGTCGGCGCCGCGGCCTCGCGTGAGATCGCGAACGCCTGCGGGCACATCGATGGCGGCGTCGATGGTGTGCGTTGCGCCGAATTGCCGCGCGATCGCGAGCGGGGCCGGCCGTCGATCGATCGCGACAATGGTCTCCGCGTGGGCAATGACCGCGCCCTGCACGACGTTCAACCCGATGCCGCCTGCGCCAATGACGGCGACGGTCGATCCGGCCTGCGCTTTTGCAGCGTTGGTGACGGCCCCCACGCCGGTCAAGACGGCACAGCCCAGGGTAGCAAGCGCATCGAACGGCACGCTTCGCGAGACCGGCACCGTTCCGGTCTCGGGGACGACGACAAAGTCGGCGAAGCATGCCGTGCCGAGGAATGCTGCAACGTCGTGATCGCGCGCGTGCAGTCGGGCGGCGCCAGATGGAAGCCTGTTCCGGAAGGTAACCTTCTCCACACGATCGCAGAGGGCCGCGCGCCCCTCACGACAGGGCGGACACTCGCCGCAAGGCGGCGCCCAACAGAGAACGACATGGTCGCCGGCCGCCACCCGGGTGACGCCCGCGCCGATCTCGCGAACGACGCCTGCGCCCTCGTGGCCGAGGACGACGGGCGTCCTCATCGGCCACTCGCCGCGAGCGGGATGCAAATCGCTGTGGCAGACGCCGGCCGCGCGCATCTCGACGAGAACCTCTCCAGGTCCCGGCGCGTCGAGCACGGCCGGCTCGACCGATAGGGGCTGTCCCTGTTCCCAGAGAATCGCGGCCTGAATTCGCATCGCTCTCGCTGCGCTGACTGCCGGATCGTGACCTACGAATGTCGAAGCGACCGCCGCATTCCTCCGAGCCATCGGTCCGGATCGGCGGCCCTCCGCCGCGCGTACTCGGCCACCTCCTGATGCGGGAGGATCAGAAACCGCTCCCTTTCAAGCCCTCTCACCACGAGCTCCGCGACAGCGTCGGCCTCCAGGGCACCATCGATGAGAAACCGACTCGTGTTCTCCTCGGCGCGTTTGAGCATGTCGGTCTTGACGCCCTGGGGGCAAAGTGCGGACACCTTGATTCCCCGGTCCCCGTACGCGATGGACAGCCACTCGGCGAACGCCAGCGCGGCGTGCTTGGTGACCGCATACGTCGCGGAATAGGGATGCGTGAGCAGACCCGCGGCTGACACCGTGTGAAGGAAGTAGCCGTCGCCTCGCTGGAGCATTCCCGGTAGCGCCGCCCGGGCGGCGTAGACATGGGCCATGACGTTGACTTCCCAGCAACGCTGCCAGTCGTCGTTCGGCGACTCCTCGCCGCCATGGACAGCGATCCCGGCATTCGAGCAGAAGAGGTCGATGCGCCCGTACCGTCCGGTCACGTCACGAACGAGCCGTTGCACGTCCGGCTCGCGCGCCACATCAGCCACAATCGCGTCCCCGCCGACGTCGCGCGCCACGCGCTCGGCGCTCGCGCGATCGATGTCTGTCACGGCGATCGCCGCGGGCCGCTCCCGAGCAAACCGATGGCACAACGCTCGGCCGATTCCGTTGCCGGCGCCCGTGACGACGATCACCCGGCCGGTCAGTTGCATGAACGGACCACGCACCAAGGCCCAAGGACCAGCGTCACGCTGCCCCAGCCGGCGCCCGCATCCAAGTTTGGAGCTTCGCGACATCGTTCTTGACGGTGCGCGATGCCGCAAAGAGCACGAGCGCAAGGATCGCCGCGAGCAGCGGGACGACGTACATGGCCGTGTGCAGCCCCTGGGCCCGGAACGGCTCCAGCGCGCGTAGATCGAACCCCTTCGATTCGCCCACGAGGCTGCGGAGCTCGGCCGTCATGATCGCGCCGAACGGCAAGGGGGCCACCGCGCCCGCGGCGGACGCCGCTTGGAAGGTGAAGTAGTCGCTGGCGAGGCCGGTGCCCACTGGCCCGAATGACGCCCCGAGCACGTACATCGCGAAGAAGTACAGCGCCATTGCCGTGCCCCTGAGCGACGGCTCCATGACGTCATGAATGGTCGAGTACACCGTCGAGTAGTAGGCGAACATCACGCCCGACCCGGCGCCCATCAGGAGCGCGAAGCCAACGACATCGCCGCGCGCGCGGGCCAGGCCGAAAAACATGAGCGGCGCCGAGAGCGCAATCGCCGCCGTGCCGACAATCAGGCGGCCGTCGACGCGCTTGGCGTGCAGGCGATCAGCCAGAATCCCGCCGATCGTGAGACCCACGATGCCCGAAAAGCCATAGACACAGGCGGACACCCAACCGGCCTCCAGAAAACTCATGCGATGGAACCGAACGAGAAACGGCGCCACGAACGCGCCGAGGGCGTACATGTTGAAGTTGTGCAGCGCACCCGACGCGATGACCCACAGCATGGTCGGCGTCGCGAGCACGAGGCGATAGGGGTTGCCGGCGCGGCAGCGAGCGCCGACTGCGTGCGTCTCGACCATCCCGCGCGGCGGCTCGCGCATGAGCACAGCCAAAAGGGCGCAAAAGAGGCCCGGAATCGCCGCGACGTAAAAGGCATTGCGCCAGCCCCAACTCTGGAGAATCCATCCGCCGGCCATGTTGGCCAGGCCGAGGCCGATCGGGAGCCCGAGCATCCAGATCGCGACCGCGCGGGCGCGCAGTCCTGCCGGAAACAGGTCGCCGATGAGAGACGTCGAAGCCGGCGAGCAGGTCGCCTCGCCCACGCCGACGCCAAGGCGGGCCGCGATGAGCTGCGCGAAGTTTCGCGCGATCCCGGACACCGCCGTCAGCAAGCTCCACACGAACACGCCGCCCGCCAGAATCATCCGGCGTTCCTTACGGTCAGACAGCCGGCCGAGCGGCAGGCCGACAACTGCGTACAGGAGCGTGAAGACCGTGCCGAGCAGGCCGAGCGCCGTGTCGCTCAACGCCCATTCGCGTCGAATGCCTTCGCCGACACCGCCGATGATCTGGCGGTCGAAGAAGTTCATCAGGTTGATCGCGAACAGCACGACGAGCGCGTAGACTGCCCCTGGCGCCACTAACCCTTCCCGCCTTTCAATCCGCAACCTGTAATCCCCAATTCCGCAATTAGAAGGGGTGCTTTCCCGCCTCAATGACCGCATCCGCGATCCTCCGGCGCGCAGCGATGGCGTCAAACGACACAGGCGCGACCAGGGGCTCGATGTTCGTCGCCAGGTCGGCATCTGCACGGCGTGCGTTGAGCGCAGCGGCTACCTGCCGCGCCCCAGCGGCGATCTTCTCCGACGCTTCGCTGGCGTATACGCGCGCGGCGTCGGCCGCCAGGCTCGCGCGACCGTCGCCGCGCGTGTTCATTTTTTCGGCGCGTGCGATCCCGCTCTCCGCCGCGTAGATCTCGATGATGACGTCGGCGATGAGAGCCTGCACCTCCTGCGCGTCCTTTAGCGCTTCGCTGTACGTCGTGACGGCCTGCCCGAGAAGCAGGATGGCGGCGCGTTTGGCCCGAGCCACGAAGTCGCGCTCCGCGCCCAAGGGCGACGGTCGAACGTCTGACGCCCGCGCCTGAGGAACGTCGGCTGCCCGCTGCCGCTTGGTCGTCTCGCGTGTGAAGAGCTCCGGCAACTGCTTCAACAGCCGCGCTGGAATCAGGAGCCGGTTGATCTCGTTCGTCCCCTCGTAAATGCGGGTGATCCGCGCATCGCGGTACATTCGCTCGAGCGGAAACTCGCGCGAATACCCGTTGCCGCCGAACACCTGGACCCCCTCGTCGACCGCCCAGGCAAGGGCCTCGCTTGTCCAGATTTTGTTGATCGAGCATTCGACCGCGAAGCCTTCAATGGTTTTCATGACGCGCTGTCCGTCCGCGCGGTCGTGGCCGCCGGCCTCGATAGCCCGGTCGACGTCTCCGAGTGCGCGATACGACATCGCGTCCCCAATGAACCCGCGAACGGCCATGCCCGCCAGCTTCTGCTTGATGAGCCCGAACTCCGCGATCGCCCTGCCGAATTGGCGACGTTCCTTCGCGTACTTCACGGCGTGCGACAGCGCGAGCTTGACGCCCGACATGTTCCGCGACCCGAGCTTGACCCGGCCGAAGTTGAGGACGTTCAAGGCCACCTTGTGTCCCTGGCCGATCGGACCGAGCACGTTTTCGACGGGCACCTTCACGTTGTCAAGCATCAGCGCGGTCGTGGACGACCCATCCAGCCCCAGCTTGATCTCGTCGCGACCGCTGACGACGCCCATCCCACGCTCGACGAGGAAGGCGGTGAATTTATCGCCATCCACTTTCGCGAAGATCGTGAAGAGGTCGGCAAAGCCGCCGTTGGTAATCCACATCTTCTGACCGTTCAGGAGATAGTGGCGGCCGTCGGGCGCCAGCGTCGCGGTCGTCCTGGCGGCCAGCGCGTCGGAGCCGGACTGCGGCTCGGTCAGCGCGTACGCGCCGATGAGCTCGCCGCTCGAAAGCCTCGGCAGATAGCGCGCCTTCTGTTCCTCCGTGCCGAAGTGCACGAGGGGAAGAGTGCCAATCGACGTGTGTGCGCCGAGCGAGCCGCCAAACGACGGATTGATTGCGATCTGTTCCCCGACGTAGGCCGCGCTGATCAAGTCGAGCCCCAGGCCGCCGTACTGCGCGGGGATCTCGAGCCGCAGCAGATCCAGCTCGCTGGCCTTGCGGAGGAGCTCGCGCGTCAACGCCCAGTCATGCTGATAGAGCCGGTCGGCGACCGGGAGCACTTCCCTTTGCATGAACTCGGCCGCCGTCCGCCCGAACAGTCGTTGTTCGTCCGTCAATTCCTCACGAACGAACACATCGTCTGCACTCACCGGCGACGTGAGGAACTGCCCGCCGTTGACCACCGCATGTGCGTGCGTCATAGCTGCCCACTTTTTTCCATTGTCGCCCTTCTTGCCCGTCCTGCCCTGCGCTGTCCGCCCCGCCTACCGACCGTCCGGTTGACGCCCTTGGCGGGTCGGAAGTATAAGCCTGCCAACGTGCCAACCATCAATGAATTGTTCTCCCTCGCCGGCCGGATCGCCATCGTGACCGGCGGGTCGCGTGGCATCGGCCAGGAAATGGCCGAAGGGCTCGCGGAAGCAGGCGCGTCGCTCATGCTCTGCGCGCGCCG
>DATKHR010000274.1:0-35976 GCA_035510155.1 Vicinamibacterales bacterium
CTTCGAGTAGCATCTGCGTGAAGCTCGAGATGCCCGTGAGCGGGGTGTTCACCTCGTGGGCCACGCCGGCCGCCAACAGCCCGATCGACGCCATCTTCTCGGAGATCTGCAGCTGCTCCTCGAGGCGCACGCGGTCCGTGATGTCTTCTATCAGCAGAATCATCCCGGCGACCGCCGTGCCGCCACCCGGGTTCTGCAGCGGTACTTGGGTGGCATTGACCAGCCGCTTCACTCCGTCGCCGCCCGCCGGCGACAGCGGCACGCGGTACAACGTCGCGCCATAGGGATGCTCCGCGCGCGCCGCGCGCAACGCCTCGACGAAGTGCGCATCGAAGAGCTCGCCCAGCCGCAGCCCCACCGCGGCCTCGCGCTCGACGCCGGAGAAGCTTTCGAGCGCCCGATTCCAACGGACAATCCGCTCGTCGACGTCGAACACCACCAGTCCGTTGTCGAGCGACTCGAGGATATTGTCGTTGAACTCACGCATGCGGCCCAGTTCCTGGGCCTTCAGGTGCAGCTGGCGGTACAACCGGCCGTTCTCAATCGCCGTGGCAACCTGACCCGCTACGGCGGTGAGGAGCGTAAGGTCCTCGCTGTTGAACGGCTCCTCGGTCGCCTTGCGTGCCAGCGCCAGTACGGCAATCGCGCGCCCTTCGAACGTACATGGAACGAAATAGAAAATCCCGGCATCACGCCAGAATTCCACCTCCTCGGCCTGAAAGCGCGCGGCGGCAATCGGGTCGTCGAGCGCGACGGTCTCGCCCGCATCGAGTCGGGCCATCATCGAGGATCGCCTTGTCAATCGTGGCACCGGCGCCCCGAAGCCATAATCGCCGATCGCCACGAAATCAGTCGACTCGTCGTCGCCGAGCGCCCCCGCGCCTTCGGGTCCGCTCGGAGCAAGCATCAACGCCATCCGATCGACGAGCAGTGTCTCGACGACTCTCGCAACCAGGCGCTGGCTGAGCCGAACGACGTCGAGGTCGCTGTTCAGGTCGCGCGCGAATGCCACAAGCGCGCGGCGATAGTCGTATCGATCGCGATAGAACACGCGGTCGAGCGCCTCCTGCAGCGCGTCCTTAACCGGCCGAGCCAGCAGCACGATGACCATCGTCGCCAACAGCGCAATCACCCAGTTGTGCTGATCCCCACCGTCCACGAAGACAAAGCCCGTGAGCTTGGCCAGCGCGAAGTACAACGCGACGCTGGCCGCGAAGAATGCGGTGTATGCGAGGGCGCGCTTGACGATGACCTCGACGTCACGCAGCCGATACCGGATGATCGCGCAGGCGAACGTCAGCGGCAGCAGGCCGAGCGGCACGGCCGTTAATTGAAACGCGAGCGGGGGATCGGCGCCGAGCGCCCAGGGCAGCGCGTAGCCCAACGTGAACGGACCCGCACCGAGCGCCGTCCCCCACGTAATCCAGCGCAGCTGACGTCGCCCCGTAATCGTCGTGATCTCCCGCGACGCGCGAGCGAGCACGGCGAGGGCGGCCACCGACGCGATCAGCAGATACACGTAGTCGGCGCGGTCGAGCAGGTCGATCGCTGACGACAACCACGACCCCGAAACGCGGCCTTCGGCCCCCCGGGCCAGCGCGAAGACGCGCGCGGCGGTAAGGCCGGCGGCCGGCACGTAGATGAGCGGCACGAGCCATCGGTCAGCCGGCGGACCCGGTCGCTCCGGAAACGCGATGGTGAAGTGCAACAGGAGCGGCGGCAACAGGGCGAACGCCACCGCGTCGCCCCAATAGAACACCCAATCGAGCCCGTCGAACAGCCCGTTGAACGAGAAGGTGAAGACGCCGAAGAACGCAACGCACAGCCAGAAGAAGTGGAGCGTCGCCTGATCGTGCGGACGCCGAACACGGACGGAAGCGCCAACGAGCAGCGTGAAGAGACCCACCGCTGCGAGCACGAAGTACATGGAGCTTCCGCGGGGCGCCGGCGCCAATGAGACGCCGAGCACTTGCCGTGTGTTCAGCCGCAACAGGGTGTAGGTGAGCCGCGCGCCGTCACGGGCGCGGTGCTGGAACTCGATAACGTCGGCAGGTGATTCGACCGGCGATCCGTCGACGGCCAGGAGCACGTCGCCCCGCTGGATACCGGCCGCCACGGCAGGGGACCCGGCGGCAACGTCGAGCGCCGTTACCCCCTCGGCTCGCGCGCCCCAGAGCACACCGTCTTCGACCTCGTGCCATCGCGAGTACATCGCGATGTTGGCAATGCCCAGCGCAATGAGCAGGATGACGACGGCGACCGCAAACGCCGTCCGGACCCAACCGAGCCAGCCCCGAACTGATGCGTGTTGGACACTCACGGGGACACTTTGCCGGGCGCTGAGGTAGCAAACCTCATACCCCGCAGCACCTGTCGCTTTCATCACCTAACCGCTTGAAAATGTTCGACTTTCTTCGATTCAACCCCGCCGCGAAACACCGCCACTCCAAGCAAGCGTAGTACGGCCTTCAATATTGTGGATCGTCGGACCTCTTCGGGAGAAGAGACGCTTGGAAGAGGCCTAGAACCTGAGCGCCAGGCCGCCGACCACGCGTTTGGGCGGCCGCACCACCAGCAGCTCATCGTAGACGGACTGATCGGGTGCCGTATCTCGGAAGAAATTCCGGACGCCGACCAGCATCTCCCATTTCGCCGTGCTGAAGTCCATGAACGGCAGAGACTGGCGAACCTGCACGTCGAAGCGCGAGTCGAGCGCCGCATGATCGCCGGATGTGAGGAAACCCGGGTGCGCGAACGCGTTGCTGACTCGATAGACGACGAGCACTCGCGTGGACGTCTCTGGCACATCGGTCACGACCGAAGCCGCGACATCGTGAATCCGATCGAGTCCCGGGCGAACGGGCAAGCCCGTGAAGATCCAGACGTACGGGGACTCTTCCTGTTCGGGACGTGCGCGTACCGTTGAGTACTCAACCGATCCATGCACGCGCCCGGCGAGGGACGCGCGAATGCCGGCGCTCAACCCCAACGCGTCGATGTTGCCGCCGTTGCCGACGAAGTAGTGACCCAGCCGCGACGCCGGCCCCGGCACATCGAGACCGAAGACCGTGACGAGTTGATGGTCGGTGTGTTGCTGAAATGCGCGGACCGACACCGTCGCGGCGGCAATGTCACGCTCGACCCCCAGCTCCGTGTGCCGCGTGTACTCCGCCTGGAACGGTTCGGTGGGCTCGAGCGACGCAAACGTGCGCTGCGGCGGGAGCCACACCGCATTCTCCATCCGCGGAGAGAGCTCCTCGGCGCCTGGCGCCACGGCGCGGCGCGACACCATGGCGCTGACGCGGAAATGATCCACGGGCTCGATGGTCAGCGAAACACGAGGGCTGAGGAGGTTCGGATGTTCGAGGTAATCGTAGTGCGCGTACGCAGCGCCGTAGGTGATCGTGACCGTCGGCGTCACCGAGAAGGTGTCGAACCCATACATGGCGCCGGCGTTGCGGCTCCCGTCAGTTACTTCGCTGAGCGTGGCGAAATTGCCGCCGTCATAGTGCTGCGTGCTGTACGACCACCCCAGATCGTAGCGATGACGAGCGGGAGCGCGCGTCGTGTACTCACCCGCGACGATCCACGACGACAGATCGCCCTGCGTCAACGCTGCCCTGACGGTCCAATCGGCGCGATCGCCGACCGGCGCGCCCAGAGACAGGTACGCGATGCTTCGCGAGAAATTGTCCCCGGTGAAGAGTCCCTGCGGCGTCTCGAAGGAGCTGGCCGTCAGCAAGTCCACCTGACCGGAAAACGGCGTGCTGGCCACCAGGCTCGAAGCCAGCCGCGCGGGCGTCCCCACGTAGCCGAGGACCGAGCCGCTGCCGAAGACGCTCGGCTCCGGCGGCATGTCGCCGACGGCGATTTCCTCAGGAACGTTCACGTCCTTCAGAATCGCGCGTCGGGCGTGCCGAAGCCGCCACGCCACCTCGCCGTGGTCGTCGTGACCTCCGGTGGCAGATGTCGAAGACGTCCCGGTACTCTCGCTGCCGTCATCTTGCCCCGTTCCAGTGACTGCGGCCGCACCACGCCCAACGTCGGACGGCGCGTCGGGTTCCGGCACGGGCGCCACAACGCCAGCCAAGCCGGCGGCAGCGAGCGGGAGCGACCCGGTCGTGCCCGAGGTGCCTGGCGTGGACATCGCGAACGGAGCAACCGCCGAGGCTGGAATGACCACCCGGTGCAGCGCGATTGAGGAAGCGGTCCGGGCGCTCGATCGCACCTCGACCACCTGACCTCTGGACGCGACGTAGCCGGAGAGATGCGCCCGAACGAGGTACGGCCCCGGTGTCAAGGTGCGCAGCTCGAAGCGTCCGGATCGATCCGTCACGGCCACCGCCGTCGTCGTCCCGAGTGCCGACACAATCGCGCCCGCCACCGGGAGACCGCGATCGTCTTGCACGGTCCCCAAGATCGAGCCAGGGGCCAGCGACGCCATGTGCATGACCGGCTGGGGCTGGCGCAGACCCTCCTGGGCGAACGCCATCGTCGAGGCACAGGAAAGCACCACCCCGCCGACGAGCGCCGACAAGAGGAAAGTGCTTCGCATGCTCCTTAAGACGTGACGGTGAAGTTGACGTCCCGAGTCAGCGTTTTGTTCGCGATCTTGTCGGTAATCTTGATCTCGAGGCGATAGTCCCCTTCCGGAAACGATGCGAGCGGGACGGCCTGCCCGGTCTGCAACTGATGGCCGGCCGCGAAATCGAAGTTCGGCGGCAGCGTCTGCGCGTTCAGGTTCTGCGGCGACGTCTTGTTGAAGAACTTCTCGGGCTGCCCGGCCGGCTTCTGATAGAAGTTGTATTCGACGGTGATGTCCGGCTTGTTCGCCGCGTCGACCTTCGGGTTATAGATCAGCATGAAGGTCGAGAGCTCCGAATTCTTCGTGAACTTCGTGTCGAAGAGCGGGACGATCTCCATCGAGCCCAGCGCGTAGGGGCGGTCCGCCTGCTGCTGCGGTGTGAGCGGCGCCGGCAAGGGCTCGATGTGGCTCGCGATGATCACGGTGCTCGTGTTGAGCTGCGTCGCATTCCAGAAGTCTGGAACGGCGACGCTCTGCTTCAGGAGCGATATCTTCGGAGGCGGCGCGTTCTTGGGCGCTTTGTCCGGCGCGGCTTCCTTGGCCACGATATACACGTCGTAATCGCCCGTGGGAACCGTAAACGATCGGGAAATCCGCATGGGCGCCTGGCCCGCCGTCACGGGTACGAATGTGATGTCTTCGTACGCGTACTCGCTCTTCTTCTTGTCTTTCTCCTTATCGTCTTTCTTCTGGCCGGCCGTTCCTGTCTGGGACGCTTCGTTCGGAGCGTCTTTGGCGACGACGCGCCAGTAGACGGCAACGTTACCGGTCGCCTTCGACGGATCGATCGACACGGTGAAGGGAACGTACTCCTTGTTCCCTTGCGCCTTCAGCATGTCCTCGTGAACCCATTTCAGGTCGAGATCATTCGGCACCGCCTGCCCCGTGGCAGCCCCGTCGACGATCTTGACGATGTTCTGAATTTCCTTTTTCTGCGCGTCGGTTTGCTTCCGCTCGTTCTGCGCGAAGACGACCGCCGAGAACGCGAGGATGGTGCCGACGACGGCGAGGAATCCGCGCCGATGCTTCATAAGAATAGACTCTCCCAAAATAATGCCGTTCACGAAACAGCTCATGATAGGCGTCCGGTGAAGGTCAAGTCAAACCCTTCTGGCGCCAGCACTTCAGGCGGCTCGGGGCCCTCTTGCAGTGTGTTATCATCCCTTTCTTTTCACCCAGCTTCCGCCCGGCCTCCATGAAGCTCATCGACGTCTCGGTCCCCCTCGACGCAAAGCTCCCGACCTACCCGAACAACACGCCCTTCACGCTCGAACCGATCAAACGGCTTGCCACTGGCGGCAGCTCGAACGTGTCGTCGCTACACATGAGCGCGCACTGCGGCACCCACGTCGACGCCGCCCGTCACTTCTTTGAGACCGGCCCCGGCGTCGACGCGCTTCCGCTCGAGATGCTCCTCGGCCGTGCACGCGTCATTGAGGTGACATCGCGCAAAGGCGTCACCGCCGAGGACCTCGCCGCCTTCAACCTGTCCGAAGACGTCCGCGTGCTGATCAAGACCTCCAACTCACGGTTGTGGGGCTCCCCGGAGTTTCATCCCGAGTACGTCGGCGTCACCGAGTCCGGCGCGAAATACCTCGTGGAGCACGGCGTCAAAGTCGTGGGGGTCGATTATCTCTCGGTCGAGCCATTCCGCACGCCCGGCGCGCCGGCGCATCACGTCCTCCTGGGCGCCGGCGCCATCGTCATCGAAGGGCTCAACCTCCGCGACGTCGAGCCGGGCGTGTACGAAATGTTCTGCTTGCCGCTCCTCGTCGTCGGCTCCGATGGCGCACCCGCGCGCGTCGTCCTGCGAAGGAGCTGACGGCACATGCCGGCGCCCGTCGACGACGCCCTTGTGATCGTCCTCGCAGGCGGTGCCGGCGAGCGACTCTTTCCGCTGACGAAGGAGCGTGCCAAGCCCGCCGTCTACTTCGGCGGCCCGTACCGCATCATCGACTTCGCGCTCAGCAACTGCATCAACTCCGGCCTCCGTCGCGTCTACATCGCCACCCAGTACAAGTCGCTGTCGCTCAATCGCCACATCCGCATGGGATGGAACATCGTCTCTGAGGAGCTCGGCGAGTTCATTGAGATTCTCCCGCCTCAAAAGCGCGTTGGCGAGCACTGGTACCAGGGCACCGCCGACGCCGTGTACCAGAACCTCTACTCGATCACGCGCGAGAGCCCGCGCTACGTCGTTGTCTTGTCCGGTGATCACGTCTACAAGATGGATTATTCCCGCATGCTGCGGTTCCACCAGGACCGCTGCGCCGCCGTCACGCTCGCAACCATCGAGGTGCCGGTCACCGACGCCTATCGGTTCGGAGTCGTGATCGTGGACGAAACCGAGCGCGTCACCGGATTCCAGGAAAAGCCGCGCGATCCGACGACGATTCCCGGCTCGCGTGACTTCGCCCTCGCCTCGATGGGCGTCTACATCTTCGACACCGACGTGCTCATCCGCGCGCTCGAGGCTGACGCCAACCAGCAGACGACGCATGACTTCGGCAAGGATGTGATCCCGGCGCTCATTCATCGCGCGCCGGTCCTCGCGTATCGGTTCTACGACGAGAACAAGAAGGCATCGAAGTACTGGCGCGACATCGGCACCCTGGACGCCTACTTCGAGGCCAACATGGATCTCTGTCAAGTCAACCCGGAGTTCAACCTCTACGATCCCGAGTGGCCGCTGCGAACGTACCAACCCCAGGCGCCGCCGGCAAAATTCGTCTTTGCGGAGGCGGGCAAACGCTGCGGCCAGGCGCTCGATTCCGTGATCTCGCCCGGCTGCATCGTCTCAGGCAGCAGTATCTATGGCAGCGTGCTGTGCCCCAACGTGCGTGTGCACAGCTTCTGCCACATCGAGCGGTGCATTCTGATGCCGGGCGTGCGCGTCGGCCGGCACGCCCGCATCCGTCGCGCGATCATCGACCGCGACGTGCTCATCCCCCGCGGCGCGCTCATCGGTTACGATGCCGAGGAAGACGCGCGACGCCACACGGTGAGCGATGCAGGAGTAGTCGTCGTCACGACGGCCGATGAACCGCTCATCGGCCCGCTGACCGAGGCAGCGCTGCACTTCGAGGCGGAAGCGGACCGCCGCGGCGGCGGCAGCTAGGGGGAGGTCGTCTTGAGAGTCACGCACGTGCACGCGCGCGAGATCCTCGATTCGCGCGGGAACCCGACCGTGGAAGTCGACGTCGCGCTGGAGCGCAACGCACGTGGGCGCGCCGCAGTGCCGTCGGGCGCCTCGACCGGTCAACGTGAAGCGCTCGAGCTTCGTGACAGGGACCAGTCACGTTACGGCGGCAAAGGCGTTCGCCGAGCGGTCGCGAATGTGAACGGCGAAATCGCGAAAGCCCTGATAGGGCGGGACCTCGACCAGCGGGCAGTCGACCAGACCATGATCGCACTCGACGGCACGCCGACAAAGAGCCGTTTGGGCGCAAACGCCATGTTGGGCGTGTCGATGGCGTTCGCCCGCTCGGCCGCAGCCGCCGAACAGGTACCGCTCTTTCGACATCTTGCGGCGCTCTACGGTCACGATCGCTTCACGCTGCCGGCGCCGATGATGAACATTCTGAACGGCGGCGCTCACGCAGACTCGAGCGTGGACTTCCAGGAATTCATGGTGATGCCGCTCAATGCGCCGTCGTTCAGCGAAGCGCTTCGCTGGGGCGCGGAGATTTTTCACGCGCTCCGTGCGATTTTGAAGACCCGCGGACAGTCGACCGGCGTGGGTGACGAGGGCGGCTTCGCGCCGAACCTCGCGTCCAACCGCCAGGCACTCGAAGTCGTGCTCGAGGCGATCGGCAAGGCTGGCTTGAAGGCCGGGGCCGACGTCTGGATTGCGCTCGATGTCGCCTCCAGCGAGCTGTGGGCGGGTGGCGGGCGCTACACGTTCAAGAAGTCCGGCGAGCCGGATCGGACGTCTGACGCGATGATTCGCCTCTACGAAGACTGGATTCGTGAGTATCCCATCGTGTCGATAGAAGACGGACTGGCGGAAGGCGACTGGAGCGGATGGCAGCGGCTGACCGCAGCGCTCGGTTCGCGCGTGCAGCTGGTCGGGGATGATGTGTTCGTCACCAATCCGGAGATCTTGAAAAAGGGGATCGCCGACGGCGTCGGCAATGCGCTCCTTGTCAAGCTCAATCAGATCGGCACCGTCACGGAAACGTTGGACGCCGTGCGAATGGCAGCCAAGGCCGGGTACGCGACAATTACCTCACACCGCTCGGGCGAAACCGAGGACTCGACCATTGCCGATCTCGCAGTCGCGACGGCCGGGGGTCAGATAAAGACGGGCTCGGCAAGCCGCACTGATCGCATGTGCAAATACAACCAGTTGCTGAGAATTGAGGAAGAGCTCGGCGCCGCCGCCACCTTTGCCGGCCGGATGGCCATCAAACAATGCACACCCTGATCCTCCTCCGCCACGGCGAAAGCACCTGGAACCGCGAGAACCGGTTCACGGGGTGGACCGACGTCGATTTGTCGGAACGCGGACGCCAGGAAGCCGCGGAAGCGGGCCGCCTGCTGGACGAGGGCGGCTACGCCTTTGACGTGGCCTTCACCTCGGTACTGAAGCGCGCCATTCGGACGATGATCGCCGCGCTCGATGCCACCGAGTGTCTGTGGGTTCCGGTCGAGAAATGCTGGCGTCTGAACGAGCGCCATTACGGGGCGCTCCAGGGACTGAACAAAGCCGAGACGGCGGCCAAATACGGCGAGGCGCAGGTCAAGATCTGGCGCCGAAGCTACGACGTCCCGCCGCCGCCTCTGGCGCCGGACGATCCACGGCACCCTTCGACCGATCCGCGTTACGCGATGCTGACACGGGACGAACTTCCGGTTTGTGAATCGTTGAAGGATACGGTCGCCCGCTTTCTCCCGTACTGGCACGAAACGATCGCCCCAGCGATCGCCTCCGGCAAGCGCGTCTTGATCGCCGCGCACGGCAACAGCCTTCGCGCGCTGGTCAAGTATCTCGACCGTGTCTCCGATTCGGACATTGTCGAGCTCAACATCCCGACCGGCGTTCCCCTCGTGTACGAGCTCGACGATCAATTGATCCCGCTCAGTCACTATTACCTTGGGGATCCCGCCGCCGCGGCCGCGGCCGCCGATCGCGTCGCCATGCAAGCCTCACAAACGAAGCGGCAGCAGGCGTCACGAAAACCGGACTGAGGCAATCGGGGCGGAACGGCTCGCTGAAAAAGGGGGAGCGGAAGAAAGCCGGCGCGCGCGAGGCGAGCCGGCCTGTCGGTCTATTCCACCGCCTCGGTTGTTTCGTCCGCGGCGATGCGGAGGGAGCGCAGGAATCGTCGGTCGTTGGCTGTCACTTCGAACTGCCGCTTGGGCTGAATCTCGCGGAGCGCCTTGGTCGGCGCGCCGACCTTGGCAGGGGTCGAGGACTGCGACCGGCTGACGAAGCCGACCACCGCTTCGAGAGTGACCTTCATCTCGAAACCCGCCGCGCGCGCCTTCTCGCGGCACGCTTCCACCTGGGGATTCTCCGCGACTGCGGCGGCAATCGCGTCGGCCAGCTCTCGTGCGAACCGGTTCACGACGTCGTCCATCTCTGGTTCCTCCTGCGCACCGGAGCTGGGACCCGGGGCGCCTCCCGATCGCACCCTGCCTACACCAAGGCGGTGAACAGGGACCGGGCGCCTGATGTCATCTGTATCGGAGTGAAACTGTAGGTAGGATGAGTTTATGCCCGAGACGCCGATCTGTCAAGCAGTTACGGCCGAAACGACGGGTTGCCTCTCGCGTACAATCTGCGCGTGTCCGTTGTGCGCACTCCTGACGACCTGGCCCCATGGAACCCGGCCACCGAGCTGGGGGCGCCCGGCGAGTTCCCGTTCACCCGCGGCATCCAGCCCACGATGTACCGCGGCCGGCTGTGGACGATGCGTCAATACGCCGGCTTCGCGACAGCCGAGCAGTCCAATAGACGATATCGCTACTTGCTCGCCCACGGCGTCAACGGTTTGAGCGTCGCGTTCGATTTGCCGACGCAAATGGGCTATGACTCCGACGCTCCGCTCGCGGCCGGTGAAGTCGGCCGCGTCGGCGTCGCGATTGACACGATCGACGACATGGCGGCGCTGTTCGACGGGATCCCGCTCGATCGCGTCTCGACCTCGATGACCATCAACGCGACGGCGATCATCCTGCTGTCGCTCTACGTTGCCGTCGCCCGCCGCCAAGGGATCGACATCCGCGCGCTGTCCGGCACGATTCAAAACGACATCCTCAAGGAGTACGTCGCGCGCGGCACCTACATTTATCCTCCCCGCCACTCTCTCCGGATCGTCACAGACATCTTCGCGTTCTGCGACCGAGAGCTGCCGAGCTGGCACACGATTTCGATCAGCGGCTATCACATCCGCGAAGCGGGGTCGACCGCGATCCAGGAAGTGGGCTTCACGTTTGCCCATGCGATTGCGTACGTGCAGGCCGCCATTGACGCCGGTCTTGACGTGAACCGGGTCGGACAGCGGTTGTCGTTCTTTTTCAACGCCCACAACGATTTTCTCGAGGAGATTGCCAAGTTCCGCGCCGCGCGCCGGCTGTGGGCGCGCATCATGCGAGATCGATTCAAGGCGACGAGTGCGCGCGCACAGCAATTGCGGTTCCACGCGCAAACGGCGGGCAGCACGCTCACCGCCCAGCAGCCCGACAACAACATCGTGCGCGTCGCCGTCCAGGCGCTCGCGGCGGTCCTCGGTGGCACGCAGTCGCTTCACTGCAACGGGCGCGATGAAGCGCTGGCGCTGCCGACCGAAGAGTCGGCACGCATCGCGCTCCGCACCCAGCAGATCATTGCGGCCGAAAGCGGCGTGGTGAACACGGTGGACCCCGTCGGCGGGTCGTACGCCGTCGAGGTCCTGACCGACGAGATCGAACGGGGCGCAGTGGCCATCCTGGATCGCATCGAGCACGCCGGCGGGACGCTGCCCGCCATCGAAGCCGGCTTGATTCAGCGCGAAATACAGGAATCCGCGTACCGGGCCCAGCTCGCAATCGAGTCGGGGGAATCCGTGGTCGTCGGGGTCAACTTTCATTCGGGGGGGCGCTTCCCCCAGGATCAGTCCGGAGAAGGCGCCTCGACGACAGGGCCGGCCGTTCCCCTCTTTCAGATCGACCCGGAGGTCGAGCGGCGACAGATCGAGCGCGTCCGCGCTGTTCGAGCGTCCCGCAACGCGTCCAAATGCGCCGAGGCACTCGACGCGGTCTCGAGCGTCGCGCGCGGCGATCAGAATCTGGTGCCCCCAATCATCGCCGCGGTCGAAGCGCGCGCGACGGTTGGCGAGATCGCCGACCGTATGCGCACCGTCTTCGGCGAGTACGAAGACGCAAGCGCCGTCTGACGCGTCTGAACGGGACTGCCCATGGCTGGCGACACACTCCTGAGAGTCGAGCACCTGACCACGGTGTTCGACATGCCGAGCGGCCCCCTCCGCGCCGTTGACGACGTCGGCTTCGAGATTCGCGCCGGTGAGACGCTCGGACTCGTCGGCGAATCGGGCAGCGGCAAATCGATCACCGCGCTCTCGATCATGCGGCTGGTGCAGCCGCCCGGACGCATTGCCGGCGGCCGCCTGCTCTTCAGGGGCCGCAACTTGATGGACCTCGGCGAGCGCGAGATGGAGGCCGTCCGCGGCGCCGAGATCGCGCTCGTGTTCCAGGAACCGATGACGGCGCTCAATCCGGTCTTCACGATTGGCGACCAGATTGCCGAGACCCTGGTCGTGCACCGTCGCGCGACGAAACGTCAGGCGCGGGACGAAGCCGTCGAGCTCCTGCGGCGCGTCAGAATCCCGAGCCCCGAATCACGGGTCAGGGACTACCCTCACCAGCTGTCCGGCGGCATGCGGCAGCGGGTCATGATCGCCATCGCGCTCGCCTGCGGCCCGTCGCTCGTCATCGCCGATGAGCCGACCACAGCGTTGGATGTCACCATCCAGGCCCAGATTCTCGACCTGCTGCGCGAGATGCAGTCCGCCCTCGACCTGTCCCTGCTCCTCATCACCCATGATCTCGGCATCGTCGCCGAAACGGCGGATCGCGTCGCCGTGATGTACGCCGGGCGCGTCGTGGAAACCGGCCCCGTGCGCGCGATTCTGCGAAGCCCCCAGCATCCCTATACGCGGGGATTGCTCGCGTCGATGCCGAGCGGGATCCCCGGCCAGCGGCTCCGCGCCATCGATGGATCGGTCCCGATGCTGGGACAGCTGCCACCGGGGTGTGCATTCCACCCGAGATGCCCGGATCGCTTCGACCGCTGCATGACGGCACCGCCATCTGACTACTCTGTCGGGCTGCAGCAGTACGCGAAGTGTTATCTGTACGACCAGGCAGCTGGCGGCGGCGCGCGCCTTGACGATGCCCATCCTCCTGTGGGCGGCCGCTGATGGCGCTCATCGAAGTCGCCCATCTCGTGAAGCACTTCACACGCGGCGGCGGGCTGCTCAGAAGCGGAACGCGCGTGACTGCGGTCGACGACGTCAGCTTCAGCATCGACGAGGGCGAGACATTCGGCCTGGTCGGCGAGTCGGGAAGCGGCAAGACCACAACGGGCCGCTGCATGCTGCGGCTCGTCGAGCCAACCGACGGAGCTGTGCGTTTCCGCGGCGAGAACGTCCTCGAGTTCTCTCGGGCCCGCATGCGCGCCGCCCGGCGCGACATGCAGATTGTCTTCCAGGATCCGTACTCATCGCTCAACCCACGAATGCGCGCGGGCCAGATCGTCGAGGAGCCACTTGTCGTTCACAAGATGGGGAAGCGCGCAGAGCGGCGGCAGCGCGTCGAACAGCTGTTCCAGCTCGTCGGCCTGGATCCGACCCACCTCGAGCGCTACCCCCACCAGTTCAGCGGCGGCCAGCGTCAGCGGATCGGCCTTGCGCGCGCGCTGGCCCTGAACCCCTCGTTCGTCATTCTGGACGAGCCCGTATCGGCACTCGACGTCTCCATACAGGCCCAGGTGATCAATCTGCTGATGGATCTTCAGCAACAGCTGAAGCTGACGTACTTGTTCATCGCACACGATCTGCGGGTCGTTGAACACATTTGCAGCCGCGTCGCGGTGATGTATCTGGGCAGGATTGTCGAAATGGGATCGGTGCCGGCGCTTTTCTCCGCGCCTCAACATCCCTACACTCGGGCGCTCTTGTCCGCGATTCCCGTCCTGGACCCGGATGCGCCGCGACGGCGAATCGAGCTCGATCCCGCCTCCGTCGATCGAGACGCCGCGCTCAGAGAGATAGCGGCTGGGCACTGGGCCGCTATCTAGCCGCGCTCCCTGAGCTACGCTGCGCGCCTCACGTCGTTCTCTATCATCCCATCGCGAATGTGAATGGTCCGATAAGCAAACTGCGCGACGTCCGACTCGTGCGTCACGAGGACAATGGTGTTCCCGGCTCGGTGCAGGCGTTCGAAGAGCCCCATGATCTCGGCGCCTGTTTTTGAGTCGAGGTTGCCCGTGGGCTCGTCGGCAAGGAGAATCGACGGGTTGTTGACGAGCGCGCGGGCAATGGCCACGCGTTGCCGCTGGCCGCCCGACAATTCATTGGGCCGGTGCGTCATACGCTCCGCGAGCTCGACTTTCTCCAGAGCCGTCTTCGCCCGCGCCTCGCGCTCTTTTGCCGCCACGCCGGCGTAGACGAGCGGCAGCTCGACGTTGTGCAGCGCCGTCGCCCGCGGAAGCAGGTTGAAGGTTTGAAACACGAATCCGATTTCTTCGTTTCGAATCCGCGCCAGCTCGTTGTCGTTCATCTGACTCACCTGCTTGCCGTTCAAGAGATACGAGCCCCGACTCGGCGTATCGAGGCAGCCGATGAGGTTCATCAGCGTCGACTTGCCTGACCCGGACGGTCCCATGATCGCGACATACTCTCCGCGCTCAATCTGAACGGACACGCCCCGCAACGCGTGAATCTCCTCCGTGCCCATCACGTATGTCTTCCACAAATCAACGGTTTCGATGAGAGCCATAGTCTTTAAGACTCAGACGATTTCCCTCCGATCGGCGTTCCGCTAGCCGTACTCTTCCTCGTAGGTCGCCTTCAGCTTCGCGACCACGGCCGGATCCGCGAGCGTCGTGGTATCTCCAAGCGCTTTCCCCTCGGCGATGTCGCGCAGCAACCGGCGCATGATCTTCCCCGAGCGCGTCTTCGGCAGATCCGCCGCGAACAGCACGTCGTCGGGCCGCGCGATCGCCCCAATTTTCTTGACGACGTGCTCCTTCAAATCATCGACGAGGGCCTGCGTCGTGTGAGACCCTTCTTTGAGGGTGACGAAGGCTGCGATCGCCTGCCCTTTGAGGTCGTGCGCCCGACCGACGACTGCGGCTTCCGCGACGCTGGGGTGATCGACGAGCGCGCTCTCGACCTCCATCGTGCCGATGCGGTGTCCGGCCACGTTCAGCACATCATCCACACGCCCGAGGAGCCAGAAGTCGCCGTCCGCGTCGCGCTTCGCGCCGTCCCCGGTCACGTAGACGCCGCGTCCCCATTTGCTCCAGTACTGTCGTTCGTACCGCTCGGGATCGCCGTAGATCCCACGGAGCATCGACGGCCAGGGACGCGTCAAGGCGAGAAATCCGCCGCCCACCTCGACGCGGTCGCCCTTCTCGTTGCGGATTTCAGCAGAAACGCCCGGAAACGGCTTCGTGGCGGACCCCGGCTTGAGCGTCGTGACGCCCGGGAGCGGCGTAATCATGATGGCGCCCGTCTCGGTCTGCCACCAGGTGTCGACAACGGGACACCGTTCCCCGCCAATGTGACGGAAGTACCACATCCACGCCTCTGGATTGATCGGCTCCCCGACCGATCCGAGGAGGCGCAGGGAGGTCAGATCGCGCTTCTCGGGCCACGACGTCCCCCATCGCATGAACGCTCGAATTGCGGTGGGGGCGGTGTAAAAGACAGTCACGCCGTAGCGCTCGATGAGCGACCAGAAGCGATCCTTCTGCGGCCAGTCCGGCGCGCCCTCGTACATCACCACTGTCGCACCGTTCGCGAGCGGGCCGTAGACCACGTAGGTATGGCCGGTCACCCACCCGATGTCTGCGGTGCACCAGAACACGTCTTCGTCCTTCAGGTCGAACACCAGCTTGGTGGTGGTGTACGCGCCGACGAGATACCCAGCGGTGGTATGGACGATGCCTTTCGGCTTCCCCGTTGTGCCCGACGTGTACAGGATGTAGAGCATGTCCTCGGAGTCCATGGGCTCGGGATCGCATGTCAACGCCGCATCCTGGATCAGCACGTGGTACCAAAGGTCACGCCCGACCTTCATAGTCGCTGGCATCGAGCCAGCGGTAGCCGGTATTGAACCGGCGCTAGCCGGCAAGGCCGCCCCAGCGTCCTGCCCCTGAGCGCTGCCCCGCTGCACGACGATCACCGTCTTGACGGAGGGCGCGTTGGCCAGCGCCTCGTCAGCGACCTGCTTGAGCGGCACGATCTGCCCCCGGCGATAGCCACCGTCGGCCGTGATGAGTAGGGTCGCCTTGGCGTCGTTGATGCGGTCGCGAAGCGACTCGGCGCTGAAGCCGCCGAACACGACGCTGTGCACGGCCCCGATGCGCGTGCACGCGAGCATCGCAATTGCCAGCTCGGGAATCAACGGCAGGTAGATCGCCACGCGGTCGCCCTTCCGGACGCCGAGCGATCTGAGCACGTTGGCAAGCGCTGACACATGACGGTACAGATCGAAGTACGTCAGTGTCCGGCGATCCCCCGGCTCGCCTTCCCAGATGAGCGCCGCCTTGTTCCGTCTGGCGCCACGGACATGGCGGTCAAGGCAGTTGACGCTGATGTTGATTCGCCCGCCCACGAACCACTTCGCGTGGGGCGGCTGCCAATCAAGGACTCGCGTCCACGGACGTGACCATTCCAGCTCACCGGCAAACCGCGCCCAGAACGCCTCCGGATCGCGCTCCGCTTCCGCGTATATGGACGCATCCCGGACGTGCGCCTGCGCTCGGAATGCGGGCGGCGGCGCAAAGGTGCGCTCCTCGCGAAGCAGATCGTCGAACTCGGCGTGTTTTTCGCTCATCGTCACATCACCCTGTTTCGAGAGGATTCTGACGTTCTCATGCCGGGGGCCCCGTTTCCCCGCCGTACGAGCCGGGCGGCGGTGTCGTCTTCTTGAAGATCGCCACACCGATGAGACCACCAAGAGTCGAGAAGATCGCTCCGATGAACAGCCAGAACATCAGCCCGATGACGCTGCCGGCGACCATCCACGCCATGCCGGCGCCGGGTCCCAGGCGATCGAAGGCGCCACGCATCTCGGTCGGCATATTGCCCGCCATGTCGAGCACCCGCTGAGCCATGGCGCGCTCCATAGGCCCGATGACGAGCGAGATGGGGGTCGAGACGACAACCTGAATCACCGCGCCGATCAAGCCCGCAAGCAGTCCCACGAGCGCGCCGTCGCCCGGTGTCAGGGGCTCGGCCTGATTCTGTTGAAGCAGGTACGCGGCAAACACGCCGCCCGAGAGGACCCACAGGCAACAACAAGCATTGCCGAGGTTAATGAACGGCAGGGCGGACAGGACACCCATGACCAGGCCGCCGAAGAAGGCCGGCTGGCCGTAGCTGGGTCTCGTCACGGGCCCTCGCTGGGGCCGCGGGCCTGGCGACCGGGATTAGTCGTAGTACTCACGGCCAAGATGCGTGATGAGCTCTTCGCCTTTGAGATAGCGCAACGTGTTCTTCAGTTTCATGAGCTGAATGAACAGATCGTGCTCCGGGTAGAGACCACGTGCGTGAACGGGACTCTTGAAATAGAACGACAGCCATTCCTGAATGCCGTGCATCCCGGCCCGCTTGGCGAGATCCAGGAAGAGCGCGACGTCAAGAACGATCGGCGCGGCCAGGATGCTGTCGCGGCACAGGAAATTGATCTTGAGCTGCATCGCGTAACCGAGCCAGCCGACGAGATCGATGTTGTCCCAACCTTCCTTGTTGTCACCGCGCGGCGGATAGTAGTTGATGCGCACGACATGACACAAATGGTCGTAGAGATCAGGGTACAGCTGGGGCTGCAGGATGTAGTCAAGGACGGATTTCTTGCTCTCCTCTTTCGTTTTGAACGACTCGGGATCGTCGAGCACTTCGCCGTCGCGATTGCCCAGAATGTTGGTGGAGTACCAGCCCTCCACGCCCAGGAGCCGCGCTTTCAGACCCGGGGCGATGATCGTCTTGATGAGCGTCTGCCCGGTCTTCAGATCCTTGCCGGCCAGCGGCGCCTTGGTGTGCGCCGCCAGGTCCACGAGCGCTGGCACGTCGCCCGAGAGATTCGGTGCCGCATTCGCGTACGGAATGCCCATGCGAATCGCTGCGTACGCGTACACCATGCTCGACGGAATCGCCGGATCGTTCTCTTCGAGCGCACGCTCGAAGTTCGCGACGGTCGCGTGCGCTTCGGTCTCGGTCATGAAGACTTCGGTGCTGCCGCACCACACCATGACGAGGCGATCGAGGCCGTTCTCGACCTTGAACCGCTTGATGTCCTCCATCAGCTGTTCGGCCAGGTCCCGCTTGTTCTTCCCCCTTTTGACATTGGGGCCATCCAGCCGTTTCACATACCGTCGATCGAAGACCGCCGGCCAGGGGCTGATCGTCTCGAGCTCGGGACGCACCTTGTCGAGCAGCGACGGCTCGATGACGCCCGCCGTGCGAGCAGCCGCATAGCAATCGTCCTCGAAGATATCCCAGCCGCCGAACACGAGATCGTCGAGCCGCGCGAGCGGCACCACCTCGCTGATTCGCGGCGATCGGCCCTCGGTCCGTTTGCCGAGGCGGACCGTGCCCATCTGTGTCAGGGAGCCGATAGGTTTGGCAAGTCCTTTCCGAATAGCCAAGACGCCGGCGATCGTCGTCGTGCTGACGGCGCCAAGTCCGACCAGGAGAACACCGAGTCTGCCGCGTGCAGGAGCAATGTCGACGGGAGTAGGCATGAAACACAAACTATATCGCCCCTACCCGCCGGCTGTCAGCCATTTGGACGCGGTGCGGTAAGCTGAGAGCGGGAGCCTGATGTTCTTCAACCGCGCTGTCGCAAGACGCGAGGGCCCCTTTCCTCTTGTCGTCGGTATGACGGGAGTGAAGCTGGGCGATCGGGTGCTTCAGATTGGCTGTGCCCACGGTGGCCGTCTGGCCGCCATCGCGGCCAAGGTGGGACTGTCGGGCCGCGTCATGGCTATCGTGCCGGACGTGGCGTGTGCCGCCCGCGTGGACAAGGCCTCGGCACGTGCCGGCGTGCTCGTCGAGACCACGGTCGCGCCGCTCACGCGCCTCCCCGCTGACGATGCCGCCTTCGACCTTGTAATCGTCGACGACGTCGACGGATCGTTCGGCGCCCTGCCCGCCGAGGATCGGGATCAAACCATCCGTGATGCCGCGCGCGTCGTACGCCCGGGCGGTCGCGCGATGGTCATTGGCGCCACGCCGCGTCAAGGGCTGTCGGCGCTCTTCTGGCGTCGACCCTCAGGCGCCTCACTCGCCGCCTCGGGTCGCGCGAGCGAGGCGCTCGAGACGGCGGGCTTCCGCGGCGTCCGGACGCTCGCTGAACGCGAGGGCCTCGTTTTCATCGAGGGGATCAAGCCTCGCCAGGCACCGGGAGGAGAGTCGGGCAGGGCGTGACAGTCAGGAGGGACAGAAAAGGCCGGATAGACGGGAAGGGCGGGATCGGCAGACGGGTGGGACCGGGGCGCTCACCGTGCGCAGGTCAAGTGCCGGCCCCCATCCACGGGGATCGTTTCACCAGTCATCCATCCGGCTCGATCCGACGCCAGAAACAGGATCAATTCCGCGATGTCCTCGGGCCGGCCGGGCCGGCCGAGCGGATGGGTCGTCTTCGATCGCTCGAGAAACGCGGCGTACTGCGCTTCGTTCATACCTGACCGTCGATGGAGATTCGTCACGGTGACGCCGGGATTGACCGCGTTGATGCGCACGCCGAGTGGTGCCATCTCGATCGCCGCACATCGCGTCAGCTGATCGACGGCCGACTTGCTCACACAGTAGGCAAGGACACCGGGGAACGACCTCAGTCCGTTGACGCTCGAGACGTTCACGACGGAGCCCTTGCGCGTGGCAAGATGAGCACTGGCTGCCCGCATCAGACGAAACGGCGCGCGAGCGTTGACCGACATCATCGCGTCCCAAACATCATCGGTCGTGGAGTCCAGCGTTCCGCTGGCGATGACGCCGGCGGCGTTCACGAGCACGTCGAGCCCGCCGTATGTGTCGACCGCGGTGGCCACGATACGCTCTGGGGCATCGGCCGCCGTCACATCGGCGCGGCAGATCGCCGCCCTGCCTCCGGCGGCTCTCACCGCGTCGGCCGCGCTGACCAGCCCGTTCTCGTCTCGTCCGACCAGGACGAGGGACGCATGCTCGCGCCCGAACGCTTCCGCCGCCGTGCGGCCAATCCCGCTGGTCGCACCGGTAACCACGACGACTCTCCCTGTGAACATCCGGGGAGTGTACCCCTGATGAACCACCCGGCCGTCCTCAAAAGGGACTGCCGTCACAGCTTTCGAACCGAAATGGCCGAAAGGCGGCAGGCAAGCCTTTTGCGTCCGGGCGTGCAGCACTGCTCATGAGCATCGTCGCTTGGCGCGCATCGCGCGAGGAGCGCCGCCAGTCTGCCAACTCGAATCCGGCAGAGGCCCCGAGTCTGTTCGCGACGGCGTCACGGGGCCCGGTTGAGCCGCGGCTCGGGCTTGCCCTCGCCCTTGGAGCCTTCATCATCGCAACCGCCGCCGCGGGAGCCCTGGTCTTCAGCCATGGTTCCCAGCGCCCAACCGCCGCCGTCCGAGGCAAAGCCGCACCCCGAGCTGACCAGCGCGACCAGGCGCCCGGCGGGGCCACCCACGCGTCGGCTCCGCTCGAGCTGGTTGCACTGGATCACGAGCGTGATGGCGAGACGCTGACCGTACGCGGAGTCATCCGTAATCCTGCCAGCGGCGCTGAAATGCATCACCTGACCGCGGTGGTCTCGGTTTTCGATCGGAACGGCGGGTATCTTGCGAGCGGCCGTGCCGCGGTGGATTCGCTGTCGCTCGTTCCAGGCGGCCAGTCCGCGTTTGCCGTCTCGATCTTTGGCAGCGACGTCGGCCGGTATCGCGTGAGCTTCCAAGCGGACGACCAGCCTGTCTGGCACCTGGACAAGCGCCCGCCACCGCCAGTTCCTGTAATCGGGACGAATCAGGATGGACACCCTCGCCAGGCAGAGGCTGTCGGACGCGCCGCTCTGCCTAAGGCCCCGGCTGCGGCCTCGCCGCCCGCTGCCACGCGCTCCCCCGAATGTTGTCCGCAGCCCGAGACCGTGCTCGGTGCGCATGCGCCGGCGGTGCCCGTCTCGTCCGATTCTCAAACGCAGCCCCTGCCCGGCTCTCAGGCGCAGGCCCCGTCCAACACCCTGCCACAGGGCGCACAGGGTTCTCAGGGCTCGCAGGTCTTCACAGGCTCGCCGGCCTCCCAGGACCCGCAGGTTTCCCAGGGCGTCCAAGCTTCCGGAGAAGCATTCAGGTTCAAGAGCGGCATCGAGCTGATCAACGTGACAGCCACGGTCACTGACGCCAGCGGACATTTTGTTCCCGGGCTTCGTCAGGAAGACTTCGAGGTCTTCGAGGACGACGAGCGGCAGTCGGTCACCCAATTCAGCGCCGACCGCGTGCCGGTCAGCCTTGGCATTCTGCTGGACACCAGCCAAAGCATGCGGGGCGACAAGTTCGAAGCCGCGCGCGCGGCGCTCGACCGCTTCCTGAACGATCTCACGTCGCCCGATGACGAGTTCTTCCTGACGCGGTTCAGCACCACGCCCGCGCTGCTGCAAGGATGGACGAACGAACGCAGCAGGATCGGCAGGGCGCTGGCCGGCATCGTGCCGAGAGGCGACACCGCGATGTACGACGCGATCGTGGATGCACTCCCCCTCACACACCAGGCGCGCAATCTGAAGAAAGCGCTCGTCATCATCTCGGACGGCAACGACAATGCCAGCAACAAGTCGATGCGCGACGTGCAGAAGATCATCCGCGAGAACGAAGCCCTCATGTACGCCGTGGGGATCGACTGCGCGGGCCGGTCGTCGTTCAAGCGCACGCCGCCGCTCATGCAGCGCGGACCATTTCCGCCGTTCCCATTCCCCATGCCGCCAGGCGGCCGCGGGGGATGGCCGCCCTCCCGGCCGCCAGGCCAGAACGACTATAACCGGTGCACCGATCCCGTCGACACGAGGACGCTCCGCGCTCTGACCGATGACAGCGGTGGGCGCACCGAGATTGTCAAAGATCCACGCGACTTGAACCCCGCCACGACCGGTATCGCGGACGAGCTGAGCAAGCAGTACTACCTTGGCTATCCTTCAGCCGGCAAGAAGGACGGCCGCTGGCACGCCATCCGCGTCGAGGTCCGCAACAAGGCCTACCGGGTCCGCGCCCGGCGCGGATACGTGGCCAGCTAGCGCGCCGCCCGAAACGCGCGAGCGACAGGCGGCGGCTCGACGTTAGAATGTCGCGTGGATCCGAAGAATCTCGCGACAGTTCAGAAGATGTGGGAGCGGGAAGTCGAAGCTGCTGCGACCTACCGCCACCTCGCCAATCGAGAACGCGATCCCAAGCGACGAGACATCCTCGTCCGCCTCGCCGATCAGGAGGATCGTCACGCCGCTCGCTGGTCCGAGCGCATCACGTCGGCAACCGGCCGCGCCCCCGACCCGCAAGTGGTCGAACGCGGCCTTTCATGGTTCCAACGCATCTCGGATCCGAACGTCGTCCTTCACCGCCTTGAGCAGGAGGAGAACAAGGCCGAAGCCGAATACGACCAGCTCCTCGCGCGACTGAGCGACCCGACTGACCGCCAGATCGCCGAGGACGCCATGCTCGAGGAGCGCGACCATGCTGTCGTGCTGCGAACGCTGGCCGGCGGCAAAGTGCCGACACCGCGCACCACGCTCGACACCATCCTTGGCCGCGAACGGTGGCACGTGCGCGGAACCGGTTGGATCGGCGACGCGATCTACGGGATCAACGACGGGCTCGGCGCCGTGTTCGGCATCGTGTCGGGCATGGCCGGCTACACCGGCGGCAGTGAGGTGGTGCTCGCCGCGGGGCTGGCCGGCACGCTCGCCAGCGCGTTGTCGATGGGCGCCGGCGCGTACCTCTCGTCCAAGTCTCAGCGCGAGGTATACGAATCCGAAATCGCCCGCGAACGCGCCGAAATCGAGGAAGACCCTCACGAAGAGCTGCTCGAGCTCGAGCTCTTCTACCAGCTCAAAGGGGTGCCCGCCGAGGATGCCCGGTCGATGGCCGAGCGGATCCAGAAGGAGCCAAACCAGTTCCTTCGGACGCTGGTGCACGAAGAGCTGGGACTTTCCGAGGAGACATTCCCGAATCCCTGGCGCTCGACCATCTCGGCGTCGGTCTCCACCGCCATCGGCGGCTTCATCCCGATCATTCCATTCTTCTTTACGGTCGGACTGCCGGCCGTCATCGCTTCCTTCATCATCAGCACGCTCGCTCACTTCATCGTCGGCGCATCCAAGGCGCTCGTGACGACGCGCCCATGGTGGGCGAGCGGAATCGAGATGACGGTCGTCGGCATCATCGAAGCCGCGATCACGTACGGGCTTGGACTCGCGTTTGCTGGCCACTAAACAGGACAAGTCGTCGTCTGCGTTCACCTTCGGCCATGAGTCGTCAACGATTTTCGCGGACAGGGCTGGCACTTCATTTGCCCCTAAAAGGGGAAGACGGTCCAGACAGCGCCAGGTGAACATATGTTGCAACAGTGCTTCGCGCCAGTAGCCCTGGCGCTGGTGACTATCATTCAAGGGGCCACCGCGGCGGCTCCCGTGATGGGGCGGAGTCAGGCAGCTCCCACAGCAGCGCCGGCGGGCCGGAGTCCCGGCGGCCCGACGGCACGTTCCTCGGAGTGGAACGTCGCCGGCGCGCGTACCATCGAAGACGCGTCAAAGAAAGACCTGCAAATCCTGAAAGGCGTCGCGACGGCGGTCGACCGCTACACGCGGTTCACGATCTTCGACGATGTGAACGCCAGCGTGAAGGACGGTGCCGTCACGCTCACCGGAAAGGTCACGATGCCGTACAAGAGCGACGAGATAGAGAAGCGCGTGGCTGGAGTCGACGGCGTGCGCGCCGTTCAGAACAAGCTCACCGTTCTCCCCGTCTCGACGTTCGACGACGAGCTACGGTTTCGAATCGCCCGGTCGATCTACGGCAACTCGAACTTCTGGAACTATGCCGTCATGCCCAACCCGCCCATCCACATCGTCGTGGAAAACGGGCGTGTGACGCTCACGGGTGTCGTGCGGAGCGACGTCGATCGCGTGTTGGCGCGATCGCTCGCGACCGCGTTCGGCGCCTTCTCGGTGACCAACGATCTGAAGACTGACGCGGAAGTCCAGGCGGCGCTTGAAAAGTCCGAATAAGCTGACGGTCGGTCTGGAACCGGGCGTCACCACCGCTCTCGTCTACCCAGCCGGAAGTCAGGCCAGCGGCCGGACACTCATCCTGGGGCACGGCGCCGGCGCCGGACAGCAGTCCGGCTTCATGGTGGCGTTCGCGCGCGCGCTGTCGGCGCTCGGGGCCGACGTCGTCACGTTCAATTTTCTGTATGCAGAGCTGGGCCGCCGCATCCCAGATCGGGCGCCCGCCCTCGAGGCTTGCTTTCGCGCGGTCATCGATGTCGTCCGCCGGGAAGTGACCGGCGCGGCCACGGGTCTCTTCATCAGCGGCAAGTCGATGGGCGGCCGGATTGCGACGCAGGTCGCTGCCGCCGATCGGGAGCTGCCCATCGATGGCCTCGTGTTGCTCGGGTATCCGCTGCATCCGCCTGGCAGGCCTGACGAGCGCCGCGACAAGCACCTTCCACTCATCCGGCGCCCGATGCTGTTCGTCCAGGGCAGTCGCGATGCGTTCGGAACGCCGGCCGAGCTTGAGCCGTTGCTTGCGAGCTTCACTCCTCGTGCTGTGATGCAGATCGTCGACGGCGGCGATCATTCGTTCAAGTTGGCGCGCCGGGATGCGGCGGCGCAGGCAGCGGCGTACGCGACCGCCCAGCAAGCCATCGTCTCCTGGATGAACACCACATCGAAGGCGATCACAACGAACGACCGCTCTTCCTTTCCATGACGCCGCCGGGCCGGACGAAGCCATGGCGCTGATAGAGCGTCGTGCTCTTCGGGGTTGGCCAGAGAACGACACAGTCCACTCCATGCTGGTCCGCCCAGCCGAGCGCCGCATCGAGCAGCCGGCTGCCCACCCCACCGCGTGCCTCCGGCGCCACGTACAGGTTCGACAGGTATGCGTGCCGATCGCGTTCGCCGATAGGATTCGGCACTTTGGGAAGAATCTGCAACCAGACCTGCCCGATGATCGCGGACTGAGGGTGTGCGGGATCACCCTGATCGCGTGTGGCAACCCAACACCGCCACCGCCCCGCGGCCTGGAGCTCACGCCGCATCCAATCCGCGCAGCGCGCAACGAACGCGGACTGATCTTCTCTGGCCGCCGCGCGCCCGGCGCGAAACGCCCAGCGCAGCGCTGCGAGCGTCGGCGCGTCAGAGGCGACCGCCGCGCGAACGACGATTACTTGACGCGCTCGAGCAGAAATTTTCCGGCCGCTACGACGACGGCGTTCGACCATTCGTGGGTTCCGTCGAACTCGACTGCAGTGACCTCCACATTGGCGTCGCGGAGACGCGCCTGGTCCCGTTCGAACGTTGCGGGCGTGTACCACTCATCGCGGGCGCCGCGGCAGAGGAGGACGTGGCGGACGCGCGCGAGACGGGCCCGATCGAGTTCAGGTGGAACGTCGCCACCAGCCGCGACCACGCCGATGACCGGATGGGCGGCCGCGGTCGCTGCGCGAAAGGCCATCGCGACGCCCTGCGAGAAGCCGGCGAATACCACGCCATGCGAGTCCAATCCCTTCGGCGACTCCGCGGTCACGACTGCGGCCACATACGCCAGGTTGTCGGCGATGGCCAGCTCGCGATCCTGGCGGGTCATCCACCCAGCAATCACCTCGTTGCTCCGCCGCTGATAGAAGCGATTCAGCCCCTGGATAGAGACGACGGTCCAGCGATCGGTACCGGGAATCGAGCGGAGGCGTTCGAGCTGAGCCTCGGCGGTCTCGCCGTATCCGTGAAAGCCCACGAGCAAAGGCGCCCGATCTGCCGACGCCGGCGCCACGACGTAGCGGCCGTGCGTGCCAACGGCGATCGTCTCCGTGCGCGGGATCATACTCTCAGTCCATCCAGAGGATTGAGGGCGGCCGCTCGGCGTGCCGGCAGCCAGGACGCCACGAGCGCCGTGGCGAGCGCGAGCGCGAAGGCCGCAACGAACGCAGCCGTGTCTCCTGCGGTCACGCCGTAGAGCAAGCTCGACATCGTTCGCCCGAGCGCGAGCGCACCCAACGCGCCGGCCAGGCTGCCGATGACGGTCAACCACATCCCTTGGCGGATGATGAGCCACAGCAGATCCCGCGGCTGTGCGCCGAGCGCCAGCCGGACGCTCAGCTCCAGCTGGCGCTGGTTGACTCCGAAGGACATCACGCTGTAGACGCCGAGGGCAGCGAGCACGAGCGCCATCCCCGCAAAGACGGTCATCAACAGCATCAGCGCCCGCGGACGGTCCGTGGCCGCATGTATGAGGCTGTCGAGCGAACGAGCGTCGGCAATCGGCACGTTCGGATCCAGCCGTCGAACTGCGTTCCGTACCTCGCCGACAAGCGACGCGGGCGACCCGGACCCAGTGACGACGACATGGAGCCCGCGAAAAGGAAACTGGCGGTAGGTGAAATAGACGGACGGCTCGGCCGCCGCGACGAGCGACGCGTTCTTCAGGTTGCCGACGACCCCGACAATCTGAAACGGCGCGCTCGGGGGCAGCATCAACTGGCCCATCGGGCCGATGACCCGAATTCGCGGGATGATGATTTTGCCGACCGGATCTTCGGCCGGCCATTCCCGGCGCGCGAACACCTCGTTGATCAGCACCACGCCCGGTGCATCGGCCGAGTCGCGCGCGTCGAACGTCCGGCCTTTGACGAGGGGGACGCCGATCACGCGGAAATAGTCTTCGTCGATGGTCTGATGCTGCGCTTGCGTCTCATCCGTACTCGCGCGAGGGTGCTCCGGAACCTGCAGCGGACCGCGCCATGCAGCATCGAGCGGCAGAAAATTGGTCGCCCCTGCCATCGTGATGGACGGTTGTGCGCGGAGGGACGCCATCAGCTGCTCATAGAACGCGACGATTTTCTTCCAGTCCGTGTAAGAGTAAGACAGCTCAACGGCGGCCGCGACCGTGCGCGCCGGCCGGAATGTCGGGTCCTCGGACGCCAGACGCTCGAAGCTGCGCGCCAGGAGCGCGGCGCCGACGAGCAACATGACGGCGAGTCCGACTTCTCCGGCAACGAGTACGCTCCGCGTGTGCCGCCGGGCCCCGCCGCCGTCCCCACCGCGCGCTCCGTCCTTCAAGAAACGATGAACGTCACCGCGCGCCATGAACACGGCCGGTATCAAGCCGAACGCGACAGCCGTGATAACGGAGAGCGCGGTCGCAAACAGCAGAACTCGAGCATCGAGGCCAAACCCGCCGGCGTCGCCGAGCCGGGGGACCTGGACCGGCGTAAAGCGTACGAGCAGTCTGACAGACGCTGCGGCGACGATGACCCCGAATGACGCGCCCGATGCCGCGAGGATCAGGCTCTCCGTCAGAAACTGCCGAATCAAGCGTCCCCGGCCCGCACCGATCGCCGCCCGCACGGCGACTTCACGCTCGCGCACGGTCGCCCGCGCGAGCAGCAGGCTCGCGACATTCGTGCAGGTGATGATGAGAAGAAATGCCGCGGCGCCGAACAGCGCGAACAGTGCCGGCCGGAAGTACCCCACGACCTCAGTCGAGAGCGGAACGGCGCGGGCGCGCCAGTCGCCGTTGGTCGCGGCGTACTGCTCGCCGAGGCGCCCCGTGAGCACGCGGAGCTCGTTGGTGGCCAGATTGATCGATGCTCCGGGCTTCAGCCTGAACAGCGATTCCATGAAGTGCGCGCCGCGGCTGTGCTGCGCCATGTCCCACGACAAGCGCTGCCACACGTCGGTCTCGCCCGGAAACGTGAAGCCGTCCGGCATGACGCCAACGATCGTGTAGGCCGGCCCGTTCAACGCCACCGGTTTACCAATGACACCCGGATCGTTGTGGAAGCGATCGCGCCACAGCCGGCGGCTGATGACGGCGATCGGGTCTCGCGAATAGAGCGGCTCGGCCGGAAAACCTGGACCCAGAGCCGGCGCGACGCCGATGACCTTGAAGAAATTCCCGCTCGCTTCGACAGTGTTCACCCGGAGAGGATCGTGTCCGGGTTCGGTCAGGTTGACCTGCGGATACCACCAGGCGGCAGCGTCCTCGAACACACGCGTCAGGTTGCGGTAGTCACCAAAGTTGACCGGCGACAGCCGCTCGTGGCTGAGCCCTTTGCCCTCGTTGGTCTCCCAGACCATCGCCAGCCGTTCCGGGTTCGAATACGGCAAGGGCCGAAGGACAACCTGGTTCAACACGGAGAAGATCGCCGTCGTGGCGCCGATGCCCAGCGCGAGCGCCAGAATCGCGGCGATCGCAAACCCGGGGCTCCGGCGTACCTGACGCCACGCGAAGCGGATATCGAGAAGAAGCGTGTCCATCACAGGCTCCACGTCGGGGTTGGACGGACACGTGTGCTCGATCGTTGACGGGCTCCGGTCGCGCCGGCGCGCCGTTCCGTGCGAGCTTCACACGCCGAACTCTTCAGGATCCCATTTGAGACCGAGTTCGTCGGGTGGCGCCATGTAGCCGATGAGCGCAGAGGCTGCCACGACCGCCGGGCTCGCGAGGTAGCCCTCACCGCCCACGCCCATCCGGTTCTGCCAGTTGCGATTGAACGACGTAATCGCGCGCTCGCCGGCATGAAGCGCGTCGGGACCCTGGCCGAAGCACGGCCCGCACCAGGACTGCCGAATCTGCCCGCCAACCGATCGAAACACCTCAGCGATCGATTGGCCGCCGAGACGGCGATCCGACCGTTCGATCTGGTGCGCCACGCCGCCGGACCCCGGAAAAATCACCAGCGTTTTCGCCGCTTTTGCCGCCCCGAGTCTTGCTGCCGCCCGGATCACGAGGGCCGCGGTCAGCAGATCGTCGTAGCTGCCGTTCGTGCACGAGCCGATCATCGCTTTGTCGAAGGTGATCCGCTCGCGCGCCACGGCCCCTGCGGGAAACGCATTTCCGGGGCTGAAGGGCTTGGCAATCATCGGCATGACGCTCGAGAGATCCAGCGCCTCGTCGATCTCATACACCGCGTCCGCCCCCGGTGCGACCGGCTGGTACGGAAGGTCGGTCACGCCCTTGTCGCGATACCACGCGGCAGTGATCGCGTCAGGCGCAAAGATGCCGTTCAGCGCCTCGGCTTCCGCCATCATGTTGGCGATGGTGTTGCGATACGCGACAGGCAGCTGCTGCCGCGCATCGACCAGCTCCACCGACATGCCTTGCGACTGCCGGGCACCCCACCGCCGCAGCAGCTCCAGGACGATGTCTTTGCCGCTGACCCAGGGCTGGAGCGCGCCCGTGAAGGCGACGCGCCTCGCCTTCGCAAGCGTGAGGTAGATGTAGCCCGTCGCCCACCCGAATCCGAGCGTCGTCGATCCGACTCCCATGCCGACCGCGCCGTACGCGCCGTAGGCCCGGCTGTGCGAGTCGGCGCCGGGGATGAATTGACCCGGCACCACGAGACCCTGCTCGGGGAAGTAGAAATGAAAGATGCCGTCCCCGGGCGTTGCGTAGTACGGGCGATCGAGGCCCTGCTGCCGTGCAAAGTCGCGCCCGATCCGAGTCTGCCTGTCATCGTCTTCTTTTCCGGTGAAGACGAAATGATCGTTGGCGATCGCCGCCTGGCGCGGAAAGATCGTATTGCCGCCGGTGATCTGATTGAACGTGTGGATCGCAAACGGAGCGGTGCCATCCGACGCCGGGAGCAGGTCGGCATAAACACGGAGCGTCGCGCCCGGCTTGACCTCCGCCGTCCGGTCGACGCGATGCGCCCAGACGATCTGCTCGGTAGTGGTCAGCTGTCGCGCGGTCGCCGGATCCGGCCATTCAATCCGGGGCGCGGTCTTGACCGACGCGACGAACTCGCGCCGTCCCGCGGCAAAAATGCCGCCTGTTCGACGGATCTCGTCTTCTTTGGGCGTCAACGGAACGGGATCGTATGTCCGGCCTTGCGTGAGGTTCGCGAGTCTTCGCGAGTCCGGATCGAAGCTCAACTCATCGTCGTCCCTGGCATCGGCGACGGCCTCCGGGCTCTGGACGACATGAAGCCCAAGGTTGAGCGCATTCCGGCGAAAGATGTCGCCCATGTTCTGGCCGCACACCACGACCATCTCGAGGCCGGCTTCCTCCGCAATCGCCTTGAGACCGGCAGGGCTCATCTCGCGGGAGGATCCGATCGCGAACCGATCGCCGGCGATGACGAACGTCTCACCCCCGTGCACGCGAGCACGAAAATCGGGCATCAGATACCGGAAGGCACCGGCCTTCCACCGCTCGTCGAGGGTCTCGAGACTCTCCGAAACGCAGTCGGCAGCCGGCGTGATCTGATCGGTGTCGATGGCGTCGAGCTTCTTTTGCTTGCCCGGGACCTTCAGGTCCCAAAAGATGAGCGCCTTTCCTCGGATGGCGCGACCACCTCTGCTCAGCGAGCCGGACTGATCGCCGGGTATGGAGGCTCCTGCGGGATCTGCGTCGCCCGGCGTCAGTCGTTCTTCCGAAACGCCCGGTCGCAGTCGAGCGGGTTGTATCGTGTGCATGATTTCAAACTTCGCGACGCTCGGCCCCACCGCGGCCCCGTCAGGTGTTGTGGCGGAGAACACCTCGATCGTTCGTTGATGGCCGCAGTCGCTGCATCAAAGTGTACGTCAATGCCCGTGGGCACGCGTTGGCGTTCGCCAGCTCACCCGTGGGCCCACAACTCGGCGCGAAACGTTGGTATGATGAAGTCTCGTCAGCCAGCAGAGCCTCGAGAATGGCATCCGAATTCAAAGATCAGCGGTTGCATGCGTCTACGTCCGACGCGGTGACCAACCATGTTCGCGTGGAAGTGGAGTCCCGCTATGCGCCCGAATTGTCACAGCCAAGGAGCGGCTCGTGGGTGTTCCACTACACCGTCCGGATCACCAATCGAGGGGACGAAACGGTACAGCTCTTGAGCCGCCATTGGATCATCACCGACGCCGCCGGCCACATCGAAGAGGTGAAAGGCCCGGGAGTCGTTGGGAATCAGCCGGTGCTGGCGCCGGGCGAGGGCTTTCAGTACAGCTCACGCAGCCAGCTCAAGACATCCTCTGGCGTCATGCGCGGAACGTACCAGATGGTCACGGCTGACGGCGACCACTTCGACGTGGAGATCGCTCCATTCGCGCTCCACGAACCCTATACCGTTCACTAGCGTCGGGCGTAGTTCTGTTCGACGTATTCGTCGACGAGGCGCTGAAATTCCGCCGCCAGCTCCTCGTACGTCCCGCGCAACGTCATGGCGTGCTTGCCGTCGATGAAGATGGGACAATTCGGCGCCTCGCCGGTGCCCGGCAAGCTGATTCCGATATTGGCGGCCTTTGATTCACCGGGCCCGTTCACGACACAACCCATGACCGCGAGGGTCATGGTTTCGACGCCGTCCCGCGTGGCCTTCCACTCCGGCATCTTGTCGCGCACATAGCCCTGAATGCGCTCAGCGAGCTCCTGGAACGTACTGCTCGTCGTGCGGCCACACCCCGGGCAGGCCGTCACGCTGGGCGCAAACGACCGCAGCCCGAGCGCTTGAAGCAGCTCGCACGCCGCATACACCTCCTCCCGCCGGTCCCCGCCCGGCCGCGGTGTCAACGACACGCGGATCGTGTCGCCAATCCCCTCGTTGAGGAGCACACCCATCGCGGACGCCGACCATACGAGACCCTTCATCCCCATGCCCGCTTCCGTCAGGCCCAAGTGCAGCGGCTGATCGGTCGCCCTCGCGAGCGCCCGGTACACCGAGATGAGATCGCGCGGCCGCGACGTCTTGCACGAGATGATGATCTGGTTGGCGCGAAGCCCGCTGTCGATCGCCAGCGCGCACGATTCAACCGCGGAGAGGATCAGGCACTCGTTGATGATCTCTTCCGATGACTTGCCCAGGTCGCGATCGCTGTTCTCCTGCATCTTGGAGACGACGAGATCCTGATTGAGGGAGCCGGCGTTGACGCCGATCCGCACCGGCTTGTCGTTGTCGACCGCCACTTTGCAGATCGTCGAAAACTGTTCATCGCGCCGCCGTCCAGTGCCCACATTGCCCGGATTGATGCGGTACTTGTCGAGCGCGCGCGCGCACTCCGGATACTTCGTCAGGAGAAGGTGACCGTTGTAGTGAAAGTCGCCGATGAGCGGCGCCTCGCATCCCGCGTCGATCATCCGCGCCTTGATTTCCGGGACCGCTGCCGCGGCTTGGGGCAGGTTGACGGTCACGCGGACCATTTCCGATCCCGCCTCCGCCAGCTCGATGCACTGGCTGGCCGTTGCCCGCGCATCCGCCGTATCGGTCATGGTCATGGACTGCACGACCACGGGCGCGCCGCCCCCGACCTGAACGCCCTTGCCGGATCCAACTTTGACGGCGACGGTCTTGTGAAGTCTCACCAGAGTCATCGAATTTCTCATGATAGCATCCGCCATCGGGGCCGGGACCCCGGGGGGATCATGCGAGCGATCGTCGTCCACGAATTCGGCGGACCGGATGTGATGAAGATTGAGACGGTCGGCGACCCGGCCCCCGGTGCGGAACAAGTCGTCGTCCGCGTCCGCGCGGCCGGCGTGAATCCTGTCGATACCTACATCCGCTCCGGCGCCTATGCAAACCTCCCCCGCCTGCCTTACACCCCGGGCTCCGACGCTGCGGGTGAAGTCGAGGCGTTCGGCAGCAGCGTCACCGGGATCGCCGTCGGCGATCGTGTGTACGTTGCCGCTCCGCACGCGGGCACGTACGGCGAGCGCGTCGTGTGCTCGGCAACGCAGGTCCACAGGCTGCCGGCGCGAACGACGTTCGCGCAGGGCGCCGCACTCGGCGTTCCGTACGCCACCGCGTATCGCGCGCTCTTCCATCGGGCCCATGCCAGGCCGGCAGAAACAGTCCTGATCCATGGCGCCACCGGTGCCGTCGGCATCGCAGCCGTCGAGCTGGCGGGCGCTCATGGCCTCCGGGTGATCGGCACGGGCGGCACCGAGGAAGGCCTGGCCGCTGTGCGCCAGCGCGGCGCGCAGGTCGTCGTCAATCACCGCACTGAGAAGTACGTCGATGACATCATGAAGGCGACGGCAGGGCGAGGCGTCGATCTCATCATCGAGATGTTGGCCAACGTCAACCTCGACAAGGACCTCGGCATGCTTGCCAAGCATGGGCGGGTCGTCGTGGTCGGCAGTCGCGGGCGTGTCGAGATCAATCCCCGCGACGCGATGAGCCGGGATGCTGTCATCCTCGGCATGACGCTGTTCAACGTGACCCAGCCCGACCTCGTCGAGATTCATGCCGCCCTCACAGCTGGTCTTGAGAATGGCACGTTGAACCCGCTCGTCGGCCGCGAGATGCCGCTCGCCGACGCCGCCCGCGCGCACCAACTGGTCATGCAACCTGGGGCCCACGGAAAGATCGTCCTCACCGCCTGACCGAGCTCGACGCTCGCGCCGCGCGAGATTCAGCTTGGCCTGAAGTTCTACTGGTAGCTGCGTGCCAGACCCGTGGAATAATGGCGCCGTGCGCCGTTGGTTCATCATCGCGGTCCTGGCCATCGTGCTGTTGGGCGGCGGGACCGCACTGTCCTACTACGTTGACATCCTCTGGTTCGATTCGCTCGGCTACGCGGATGTTTTCTGGACCACGCTTCGCCTCCAATCGGAAATCTTCACCGGGTTCGCTGTCGTCACGTTCCTCGTTCTTTATTTGTCTTTCGTTGCCCTTAAGCCGCCGCGCTTCGGCGAGCTCACCAACCTTCCCATTCTGATCAACGGACAGCCGATTCGCTTGCCGGTCGAGCCGGTCATGCGCCTGATCGCCATCGTTGGCGCGGCGCTCGTCGCTCTCGCCACAGGCGCCGGCATGGTCGGCGAGTGGACGACGCTGGCGCTGTACTGGAGCGGCGCGGGCAGCTTTGCGCCTTCGACCGCAGAGCCGATCTTTTCCAGGCCCGTCTCCTTCTACCTGTTCACGCTGCCCGCTTATCAATTGATCAGTGGGTGGCTGCTGACCATCGCGGTCATTGTCACGGGCGTCGCCGCGTTTTTTGCGATGGTCACGAGCGGCACGCGGCGTGTCGACCGTTTCCGTCCGGACACGCGCAACGCAGGTGCCTGGCGCGGCGTCTCAATCGCCCTTGCCGCGCTGTTCCTCGCGCTCGCCTGGTGGGTCTATCTCGGACGCTTCGAGCGTCTCTTCGGCGATCACACGATCTTTTCCGGCGTCACCTACACGGAGGCGCACGTCACGCTCACCGGCATGCTTTTCGTGGCCGGCTCGCTCGTCCTGGGCGCCGGCGCCTCGCTCATTAATGCGGTGGCGGCGCCCAAGCTCCGTTGGCTCGTGGCCGCCATCGTTCCGGCTGTGGTCTGTTACGGGATCGTCGGGCTCATCGCCACGTACACGAACGCGTTCATCGTCAAGCCCAACGAGCTCGTGCGCGAGACGCCCTACATCGGACACAACATCGAGATGACGCGCGCCGCCTTCGCGCTGCACCATGTGACGGAGCGCCCGTTTCCCGCCGACCCGGGCATCGAAGCCGTAGATGGCGCACGGAATCAAGACACGCTGAAGAACATCCGCCTCTGGGATTGGCGTGCCCTGCAGGACACGCTGCGACAGATCCAGGAGATCCGTACCTACTACGACTTCCCCGACATCGACATCGACCGCTATGATGCCGGCGGCGGCACGCGCCAGATGATGCTCGCCGCGCGCGAGCTGAACGTGAACAAGCTTCCTGAAAGCAGCCGCAACTGGATCAACGAGAAGCTGATCTACACGCACGGTTACGGCGTGACGATGAACCCGGTGAACGGCTTTACGCCCGAGGGGATGCCCGAGCTCATCGTGAGCAACATGCCGGTGCAAAGCGCTGCCCCGTCGATCAGGGTGACGCGGCCCGAGATCTACTTCGGCGAGCTCACAGACACGGACGTGTACGTCAAGACCCGGCAGAAAGAGTTCAATTACCCACAGGGCGAAGCCAACAACTACACGTCATACGCCGGAACAGGAGGCTTCCCTGTCGGTGGCTTCTTCCGCCGCCTGCTGATCGCGCTCGACCGCGGCGATCTCACGAAGCTGCCCTTCAGCGACGACGTCTCGTCCGAGAGCCGGTTGCTCATGCGCCGCAACGTGCGCACGCGCGTCGAGACACTGACGCCCTTCATTACCTACGACGAGGATCCCTACATCGTCGTCGGCGACGACGGGCGATTGGTCTGGTTGCTCGACGGCTACACGAAGTCCGACTCCTATCCGTACGCACGTCATTATCGGCTGGGGCGCGACCTCGTCAACTACATGCGTAACAGCGTCAAGGCGGTGGTCGACGCCTATGACGGCGCGACCACCTTTTACGTGTTCGACCCGGAAGATCCGATCGTCGAGGGGTATCGACGGATCTTTCCATCGCTGTTCAAGGACGCGGCCGCCATGCCCCCCCTGCTTCGCAAGCACGTACGCTACCCGGAGCTGCTGCTTCAAATGCAGGCGGCGGTCTATGGTCTTTATCACATGACGGATCCCGAGGTGTTCTACAACCGCGAGGACCTCTGGGCGGTCGCCAACCAGGTGGGGATGAACGCGCAGCGCGAGCAGGCGACGCAATCGATGGAACCGAACTTCGTGCTGATGACCCTGCCGGGCGAGGGGAACGGCAAGAATGTCCTGGAGTTCATAGCCATCCTGCCGTTTACGCCGGCGAACCGCAACAACCTGATTGGTTGGATTGCCGGACGGAGCGACCAGCCGCACTACGGATCGGTCGTTGTCTACGACTTTCCGAAGACGAGGCTGGTCGATGGACCGCTGCAGATCGAGGCGCGAATCGATCAAAACCCGCAGCTCTCGAGCCTGCTGACGCTGTGGAATCAGCAAGGCTCCCACGTTCGTCGCGGCAGCTTGATCGTGATCCCTATCGGGCGGGCGCTATTGTACGCCGAGCCGATTTACCTGCAGGCGGAACGCAGTCCGATGCCTGAACTGCGCATCGTCGTTCTCGCGCTGCAGGATCGGTTGGCCTATGGTCCGACGTTCGATGCGGCG
>DATKHR010000275.1:0-48446 GCA_035510155.1 Vicinamibacterales bacterium
TATATGTCACCGCCGTCGGTCCGTCGGAAGAGCCACCACTCGACTGACAACCGGTTCACCACGCAGGATCTACCGGCGGTCTCCACGCGCGATCCTGGCCCACGTGTCCTTGAGAGAGACCGTACGATTGAAGACGAGCGCGCCCGGCTTCGAGTCGGGATCGACACAGAAATACCCAAGCCGCTCGAACTGGACGATCGCGCCCACGGACGACTCTGAAAGGCTGGGTTCGGCCTGAGCGTCGCGGATGACTTCGAGCGAGTGGGGGTTCAGGTTGTCGGTGAAGCTCCCGCCTTCTGGTACGTTCACGGGATCCTCGACAGAGAACAGCCGATCGTACAGGCGCACTTCGACCGCCACCGCGTGAGCGGCCGAAACCCAGTGAAGGGTCGCCTTCGGCCGACGGCTGTCGGGCGCGTTCCCGCCCCGCGTCGAAGGATCATAGGTGCACCGGACTTCCACGATCTCGCCTCGATCGCCTTTGACGACCTCGGTGCAGGTCACGAAATAGGCGCTTCGCAGCCGAACTTCCCTGCCCGGCGAGAGCCGAAAGAATTTCTTTGGAGGGCTCTCCATGAAATCGTCGCGCTCGATGTACAGCTCGCGCGAAAACGGCACGTCACGATTGCCGGCTGTCACGTCCTCGGGGTTGTTCTGAACGCTGGCATACTCGACCACGCCTTCAGGGTAGTTCGTGATGACGACTTTCAGCGGCCTGAGCACGGTCATCACCCGCAGCGCGCGCTTGTTCAGATCCTCGCGCACGCTGTGCTCCAGCTGTGCAACGTCGATGACGTTCTCTTTCTTCGCGACGCCGATACGCGTGCAGAAGTCGCGAATCGACTCCGGCGTGTACCCGCGCCGCCGCAACCCGCTGAGCGTCGGCATCCGCGGATCGTCCCAACCGTTGACGAGCCCGTGCTGCACGAGCTGCAGCAGCTTGCGCTTGCTCGTGATGGTGTAATTCAAGTTGAGCCGCGCGAACTCGTACTGTCGCGGCTTGTCGCCTTCGACGACCGCGTCCACCAGCCAGTCGTAGAGCGGGCGATGCGCCTCGAACTCGAGCGTGCAAATCGAATGAGTGATCCCTTCGATCGCGTCCGACAGCGGGTGCGCGAAGTCGTACATCGGATAGATGCACCACGTGTCGCCGGTACGGTGGTGGCTGGCGTGTCGGATGCGGTAGAGCGTCGGATCGCGCATGTTCACGTTCGGCGACGCCATATCGATTTTCGCGCGCAGGACATGGGTCCCGTCCGCGAATTCTCCCGAGCGCATGCGCGCAAACAGGTCCAGGCTCTCGGCAGCCGGGCGATCGCGGTACGGACTGTTCCGGCCCGGCTCGGTCAAGGTGCCGCGATACGCGCGGATCTCGTCCGCGCTCAGGCTGTCGACGTAGGCTCTGCCCTGTTTGATCAGCTCGACCGCGAACTGATAGAGCCGCTCAAAGTAGTCGGAAGCGTAGCGCTCTGCCGCCCAGGCAAACCCCAGCCACGCCACGTCTTCTCGAATTGAATCGACGTATTCGACGTCTTCCTTGGTCGGATTGGTATCGTCGAAGCGGAGGTTGCACACGCCCCCGCGCTCTTCGGCAACGCCGAAGTTCAGGCAGATCGACTTCGCGTGCCCGATATGGAGGTACCCGTTCGGCTCGGGGGGAAAGCGCGTCGCGACGCGGCCGTGATGCCGTCCCGCCGCCAGGTCCTCGTCAACAATCGCTCGAATGAAGTCGACCGGCGGCGCGGCCGCCGCTGATCCGTGGTCATCGGTCATGTCCAATCTATTTTAGTCGGAGCCTTCACTCGGCCTGTCCCTCCCGCCCTTCCTGCCCTTCCTGCCCGATTCAATACGCTACCAGCAGCCGGGCGGCGCGCGCGATCTGCTGCTCGCTCGGCAGATAGCGTTCCTCGAGCGGCGGCGAATATGGCACCGGTGTATCGAGCGCACCGACGATCCGCACGGGGGCGTCGAGCCACTCGAACGCCTGTTCCTGGATGACGGCGGCCACGCTCTCGCCGATACCACCCGTCCGGGCGTCCTCGTGAACGATGAGCACGCGGTGGCATTGGCGAGCGAGGCCGACGACCGCCGCCGTGTCGAGCGGCTGCAGGCTGCGGAGGTCGAGCACGCTCGCCTCGACGCCGTCTTGCGCAAGCGCGGCCGCCACGCGCATCGCCAGGTGTACGAACGCTCCGTACGAGATGATGGCGAGATGGTCGCCCGCCCGCCGCAACGCGGCGCGCCCAAGCGGAATAGGGGCCGGAGCTTCGTCGGTGAGCGCCTGCTTGATGTGCGGGTCGCGATACAGGGCAATATGCTCGTAGTAGAGCACCGGATCAGGATCGGCGGTCGCAGACGCCATCAAGGCTCGAGCGTCGTGCGGCGTTGACGGCACGACAATCTTCAGTCCGGCCGTCCGGTAGAACCACGGTTCCGTGTTCTGCGAGTGATACGGTCCCGCGTGCCGCAGACCGCCCCACGGCATGCGGACCACCATCGGGACGCTTCCTCCCCACCGGTAACGAATCTTGGCCGCGTTGTTGACGAGCTGGTTGAACCCTGTCGCGACGAAGTCATTGAATTGAATCTCGCCGATCGGACGCTGGCCCGCGAGCGCCGCCCCGACGCACACGCCGAGGACGGCGCCCTCTGCGAGCGGCGAGTTGATGATGCGCTCGCCGAACTCCTTCAACAACGGGCGCAGCAACAGAAAGGCGTTGCCGTAGTTGCCGCCAAGGTCCTCCCCGTACAGGAACACCCGAGGATCGCTGCGCAGCGCATCGCCGATCCCCAGCATCACGCCTTCCAGGAAGGTCTTGCCCTTGGCATCGAACGGCGGCGCGCTCTCGACCGTGAGCGCCGTCGTGCGTCCACTCGCCCCGGCGCGGTCATCGGAGAGCCCCGGTCCTGCAGTTGCGCCGGGCCCGAACCGGACAACCGGATCCAGCACCTCGACGTGCGTCCGTGGCCCCTCGTTCGCGAACACCCCGGCGCCGGCGCTCGCAGGGTCCGGCCACGGAGCCTCGATGACCGCACGCGCCTCTTCTTCGACCAGTTCTTCCGCTTCGCGCTTGAACCGCGCGAGGTCTCCGGCCTGGATCACGCCCCGCGCCTCGAGCCGCTCGGCATAGCGGGCAATCGGATCGCGCCGGGACCAGTACTCATAGAGCTCCCGATCGACATATCCCTGTACGCCGTCCCGCGGCAGCGGGGGATACTCCCACCCGGCCTGCGGATCGCGACCGAGATAGAGCATGTCGTCATGATGGGCATGGCCGCACATCCGCATGCTCACGGTCTCGATCAGGCTGGGGCCGCGTCCGGCTCGCGCCCGCTCGGCGGCCCAGGCAAATGCCGCGGCAATCTCCTCCGGATCGGTGCCGTCGATCGTTACGGCCGGGAGGCCGTAGCCTACCGCCTTGTCCGCGAAGACACGAACCGCCGACTGTTCGGCCACGGGAGTGGAAAGCGCGGTCTGATTGTTCTCCAGGCAGAAGATTGCCGGCAGTTTCCGCGCGGCACAAAGATTGATCGCTTCGTGCCATTCGCCGAGCGACGACCCGCCTTCACCGATGAACGACACGGCCACCCGTCCCGATCCGTCACGCGCGAACGCCATCGCGATTCCGGCAATCGTCAGCGTCGCTGTCGTCAACGGCGCCGCGGGTGGCAGGATCCCCCAATCGAAATCGCCGATATGCAGATCTTTCCCGTCGAGCGGCGCCCCCACCTTCCCCATCTGCGCGTTCAGCACCATACGCACGGTGTCGGGCGCCGGCCGCATCGCGAGCGTCACACCGAGATCGCGAATCACCGGCCCGATGACGTCGCCCTGCCACGTGCCGTCCGCGCCTCGATGGCCCGCTCCTCGACGCAAGCGGATTCCCGCGCCATAGATCGCTTCCTGCCCAAGCGATCGGAAGCCCTTGCCCTGGAACGCGGCGCTCCCATACCGAATCTCGCCACCTGTGAAGAATGTTTTGAGGCGGTTGTCCGTCGCGCGGGTCAGGATCATGCCGCGAAGCATCTCGATCTGCTCCTCGCGCGTCAGCGAGGCTTTGATGGCTTGCCGGCGGAAGAACCCGACAACATCCTCGATGAGGTCCCGAGAGGCCTGCCCGAGCCGCGTCTCTGCCGTCACGCGCGGGGTGGTTTCCTCGAGGTCCAGCGGAATCGCCCGCGTTTGCAGTCTCCGCGACAACTCTTGACGAACCGCCGCCCCGAATGCCTCGAGGCCGGCCTCGTCTTGTGGCGCCCCACGCCCTTCGTTTTCTCCAGGCGCCGCACGCTCCACCGCCTCATAGGCACGCAGCGCATCGTCGAGCGCAAACGGGTGACGCTCTGCAATGAATGCCCCGAACAGTCTCGCGAGTCCGGTCAGTTTCTCGAGCTCCGCCGGTTGAGTCATGCGATTCGAATCGTATCAAAGCGGGCACGTTCGTGCTCTCTGGCCCGCATCCCCGGTGGCACAGTCGCAGCCCCCGAATCGCGAATCACAACCTTATAATCCCCTCATGCGCACGCCCCTGTTGCTCGCGTCTTTGTTTTCGATCATGTGGGTCTCAACCGCACGGTCCAGGGGCATCACGACCGAATCCGCGACCGCCGCCCGACAGAGCGCTCCGCCGCCGGCAATGACGATCCTCAAACCTGCCCGCGTCTTCGACGGAGAAGCGATACACGAGGGATGGGCCGTGCGCGTCCGCGGGGAGCGCATCGACGCGGTGGGGCCGGCCGACGCCGTCGCGTCCCCCGGTGCCCGAGTGATCGATCTCCCCGGAACGACGCTGACGCCTGGTCTCGTCGAGGGGCACTCGCATATCCTGCTCCATCCGTACAACGAGACGAGCTGGAACGACCAGGTAGCGCACGAAGCCCTCGCGCTACGCACGGCACGTGCGGTCACTCATCTTCGCGCCACCCTCAAGGCCGGGTTCACGCTGATCCGTGATCTGGGTACCGAGGGCGCGAGTTACGCCGACGTCGGGCTCAAGGAGGCCGTCGACCAGGGGATCGTTCCCGGCCCGCGAATGCTCGTCGCCACACGCGCGATCGTCGCGACCGGCAGCTACGGGCCGAAAGGCTACGCGCCGGAGTGGACTGTGCCACAGGGCGCCGAAGAGGTCGACGGCCTGGACTCGATGGCAAGGGTCGTGCGCGAGCAGATCGGCAAGGGCGCAGACTGGGTGAAGTTCTACGCCGACTATCGATGGGGGCCGCTTCCAGGCGCTCATCAGACGTTTACGCTCGAGACGCTCACGCTGGGTGTCACGACCGCGCACACGGGCGGCGCGCCGGTCGCCGCGCATGCGTCGAGCGTCGAGGGCATGCGTACCGCGGTTCTGGCCGGCGTCGATACGATCGAGCATGGCGACGCCGGCACGGCTGAAGTTTTCAAGCTCATGGTCGAGAGAAAGGTGGCACTATGCCCCACCTTGTCGGCCGGCGACGCAACCTCGCAGTACGCCGGCTGGAAGAAAGGGCAGCAGCCCGAGCCGGCGAGCATCACCCGAAAACGCGCGAGCTTCAAGGCTGCCCTCGACGCGGGCGTGACCATCCTCAACGGGAGCGACGTCGGCGTGTTCGCGCACGGGGAAAATGCGCGCGAGCTCGAACTGATGGTGGACTATGGCATGGCGCCGGCCGCCGCGCTCCGGAGCGCGACGTCAGGGGCCGCAAGGGTCCTCCGGATGGAAAATCAGATCGGCCAGGTGAAGTCGGGGTTGCTGGCTGACCTGGTCGCCTTCGATGGCGACCCGACCAAAGACATCAGCGCGTTACGCAGAGTCAAGCTCGTCATGAAGAACGGGCACGTCTATGCCTTTTAGGACGCTCATCTCGACCGAATTGCTCGCGTCACACCTGGCCGAACCAGAGTACGTCCTGGTCGACTGTCGCTTCAGGCTCGACGACACGAGCTGGGGCGAGGAAGCGTACCGCGCCGCGCATATCCCCGGCGCGGCATACGCCCACATCGACCGCGATTTGTCCGGTGTCAAGAACGGCCGGAACGGCCGGCATCCATTGCCGGACAGCCGAGTGCTGGCGGGCACGTTCGGTCGTCTTGGCGTCACCGCGGGCGCGCAGGTCGTTGCGTACGATCAGGACGGCGGCATGTTCGCAAGCCGACTGTGGTGGCTGCTCCGCTGGATGGGGCACGAGGCCGCGGCAGTTCTGGACGGCGGATTCACAAAATGGACCGCCGAAGGCCGCCCCACCACAGGCGGTGTCGAGACGAGGGCGTCTGTGCCCTTCACTGGAACGCCACGGAGGGCGTTGATCGCTGACGCGCGCGCGGTGGCTGCGGCAGCGAACTCAGGAGCGCCGCTGCTCCTCGACGCGCGCGCGCCGGAGCGCTATCGTGGCGAAGTGGAAGCGCTCGACCCGGTGGCCGGCCACATTCCTGGCGCCAGAAACTACTTCTACGAAGGAAACCTGGGCGAGCATCGCACGTTCCGGCCGACCGAGGAGCTGCGCGAGCGCCTGCGGGGTGCGTTGCGCGAATACGAACCGGACAACGTGATTTGCTACTGCGGTTCAGGCGTCACCGCATGTCACAATCTTCTGGCGCTCGAGCATGTCGGACTGACGGGTGCCAAGTTGTATCCCGGATCGTGGAGCGAGTGGTGCGCGGACGAAAGGAACCCGATCGAAACGGGAGGCTAGTTTCTGAGCATGCCCCACAAACCGATTCACGCGGCAAATCTGCCGAAACCTCTCGGACCCTACTCTCCCGGCATGGGGTTCGAGCGCTTGATCTTCGTTTCAGGACAGGGCGCGACCGACCCGGCCACGGGGAAGCTCGCCGGTCAAACGGTCGAGAAGCAGGCGGAGCAGTGCTTGCAAAACGTGCGCGCCATCCTCCAGGCCGCCGGATCGGATTTGCAGCATGTCTTGCGCTGCGGCGTGTTCCTGCTTGACATGCGCGAATTCCAGAGCATGAACGCCGCCTACCAACGCGCGTTCGGCGACCATCGGCCTGCGCGCACGACCGTGCAGGTCGCCGGCCTCCCCGGCGAAGGCGTGCTCATCGAGATCGACGCAGTCGCATACGTTCCCTCGTCTCGACAGGTGACCCAATCATGAACGGCCCACGAATCCGCATCATCGCCATCACAACCGCCATCGTCGCCGCCGCATGTCTCAGCTTCGCCCCGTCACTCGGCGCCATCGCTGCTCCTGTGCGCGCGCAGAAAGGGATGGTGGCTTCGCAGAGTGAGATCGCATCGCGAATCGGCGCGAAGGTGATCGAGGAGGGCGGCAGTGCCGTCGACGCCGCCGTGGCCACGGCCTTCGCGCTCGCCGTGACACACCCGACGGCCGGCAACATCGGTGGCGGCGGATTCATTGTGTTTCGTCCGGCAGCTGGTGAACCGGTGACGTACGACTTTCGAGAAAAAGCGCCGGCAAAGGCATCGCCGACCATGTGGCTGACGGACGGCCAATATAGCGCCGAGCTTCACCACAACAGTTATCTCGCGGTGGGGGTTCCAGGAACCGTTGCCGGTCTCCATCTCGCCTGGAAGGAACAGGGCAGGCTGCCGTGGAAACGGCTGGTCGACCCTGCCGTTCTGTTGGCACGCGACGGCTTCATCGTGAGCGATAGCTTCGCGCGGTCGCTGAAGAGCGTGCAGCGAGTGATGCAGAAGTACCCTGCGTCGGTGGCGGCGTTCACCAAGAACGGGATCCCCTACGAGGCCGGCGAAACTCTGAGGCAGCCGGATCTGGCCCGTACCCTCGAGCGCATCGCCGCTCGCGGACCCGCGGGTTTCTATGAAGGCGAAACGGCAGCGCTCGTCGAAAAGGAGATGGCGGCGCACGGCGGCGTGATCACTCGCGAGGATCTAAAGAGCTACGCGGCTGCACGGCGTACTGCAGTGAGGGGCACGTACCGCGGCTACGACATCATCTCCATGCCGCCGCCGAGCTCGGGCGGCATCGGCGTGATCGAGATACTGAATATTCTCGAGGGCTACGACCTGAGGGCGATGGGGTTCGGCTCTGCCGACGAGATACACGTGATGGCCGAGTCAATGAAGCGCGCGTACGCCGACCGTGCCAAATTCCTCGGTGACCCCGACTTCAACAAGGACATGCCGCTCGCCCGGCTGATGTCCAAGGAGTACGCCGCCAGTCTTCGCAAGACCATCGATCCCGCCCGCGCATCCAAAGCATCGCCAACGACGTTCGAATGGTCACATGAAAGCGAAGAAACGACGCACATTTCCGTCGTGGACGCGAACCGCAACGCCGTCTCGATGACCTATACGCTCGAGCAGGGGTACGGCGTGAAGATCGTCGTCCCCGGCGCCGGCTTCCTGTTGAACAACGAGATGGGAGACTTCAACGCGGCGCCGGAGATGACCACCGATCAGGGCCTGATTGGCACGAAGCCAAACCTCGCCGAACCGGGCAAGCGCATGCTGTCCAGCATGGCGCCGGCCATTCTCGTCAAGGACGGAAAGCTCTTCATGGTGACCGGCAGCCCCGGTGGGCGCACGATCATCAATACCGTCCTCGAAACGATCGTCGACGCCGTGGACTTCGGCATGAACGCGCAAGACGCTGTCGATGCGGCGCGCTTCCACCATCAATGGCTCCCGGACATCATCAATTATGAAAAGTTCGGGTTCTCGCCTGACACGATCAGGGAACTGTCCCGGCGCGGCCACATCTTGAGAGAAGCCGGTGCCCAGGGCGTCGCTCAGATCATCATCTACGACCCGAAGGAAGACATCCTGGAAGGCGGGAGCGACCGTCGTGTGGCTGACGGCGCAGCCGTCGGCGTCGCAGGCCGGTCGCCGGCTCGAGCGACCAGTTCACCTCAATGAGGTGACGTCGTCTAAGGCGCCGACGTCAGCGCGACCAGGACCCTGAACATCTGCTCGTCGCTCAGCTGCGCGAACAGCCATGTCAATGTGCTCCAGTCGATAGCTGTGTTTGCCGTCGCGTCCCAGATCGTCGAAGGGTCGTTCGCCATACCCCAGACAATGTTGTCGGCGCCGGTTTGGGTGCCCCAGACGATGTTGTCGACATCCGCGACCATGCCCCACACGATGTTGTCTTGGTTCAGAGCGCCCATCCCCCACACGATGTTGTCGCCAGCGTCAGCCGGACCCCAGACGATGTTGTCGGTGTTCAGGCCCCCACTGCCCCACACGATGTTGTCGCCGCTTTGTACCGTTCCCCACACGATGTTGTCGGCGCCAACGGTGCCCCAGACGATGTTGTCGCAGTCCGCGCCTCCGCAGTCGGTGCCCCACACGATGTTGTCGTCGCCGATCGCCGTCCCCCACACGATGTTGCCGCCAGTACCGGCTGTCCCCCAGACGGTGGAATCTGTGGGAGACATCCCCCAAACGATGTTGTCGTTGCTGGCCACTGTGCCCCAGACGATGTTGTCGCCCGCGTCTGTGATGGCCGCCCCCCAACTCGCGCCCAGGCTGAACGCGTTCGCTGACGGATCGGGGACACCGCCGGCCAGCTTGTGATTGCCCCAGACGATGTGCCGGCTCCAGGTTGGCTGCACGGGAAACAATTGACCGGGTGTGGCGGTCGCGTAGAAGCGCGCCAGGCGGATCGCACCAACGGCGTTCAGGAAGCCGGCGCCCTCCGTCAACGAGTCGTACCCCGGATACGACTGCGCGGTGTACTGCAGGATGGCCTTGATGGCGTTTGGCGTCAGGGTCGGATTCGCCTGCAGCATCGCCGCGATGGTGCCGCTGACGACCGGTGCCGCCATGCTGGTTCCGCTGAGGCTGAGGTACGGGAACGCAGGCGTCGAGACCGACCCCGGCAGAAGCGCCGCTGCCCGGCTTTCGTAGAGGCTGCTGCCGGGAACCGCCAACGACACCGTGCCGACGCCCGGCGCCACGAGGTCCGGCTTCGCGGCCCAATCCAGATACGTCGGACCGCGCGAGCTGAACGACGCCATTGTGTCGTCCTCTCGGCTGGTCGTGCCCATGGTGCTCGACGCGCCAACCGTCAGCACCCAGGGCGCGTTGCCAGGCGCGCCAATTCCACCGTACTGTCGCACGCCCTGCGCATCGAGACCGAGGTTTCCTGCGGCGGAGACGACCACGATACCGGCATCGACCAGACGCTTCGCCGCCAACGTCAACGGGTCCGTCCAGTACGATTCGTATATGGCCGAACCGACCGACAGGTTGACGACGCGGATGTTGTACCGTGTGTGGTTCGCCAACACCCAATCGAGCGCCTGAATGATCGTGCTGATGGTGCCGTTGCCCTGCGCGTCGAGCGCCTTCAGCACGATGAGGTTCGCATCCGGCGCAACGCCGGCGTTCTGACCGTTCGAGTCGTAGCCGTTTCCGGCGATGATCCCCGCAACGTGCGACCCGTGCCCGTCGTCGTCATACGGCGTCGACAGACCGTTGACGAAATCGACGAACGCCGTGACACGCTGATTGCCGGAAGCATAGTCGGTGAGATCGTCGTGCCACGAGGCGATCCCCGAATCGACGACCGCAACGCCGACGCCGGCCCCCGTGTAACCAAGCGCCCGCTGGATCGCGTACGCGCCGATCGTGACGTTGGTCCTGAGGTCGTGTGTGAACGCCGGGCGGTCGTAGTGGACGCGCATCACGCTGGGGTGAGACGCGAGGCCGCGCAAAAGGCCATTCGGCACGTCGAGGACCGATCCGTTGATCAGAGGAAGGTCGGCGACGCGTGGGAAGGCCGACGGCGGGATCGCTCCGGGTTGCCACTCAACGACGACACGCGTCGTCCCGAACGGGTCGCGGCCGGACGCCCGCTTGTCCAATTCGCGATCGAGCTTGTAACCGGTGATGTTCGAGTTCGGCCGTCCGGGAGTCGCGCGAACCGCTCCGGCACGCATCGATCCAGCTGCAAATGCCTCCGAGGCCAACGCGACGAGCGCGAGCGTCAGGATGGACAGCGACCGACTCGGACCCCACCCGGCCTTTCCGCGCAGTTCTGGAACCCTTCGCGCCACGGTGACGCCGAGCCGTCGAGCAATCCAGCCGCCATGAGCAGCGGTAAGGGCCTGAACCAACGTAAGTGACCGACGATGAGTCAGTTACAATAGATGATCTTCACAGCATGAGCCCTGTCGTGCCCGCTCAGATGTGCTGTTCTGGAACAACGAATATCGAGTCTGTTGGTTGGGTGCAAAAATCTCAGGAAAATCGCGCCTGGCAGCTGTCGTATTTCGGCACACTCCGAACAGGTATGTGCCAAAACGGCATCTTGTGTTCGCTACAGCTTGCGAACTATCTCAACGTTTGGCGGGTCGTACGCCAGATTGGGAGTCAACCAGCGCTCCACTTCCTCGACCGATTGCCCTTTGCGCCTCGCGTACGACCGAATCTGATCGGGCCCCAGTCGGCCGACGGTGAAATACCGCGCATGCGGGCTCGCGAAGTACAGACCGCTGACGCTCGCGGCCGGGGTCATCGCGGCACGCTCGGTCAGCTGGATTCCAATCTCCCGAGCCTTCAATAGATCGAACAGCTTGAACTTTTCGGAATGATCCGGGCACGCCGGGTAGCCAAAGGCTGGTCGAATGCCGCGATGCTGCTCCGCCAGAATCTGGTCCGTCGTTTCGCCGTGCTCGATGCCCCATTCCCGCCGCGCCGTCCGATGGAGGCTCGCGGCCAGCGCCTCGGCCAGCCGGTCAGCGAGCGCCTTGGCGACTATCGCGCTGTAGTCGTCGTGCTCGTGCTCAAACCGTCGCACCAGCTCGTCCGCCCCGATCCCGGCCGTCACGGCGAACGCCCCGATGGAATCAGTCCGCGCCGCTCCATCGCGCGAAACGCCCGGCCCAACGAAGTCGGCCAGCGACAGATTCGCCTGACCGCTCGCCATCGCCTCCTGCTGGCGCAGCATGTTGAAGCGCGTCAATTCACCTGTGCGCTCGCGGTCACGATAAACGACGATGTCATCGTCTTCGCTTGAAGCGGGCCAGAAGCCATACACTGCGCTCGCCGTCAACAGTCGGTCGCTGATAATCCGGTCGAGGAGCAGCTGCGCGCTCGCATAGAGGTCGCGCGCAGCCTGTCCGTACCGAGGGTGATCCAGAATCGCGGGAAAGCGCCCCTTCAATTCCCATGCAGCGAAGAAGAACGTCCAGTCGATGAACGGCACGAGCTCCTCGAGCGGCACGGAAGACAGCACGCGGCGGCCGACACACGGGACGTCCGGCAGCACTTCGCGCGCCCAGTCAATCTGCAAGGCGTTGGCTGCGGCCTTCTCATACGTCAGAATCGGCCGCTCTTTGCGCGCACCGTGCTGCTCGCGCAACCGTTCCTGCAGCTCGGCATTCCGCCGCACGAAATCGTCGCGGCGATCATCGCTGAGCAGGCTCGACACGACGTCGACGACCCGTGACGCATCCAGCACGTGAACGGTGCTCTCCGCATACTCGGGCGCAATCTTCACGGCCGTGTGCTGGCTGCTCGTCGTCGCGCCTCCGATGAGAAGCGGCGTCTTGAAGGCGCGGCGCTCCATCTCTTTGGCGACGAAGACCATCTCCTCGAGCGACGGCGTGATGAGGCCTGAGAGCCCGACCAGGTCCGCGTGTTCGTCGAGCGCAGTCTGCAGGATGCGGTCGCATGGAACCATGACACCGAGGTCGACGACGTCGTAGCTGTTGCACCCGAGCACGACGCCCACGATGTTCTTCCCGATGTCGTGGACGTCGCCTTTGACCGTCGCCAGCACGATCTTGCCCTTTGACCTCCTCGCCTTCTGCACTCCGCCATTAGGCTCACCTTCCTGCCCTTCCTGCCTCTCCTGCTCCATGAACGGCTCGAGGTATGCCACGGCCTTCTTCATCGCGCGAGCCGACTTGACGACCTGCGGCAGAAACATCTTGCCGGCGCCGAACAGATCCCCGACAACTTTCATCCCATCCATCAACGGGCCTTCGATGATCTCGAGCGGACGCTGATGCGTGCGCCGAGCTTCCTCGACATCCTGATCGATGAAATCGACGATACCGTGCACCAGCGCGTACGACAGGCGTGTTTCGACGGCCCCCGACCGCCACTCGAGGTCTTCCCCTCTTTTCCGCCCTTCGCCCTTGACCGTGGCGGCAAACTCCACCAGGCGCTCGGTCGCGTCCGGGCGTCTGTTGAAGATCACGTCCTCGACGTGCTCGAGCAGATCCGCAGGGATGTCCTCGTACACGACGAGCTGGCCCGCGTTGACGATGCCCATGTCGAGGCCGGCCTTGATTGCGTGATAGAGAAACGCCGAGTGGATCGCCTCGCGGACGACGTCGTTCCCGCGGAAGGAGAACGAAAGGTTGCTGATTCCACCGCTGATCTTCACGCCGGGACACGTGTCCCTGATGCGTCGCGCCGCCTCGATGAAATTGATGGCATAGGCGTTGTGCTCCTCGAGCCCCGTCGCAATCGCGAGCACGTTCGGATCGAAGATGATGTCGGCCGGATTCCAGCCCGCGCGGCCGGTCAGGAGCCCGTAGGCCCGTCGGCAGATCTCGACCTTCCGTTCGATGGTGTCCGCCTGTCCGCGCTCGTCGAAGGCCATGACCACGACGCCGGCCCCGAAGCGCCGGACGATCGACGCCTTTCTGAGAAACTCCTCTTCGCCCTCTTTCAGGCTGATGGAATTGACGACCGGCTTGCCTTGCACGCACTTCAGGCCGGCAAGGATGACTGACCACTTGGAGCTGTCGATCATGACCGGCACCCGGGCAATCTCCGGCTCCGTCGCAATGTAGTTCAGGAACTCGGTCATCGCGTGCTCGGAGTCGAGCATGCCCTCGTCCATGTTCACGTCGATCAGGTTCGCGCCGCCGCGTACCTGGTCCAGCGCGACCGTTGCGGCCTCGGCGTAGCCGCCAGCGCGTATCAGTCGCGCGAAGCGGGCCGAGCCGGTCACGTTCGTCCGCTCGCCGATCATCTGGAAGTTCGAGTCAGGCCGGATCGTCAGGGTTTCCAGGCCGGAGAACTGCGTCTCGCGAATGGTGGATGTCGGCATGCGGGGTGCCAAGCCCTCGACGCCCTTGGCAATCTCCGCAATATGCTCCGGCGTGGTGCCGCAGCAGCCGCCGACGATGTTGACGAATCCGGCCTGGGCGAACTCGCGCAGATACTCGCCGGTTTCCGTCGCCTGCTCGTCGTATTGCCCGAACGCGTTTGGCAGACCGGCGTTCGGGTAGCAGCTGATGTAGCAGTCCGCCACCCGCGCGAGCTCGGCAAGATACGGACGCATCTCCCGCGCGCCGAGCGCGCAGTTGATGCCGACGCTGAACGGTTGCGCGTGCGCGATCGACACCCAGAAGGCATCGATGGTCTGCCCCGCCAGCGTGCGGCCGCTTTTGTCGGTCACCGTCACCGAGATCATGAGCGGCAATCGCTGCTCGCGGCTCACGCCCCGTTCTTCGTAGAGCTCCTCGAGCGCAACGACGCCGGCCTTCAGGTTGAGCGTGTCGACGACCGTCTCGAAGAGCAGAAGATCGCAGCCGCCATCGATGAGCCCCCTGAGCTGCTCCTTGAACGCGCGGCTGAGCTCGTCGAACGTCATGTTCCGGAACGCCGGGTTGTTCACGTCCGGCGAGATCGACAGAATGCGGTTCGTGGGGCCGATGGAGCCTGCAACGAACCTGGGGCGGTCCGGCGTCCTCGCGGTCCATTCGTCTGCCGCCGCCCGCGCGAGCTTCGCGCCTTCGAGGTTCAACTCGTACACAATCGATTCGAGCCCGTAGTCGGCCTGGGCAATCGCCGTGCTGCTGAACGTGTTCGTTTCGATGAGGTCGGCGCCCGCTTCGAGATACTGGCGGTGAATCTCAGAGATGACGTCGGGACGCGTCAGCACGAGCAGGTCGTTGTTCCCTTTCAGGTCGCGTCCGGACTCGAGAAACCGCTCGCCGCGGAAGTCGCTCTCCGTCAGCCCGTATCGCTGCACCATCGTCCCCATCGCGCCGTCGAGGACCAGAATCCGGCGCGCGAGCAGTGCCTCAAGAAGCGGTTTGGTGCGTTCGTGATTTCGTGGCTGCATGTCGTTTCGTTCCAGAGGCGATGAGAACCGTGAAAGGGTCGCCTGCCTTGCGAGCACCGACGCCGACCCTCACGTTGGCGAGGCCCGCGGATATCAATAGCTGTTTCAGCTCGTCGTCGCTGAACCCGAGTCGGCGGTCGCCGAGCTTGGCACGCACCCAGTCTTCCTGGTGGGCTCGCAGATCCAGGACCAACAGGCGGCCGCCGTCCACCGTGATACGGAGCGCTTCGGCCACGGCACGGGAGGGATCTTGAGCGTGGTGAAGCGCTTGCGACAACATCGCCACGTCAACGGCGCCGTCGGCGATCGGCAGCGTCTCGAGCTCGCCTTTTTTCCAGACCACGTTGGAGACGTGGCGGCGGCGCGCCAACGCGCGCGCGCGCGCGAGCACGGCGACCGATCGATCGACGGCGATCACGCGCGAGGCCCATCGCGCCGCCTCGATCGTCAAATAGCCTTCTCCACACCCGAGATCGGCGACCTTCATTGCCGGCATGAGGAAGCCGAGCGCGCGGGACCAGGCCGCCCAGCTCCGGCCCGGCACCAGCTGACGTGCGTCGCGCGTATCCGGTCCCGCGTGCGCGTCAAAATTCTCTTTTCTGAGACGGAGAATCTCTTGGAGGCGCGCTTCGTCCGCCCTGATGGCGGCGTCCCCGGCGGCTTCTTGGAATTGCTGACCGAGCACCTGCGCGAGCGGGCCCTCGATTCGCGCCGCGCGGTAGTAGTTGAAGCCGCCGTCACGCTCCTCGATGACAAGGCCCGCTTCCTTGAGCAGGCCGAGGTGCCGCGACACGCCGGACTGTGCCAGCCCGAGCACGCCGGTGAGCTCGGTCACGTTCAGGCGCTCCTCCGAGAGGACGCGGAGCAGGCGCAGCCGCGCTTCGTCGCCGAGCAGGCGGTACAGACCGGACGCCTCCTTCACATCTATAAATCTACATGTATTGATTCTAGAAAGCAACTTGCGGTACGGACTTCCCGCCCGCCCTGGCGGTCCTGCCGCCCCGCCTTATTCGATCGATCGGGGCCAGTCGTCCTTGAGAAGCCTCGACAGGGCGCGATCCGCAAGCAGCCGCCCGTTCGTCTGACACGTCGCGCAGTAGTTGCACTCGTTCTCCGCGTACACAATCCGCTGCACCGGCGACCCGCAGACCGGGCATGGCTGCTTGAATCGCCCATGCACGGCCATCGCCTCATGGAACGCGGTGACCTTCTCCGGAAAGCCGTCGCCGGTCTGCTGCCGCAGCCGTTCAATCCAGGTCGTGAGCGTCGCTCGCGTCGCCTCGTGCAGGCGGCGGATCTCATCGGTCGACAGCGCTCGCGTCTGCTTGAGCGGCGAAACCTTGGCCGCGTGGAGGATCTCGTCCGAGTAGGCGTTGCCGATGCCGCTGAAGAGATGCGGATCCGTCAGGCTCCGCTTGACGGTGTGGTTCTCGCGAGTCAACGCATCATGGAACTGCTCCAGGGAAGCGTCGAGCGGCTCGAGCCCGCCCGGGTCCAACGCGCCGAGTGCCTCCTCGCCACGAACGACCTGAATCGACGCCCGCTTCTTGGAACCGGCTTCGGTCAGGAACACGGTCCCGTGCTCGAACTCGAAGGACGCCAGGATCAGCTTGGGCCGCATCCCGGGCTTCTGCTTCGGCGCGCGCCAGCGTAGTCGACCCGCAATCATCAGGTGGATGACCAGAAACACGGCAGGCGCGCGACCGCCCGGCCCGCCAAAGTCGAAGACAAGGCGTTTGCCGACGCGGCGTACTGCATGCACGATTTGGCCGGACACGGACTCGATCGGCGGATCGACCGACCTGAGCACGAATGGGCTGAGGAGATTGATGCGCTCGAGGCGACGATGGACGACGTGGCGCGTCAACGCCTCGAGGTAGACGACGACGTCAGGCAGTTCCGGCAATGAACGGCGCTATTGCTTGAGCCAGTCGGCGATCTGCTCGCGTGTCCAATGATGATCGTCGTTCAGGTGCAGGATGATCGCATTGAGCGGCAGCCGCTTCTGGCAGCCCACCGGACATCGGCGTCGCACGTTCTCCAAGCAGTCGAAGAGACGATGCAGCCGCGGTCGAATGGCATGCGCATCCTCGGGCAACGAATAGGCGCCTTCGTAGGCCGCCCCGAGCGCGCACGATCCGCCGTGAGCGTCGAAATATTCGCCGAACGCCTGGCTCGGTCTGCGCCTCGCGCCGGCAACGATCGCCTCAGCGAGCTCCAACTGATCTTCGCGTGGCACCTGATGCATGGCTCGCTCTCCGGGGCTCCGATCGGCCCCGCCGTTTGCTCAGATTTTACGCCTCTGGCGGCCCGTGACGCACCTGTCTGAAACCGGACAGGGGTCCGTCTGAAATCGGACAGAAGTCCCGCTGGCGCAACGCAGAAAGAGGGAGTAGGCTCAGATCTGGGGCGGGACCGTTATTCGCCTGCTCGTTCTGTTGTTTGCAACGAGCCTCATCGCGGGGTCCGTGCGCGCGCAAGACGGGTTCGGCCAATCCGCCACGCTCGACCCCCGTAGCACTTCGTTCAGCTGTACGCGGCGCTGGCATTCAGATCTGCTCCACTTCGCCCGCCAGCCGTTGAATCTGATCCATCCAAGTCTTGAGCGCGGGCGCAAACTCACGCGGCACGCAGTCCCCGCAAATTTCTCGCGCCAACCGCGTCATCGTGCGCAGGCTGGCCGCGAATGCCGGCGTCCGATCGCCCGGCTTGAGTTGCGCGCACGCCATCAGCTCCGTGAACTCGCGAAAGACAGAGACCACTCCAGCGAGCAGCGCTTCGAGCTCTGTCTCGCCGGGCGTCCGCTCCGGCCGATAGAGCAAATCGTGAACCGCATGGAGCTCGCCGACGAAGATCATCGACGCGCTCTCGACCCGAGCCAGCGCCTGGGGCGGCGGCTCGGCGCGTCCCTCGCACAGCCTGGCCGTCTCCTGAAGCTCGGTTCGAACCAGATGCAGATTGGTCCGAACGCGCCCCAGTCGATCCTCGAACGCGATACGGTGCGTTTCCCCGAGGAGCTGCTCCTGACGGCGAGACACGAATTTCGACACGACGCACCCGAACAGGATCAGCCCGGCACCGCCTTCGGCAATCGCCACGACGCGCGCCAGGCCGACCGGCACGATGTCGCCGTACCCGACCGAGGTCGCCGTCACCGCGCTGAAATAAACAGCTGAGAGCAGGCCTGAGATGCCGCTGGAAACGCCGGCGGGTATCGGTCCCTCAGCGCTCCGCAACGCTCCGAACGAGAGCGCACCGAGCAACCAGTAGATCACGCCGCAAGCGACGACGACCTTCAGCCACAGCCGAAAGAGTCGGCTGACGGACTGGTCAGCCAGCGCGTACGCGATGCGGCTCACGCGGCCCGGCAGCCCTACCCGAGGCAGCGACCCTACTCGCCGCGTCGCGACCGCCTGCCGGGCGCCGGCGTGACCATGCGCGGTCGGGACCGTTTCAGGACCCGCGGACGCCGTGCTGGTCTTCGCCTCCAGCCACTCGGCCAGCCCACCTTGATAATGTCGGACATCGGTATAACCGAGCTCCTGCAGCAGGCCGACCGCCTGCGCGCCCAACGGTCAAGTCGGGCCCCCGCAATACACCACGATCGGCCGCGAGCGATCGGGGATCAGCTGGCCGGCGCGCGCCACGACGTCTGCAACTGGAAGATTGATCGCGCCGTCGATGTGAGCCGCCGCGTACGACTCGGGTGACAAGACATCGACGAGCGTCACGCGGCCGGCGTGTACCGCCCCAAGAATCTCGTCGAGCTCGGACCGGGAGATCGAATCAACCGCCGCTGCGGCACCGACGCCCATGTCGCCATCATCGCACGCCGCGCCCCTCGCTTCGGCTCCCGACGGTCCGATCTTGACGGGCACAGGGCGAGGATGTATCCTAGTATCCGGCTTAACGGATAGATGACACCGGCCATTCTCGACCACCTGACCTCGCTCGCCGACACGACGCGGAGCCGCACCCTGTTGCTCCTCGACCGGCACGAGCTCACGGTCTCTGAGCTCTGCGCGATCATGCAGTTGCCGCAGTCGACAGTCAGCCGTCACTTGAAAGCCCTGGCCGATGCGGGCTGGGTGACGGCGCGGGCCGAAGGCACCAGTCACCTCTACACGCTGACGCGGGACGACCTCGATGCGTCCGCGCGGCGGCTCTGGGTCCTCGTGCGCGAGCAGATCGGCTCCACGCCCGCCGCGGCCCAGGACGAGCGGCGGCTCCAAGCGACGCTCTCCGAACGGCGCACCAAGTCACAGGAATTCTTCTCGTCATCCGCCGGTCAATGGGACCGGCTGCGCAGCGAGCTCTTCGGCGACCGCTTCCACCTCTCCGCGCTCGCCGCATTCGCCGATCCCTCCTGGACGATCGGCGACCTCGGTTGCGGCACCGGGCAGGTTTCGGCCGCGTTGGCGCCGTTTGTCGCGCGTGTGGTCGGGATCGACAGCTCCGCGGCCATGCTCCAGGCGGCAAGGAAGCGGCTCAGCGTCTTCACCAACATCGATCTCCGCCGGGGAGAGCTCGAGACCCTGCCGATCGACGACGGGCGCCTCGACGCGGCGACGCTGATGCTCGTGCTCCACTACGTCCCCGAGCCGCAACGCGCGCTGGCGGAGGCTTCACGCGCTCTCAAGCCGGGCGCCCGCATCCTGATCGTCGACATGCTGCCCCACGACAGGGAGAACTACCGGCAGCAGATGGGCCACGTCTGGCTCGGGTTCTCGGACGAACACATCCGCAAAGTGCTCAACGATACCGGCTTCGATGACGCTCGCGTAGTCCCGCTGGCTCCAGACGCCAAGGCAAGAGGTCCGGCCCTGTTTCTCGCTACCGCGAGAAAGCGGACCGAGTAAGCTACCAAAGGAGAAGAGGACGATGGCAACCGTTGCTGAGAAGATGCATCCGTTCGCCGCGGCAAAGGCCGCAGGCCGCGAACCCTTCAAAGTGAAGAACCTCGCAGAAGCCGAGTTCGGGCGCAAGGAGATCCGCCTGGCCGAGCAGGAAATGCCCGGTTTGATGGCCTTGCGCAAACAGCACAGCGCCAAGAAACCGCTCGCAGGCGCGCGCATCATGGGCTCGCTTCACATGACCGTTCAGACGGCGGTGCTCATCGAGACGCTGACCGAGCTCGGCGCGGACGTGCGCTGGGTCTCGTGCAACATCTTTTCCACGCAGGATCATGCCGCGGCGGCAGTCGTCGTCGGCCGGCCGGAGACGGGCGGCAGCGCCGCCAACCCGAAGGGCACTCCGGTCTTCGCGTGGAAGGGCGAAACGCTCCAGGAGTACTGGTGGTGCACGGAGCAGGCGCTCGAATGGCCCGACGGCGGCGGTCCCACGCTCATCGTCGATGATGGTGGCGATGCCACGCTCCTCGTGCACAAGGGCGTGGAATTCGAGAAAGCCGGTAACGTCCCGTCGTTCAACGCCGACAAGGAGCCCGAGGAATGGGGGGTCATCCTCGACACGATCCGAAGGTCAATCGTCAAGGATCCCTCGCGCTACGCCCGCATCGCGTCCGCGATTCGCGGCGTCAGCGAGGAGACGACGACCGGGGTTCATCGCCTCTACCAGATGATGGAAGCGGGAACACTGCTCTTCCCGGCCATCAACGTCAACGACTCGGTCACCAAGAGCAAGTTCGACAACATCTACGGCTGCCGGCACTCGCTGCCGGACGGTCTGGCACGCGCCACCGACGTCATGCTCGGCGGCAAGGTCGCTATGGTGTTTGGTTACGGCGAGGTCGGCAAAGGCTGCGCGCAGGCGCTGCGCGGCCAGGGCTGTCGCGTCATCGTGACTGAAATCGATCCGATTTGCGCGCTGCAGGCCGCGATGGAAGGCTACCAGGTCGCCACGATCGACGATTTCCTCGAGACGGCAGACATCTTCATCACCGCGACGGGCAATCACAGCCTCGTCACAGTCGACCACATGTTGCGGATGAAGGACAAGGCGATTGTGGGGAACATCGGCCACTTCGACAACGAGATCGACATGGCCGGGTTGAAGAAGTTGCCGGGAATCGAGCGCATCAACATCAAGCCGCAGTACGACGAGTTCCGCTTCCCGGACGGTCACAGCGTGATGGTGCTCGCAGAGGGACGGTTGTTGAATCTCGGGTGCGCGACAGGACATCCAAGCTTCGTGATGTCGGCGTCGTTCACCAATCAGGTGATCGCGCAGCTCGAACTCAACGCGAACGTCGGCAAATACCAGAAACAGGTCTACATGCTGCCCAAGCATCTCGATGAGCAAGTCGCCCGACTGCATCTCGATCATCTGGGCGCGAAGCTGACGAAGTTGACCAAGGAACAGGCCGACTACATCGGCGTGCCCGTCGACGGCCCTTACAAGCCGGACCACTACCGGTACTGATACCGATATCCCGCGGAGGAGGCGTCATGAGATACGCGATTCGGAGCCTGACCGTCGCCGCGCTGATCTCCGTCTCGGCCGCCGCCACCATCGTCCATACGCAGCAGCAGGGAACCTTGACCACCGCCGAGAAGACCCGGCGGTGGGATCTCGAAAACCAGCTTCAGGGGATCGCAATCGTCGAGCGCAAGGTCATGATGCCGATGCCCGACGGCGTGCGGCTCGCCACGGACATCTACCGGCCGAAAAACGCGTCAGGGAAGGTGCCGACCATCTGGGTCCGTACGCCGTACAACTTCAACTTCTGGGACATCCTCAACGGCGTCCCCGCGGACATGAGCGCCCCGCTCGAGGCCGTCAAGCGCGGCTACGCGTACGTCGTGCAGAACGAGCGCGGGCATTTCTTCTCCGAGGGCCACTACGACATCCTCGGCTCCCGAACCGACGGATACAACGCCGTGGACTGGATGACAAAGCAGCCATGGTCGAACGGGAAGGTCGGCACGACCGGTTGTTCGTCGACCGCAGAGTACCAGATGGGGGTCGCGGCTCTCGGACACCCCGGCTACGCTGCGATGAACGTCCAGGGTTTTGGAGCGGGCGTCGGCCGCGTGAAGCCGTATTACGAGCAGGGCAACTGGTACCGCGGTGGCGCGATGCAGATGCTCTTCATCACGTGGCTCTACGGCGAGCAGAACCAGGTCCGGCCGATGTTCCCCGCCAACACCTCACGCGAAGATCTCGTTCGCGCGTCGAAGTCCTTCGACCTGGCACAGCATCTTCCGCCCGTCGATTGGTCCAAGGAACTGTGGCACCTGCCCGTCCAGGACATCCTCAAGAATGTCGACGCGCCGCGCGGTATCTTCGATGACGCGATGCCCGTCGAGACCGGCGGCCGGATGATCCAGCGCACGCCGAACGATCCAGGCTGGTACCGCGGCGGCTTGTATCACGACGACATGAAGCTGAACGTGCCTGGCCTGTGGTTCATGTCATGGTACGACGTGTCGGTCGGGCCGAATCTCGCGCTCTACAACCACGTACGCATGACCGCACCGGCAGACATCGCCGACGAGCAGTGGGCGATCATTGCACCCGTCGCGCATTGCTCGTACACGCGCGCGACGGCGGACACGGTCGTCGGTGAACGCAGCATGGGCGACGCGCGGCTCGACTACAACGAGGTCGTCTACAGCTTTTTCGATCGGTTCCTCAAGGGCGAGTCGAGCCCGCGGCTCGCCTCGTTGCCCAAGGTCACGTATTTCGTGATGGGTCGAAACGTTTGGCAGACAGCCGACGCCTGGCCACCTCCCGGGGCCGAGCCCCTGACCTTCTATCTGTCGAGCGGCGGCAGAGCCAACTCACTCGCGGGAGACGGCGCTCTCTCCACGGCAGCGCCCGACATCGACAGAGCCGACGCGTTCACGTACGACCCGATGAACCCGGTGCTCTCCTACGGCGGCAACGTCTGCTGCACCGGCACCGCGGTTCAGGCCGGTGCCTTCGATCAGCGGCGGATGGAGGCTCGCGAGGATGTCCTCGTCTACACGTCGGAGCCGTTCAAACAAGGAATCGAGGTCAGCGGCCCCATCACGCCGACGCTCTACGTCTCCTCGGACGTCAAGGATACCGACTTCACGGTCAAGGTGCTCGATGTGTACCCCGACGGCCGCGCCTACAACCTCGACGAATCCATTCAGCGCATGCGCTATCGGGACGGTTACGACAAGCCGCTGGTCTGGATGGAGAACGGCAAGATCTACAAGGTCACGCTCCAGCCGCTCACGACGAGCAACTTCTTCGACACGGGCCACCAGCTGCGGATCGAGGTCTCGAGCAGCAACTTCCCCCGCTTCGATCGCAACCTGAACACCGGCGGCCACAACTACGACGAATCGAAGGGCGTCGTCGCCCACAACGCCGTACACCACTCGAAGCAGTACCCGTCGCAGATCACGGTGACGGTGGTGAGGCGAGCCCAGACGTCGTCGGCCCAGCCCGGGCGGTAGGAGCCAAAAACAAAGGGGCCGGACGGCTTTCCGCCGCCCGGCCCCGAGTTTCAGCTCAACGAGCGCCGCTGCCGGCGCTTACTTCGAAATCATCTTGAGGCTGTCTGCCATGATCATCATCTTGTCGCCGTGATCCATGACGTCGCCAGTGATCTCGACCGTGTGGCCGACATGTGGAACGATCTTCGCGTTCTTGTCCGCAGCCAGACCGCCGGCAATCTCATAGACCTTCCCATCGGAAGTCAGGATCGCCATCGGGCGTCCAGCCTTCGCGCATGCAATCGCGCAGTCCTTCGTGTCGCCCTTCGGCATCTTGTGGTCGACGCCGGTGTTCGACTTGTCCATCTTGTAACAGCCCTCGTCGACGATCTGTCCCTTGACCGTCTCGGTTGCCGCGAGGAGAGGAGCGCTCATCGCGACCACGAAACCCGCCACGGTCAACCCGGCCAATATCTTGCGCATTTGCGAACTCCTTTTTGAAAAAGGCTGTCGAACCATTGACTTCTACTCTCAATGCGGGAAGGTGTCAACAGCTGGCGTTAAGACGCGGATACTGGCGGATCCGGTTCGCCCCATCAACTGGATTCTCCTTATACTGCCGCCATGGGAAACAGACTGCCGCGCTTCATCCCCATGGTCGCTTCTCTCCTCCCCAGCGCTCTCTGCCTCATCTTTAGCCTCATACCCGGGCGGGTGGGACTCCACGCGCAGGCCGGACGAAAGGCGCTGCCTCTTTCCTCCCCGACCGTTGATCAGATCCTCTCATTGGAGCGGGTCGGTTCCCCGGTCATCTCGCCTGACGGCCGGCAGGTCGCGTACACAGTGCGCGTGGCAAACTGGGACGACAACGCGTACGACACGCAAATCTGGCTCGCCGACGTTCAAACAGGCGCCGTACGTCAGATCACCAACTCGAAGAAGTCGAGCCAGTCGCCCGCCTGGTCTCCGGACGGCTCGAGACTGGCCTTCGTCTCGGATCGGACAGACAAGCGTCAGATCTACCTGATCAATCCGACAGGGGGCGAGGCCGACGTGCTGACCGCCCTCGAAGAGGGAGTGAACGGCTTCGCGTGGGCACCGGATGGCCAGCGCATCGCGTACACCGCGACCGAGCCGAAAACGGACCGCGTGAAGGATCGCGAGAAGCAGTACGGCGAGTTCCAGGTCGTCGAACAGGACTACCGGATGTCGCGCCTGTGGGTCGTGGACGTGAAGTCGCGCGCGGCAAAGGCCCTGACCTCAGGCGCTTACACTGTGGGAACCTTCGCCTGGTCGCCTGACGGCAACAGCATCGCGTTCGATCACCGTTCGAATCCCAGCCCCGCCGCGTCCGGCTCGGCAGACATCTCGGTCGTGAATGTTGCCGACGCCGCCGTCCGACCGCTCGTCACTCAAGAAGGACCGGATTCGAACCCTGAGTGGTCGCCTGACGGATCGCGCATCGCGTTCGAGTCCGCGATGGGAAATGCAGCTTTCTACTACGCCAACCGCGTGATCGCGGTCGTCCCGGCCTCCGGTGGCACGCCTGCTGCACTCACAGAGTCGTTCGACGAGAATCCGTCGATCGTTCAGTGGACGGCGAGCGGGCTCTATTTCGCCGCGAGCCAACGCACGTACTCGTATCTGTATCGCCTCAATCCGGAAACGAAAGCGACTGCGAACGTCTTCGCGAATCCGCAATCCGCAGGGGCCTCGGTCAACTCCTCGTTCTCCCTGTCCAAGGATGGACGCACGGCTGCCTTTCTGCGATCCGACGAGAAGTCGATGCCGGAGGTGTACGTCTCCAGCCTCGCTATATCGGGAGAGCGAACGGGAGGCGACAAAAAGCTCGACGCGAAAAAGCTGACCGACATGAATGCCCAGACCTCGCGCTGGGCGACCGGCAGCCTGGAGATTGTTTCGTGGAAGAGTCAGGACGGCGCAACCATCGAGGGGGTGCTGCACAAGCCGAACGACTTCGATGCCTCGCGGAAGTATCCACTGCTCGTCGTGATTCACGGCGGACCGACCGGCGTCTCGCGGGCGGTCCCATTCACCAGCGACATTTATCCGATCGACCTGTGGGTGCCGCAGGGCGTGTTGGTGCTCGAGCCAAACTACCGCGGCAGCGCCGGGTACGGCGAGGCGTTCCGATCGCTGAACGTCAGGCAGCTCGGCGTCGGTGATGCCTGGGACGTCCTGTCAGGCGTCGACGCACTGGTTACCAAGGGAATCGTCGACCCCTCGCGCGTGGGCGCCATGGGATGGAGCCAGGGCGGATACATCTCCGCCTTTCTCGCCACGCACGACGCTCGGCGCTTCAAGGCGATCTCGGTCGGCGCCGGCATCTCGGACTGGATGACGTACTACGTCAACACCGACATTCATCCCTTCACGCGGCAGTATTTGAAGGCAACGCCGTGGGACGATCCGGAGATTTACGCGAAGACGTCGCCAATCACATACATCAAACAAGCGGGGACGCCGACACTCATCCAGCACGGTGCCGCCGACCAGCGCGTGCCTCTACCGAACGCGTACGAGCTCTATCAAGGGCTGCAGGACAACCATGTGCCGGCCCGGCTGATCGTCTATCAGGGCTTTGGCGGCATCGGGCATGGACCCACCAAGCCCAAGAGCTATCGCGCCACGATGGAGCACAATCTCGAGTGGTTCGATCAGTATCTGTTTTCGTCCACGCGGGACAAATAGCGCGCCACGACAAATAACGCGCCGCGCTCACACGTCACCGCGCGTTCTCCAGACGCTGCTTCAAGGTCTTTAGCGTCTCTTCAAGGTTTCCGCGCGCGCGGTGCTCGGCAATCGACTTGCGCAAGCCGCTGAACGCCCCTTTAAGCGCGCTCGCTCGTGAACGATTCGAATACACCAGGTAAAACGCCCCGGGGTCGGCAAAGTCACTGCTCGCGATGGTGAGCGCCAGCGACGCGTCGATGTATCGGCTCGAGTAGACATCTCTGGACGCAACCAGGCACCTGCGCTCCGACGGGCAGACGATCGTGACGTGCGTCACCGTGATAAAAGGAGCAATCCCGAATTTCTCCTTCGACCAGTACAGAAAATCTTCGGCCCCCTCCATCCGATGCGATGGAAACGAGGAGAGGTGCGAGGCCAACGTGGGCGCGAGCGCGGCGATGATCGGCGTGCTCTCCAGCAGCCCGTCGAACTCATCCACGGGCCGAATCGGCTCACTCCCGTCGTCGTAACTGACGATGCGCCCGGGCGCACCTGACCAGTACGCTGTCGCGTTGTCGAACACCTGCTGTTTGAACCAGCGAGCGGCGCGTTCCTGTGCGCCGGGACCCTTGGTGTCCACCTCGCGCGGGAGCCGGCGAATGGCGTCGGCAGGCAAGCGAACGCCGCAGTCGCCCACGTGACAATGGGCAGCATCGAAGTCATCTTTTCCGACGGTCAAACTGTCGAGGTCGCGAAGCGACGGCGGGTCGCTGAACCGGCCGATCTGAAGCACATCGGGGCTTCGTTTGAACTCGGCGATGCGTCGCACAGCCTCGACCAGCCGCATCGGCGGGGCAGAAACGCGCACGGCTCCGACGACCGCAATCTCGCCGGGCACCGTCGTGTTGACGCCGTGCCTGACGACCTTCCCTCTCTGCAACTCGACGAGCTCGCTTTGTGAGAACCTCAAGTACCGGGTCAACGCCGTCGCGACATCGGGATCGAGCCCGGGCGCCGGTAAGGCAGCCAGCAGCACCGGGACGATGAAGAAGGCCACCACCGACGGGCTCATCGCGTGACTAGTAGTGTCGGCCCTCGCATACACCTTTGTATACTCCCCGCACATGACTCTCACGCAAACGATGCGCCGTACCCCTCTCACCTCGAATCAGATGCGAGGATTCTGGGCGGCGTGGGGAGGCTGGGCGCTCGACGGGATGGATTCGTTCATTTACTCACTGGTCCTCGTGCCCGCGCTTGTCGAGTTGTTGCCCCGATCGGGAGTTCCCCTCACTCCAGGCAACATCGGGTTTTACGGCAGCGTGCTGTTCGCGCTCTTCTTGATCGGCTGGGGTCTTTCGATGGTCTGGGGACCCGTCGCCGATCGCTTCGGGCGCGTCCGCACGCTGATGCTGACGATCCTCTGCTACTCGGCCTTTACGTTCCTGGGCGCGCTTGCCGGCAGCATCTGGCAGCTCGCTGCCTGCCGGTTGATCGCCGGCATCGGCATCGGCGGCGAGTGGTCGATGGGAGGGACCTTCCTGGCCGAAGAGTGGCCCGAAGATCGGCGAAAGGCCGGCGCGGGCTACATGCACACCGGCTACTACTTCGGGATATTTCTTGCGGCTATTGCGAACTACTTCATCGGCGCACGCTACGGCTGGCGTGCGATGTTTCTGCTCGGGGGGACCCCCGCCCTGCTCGTCACGTTCATCCGCTACGGGGTGCGCGAATCTTCGACGTGGGAAGGACGGCACAGCTCCGGGATAGCGGCAGCGTTCGTGAAGCTCTTCTCGCCGGAGTACGCCACGCGCACGTGGCTGAACTCCCTCTACCTCCTCGTCTCCATCGTCGGCCTCTGGGCCGGCTCGGTCTACGTTCCGGCCTCGATCACCCAGATTGCGACGCGAGAAGGCTACGCCGCCCCTCAGGCTGCGCGACTCGCGTCCTACGGAACCATGCTGTTGTCCGTGGGAACGATCCTCGGGTGCGTCGTGCTGCCGCCGCTCGCGGAGTCGTTGGGCCGCCGGGTGACGCTGGCGCTTTACTTCATCCTGATGTTCCTGGCGATCGCGATCGGATTCGGGTACATCTTTTACCTCCCCCACCCGCTCGCACCGTTCATGGCCGTGCTCTTCGTCCTCGGCGTGGGAGGCGCGAACTTCGCGATGTACACGTTGTGGTTGCCCGAACAGTACGCAACCGATTGCCGCGCGAGCGCATTCGCCTTTGCCACATCCGTCGGACGATTTGCCGGGGCGGGGATCACATTCCTCGTCGGTACGGGAGTGCAATACTTCCAGACACTGGGCACGCCTGTCGCGTTGACCTCACTCGCGTTTCTAATCGGCCTGCTGGCCCTGCCATTCGGCGTGGAGACGAGAGGGAAGCCGCTTCCCGGTTGAAATCGTAGGGGCGTCCGCGACCTGCGACCTCAACGGTTTGAGTCCGCGCCCTGCGACCTCAACGGTTTGACAGACGAATCGCGCATGAATTACGCTGACGAGCAAATGTTCACGGTCCATCACCATGCGCACCATCTCAGCCACCCACCAGGAGGGGCGCGCGTAGTCTAGGACCGCGGACCAAGGACCAAGGACCAACGAAGCCCCGCCCTCAGGCGGGGTTTTTTGTTTTATGGACTACTCAAAACTCGATGGGCTGATACCTGCCGTCATTCAGGACGCCGAAAGCTCGGAGGTCCTGATGGTCGGCTTCATGAACGAGCAAGCGCTCGCCGACACCCGGCGCACCGGCTACGCCACCTTCTTCAGTCGCACGCGATCGACGTTGTGGACCAAGGGTGAAACGTCCGGTAACAAGCTCCAGGTCATGGAAATCCTCGTCGACTGCGACGAGGACACGGTGCTCCTGAAGGTCAGGCGTCTCGGAAGCGGCAATGTCTGCCACACGGGCGAGCGCTCGTGCTTTTTCCGCGCGCTGCCATGACGCTCAAGCTCGGCATCCCGAAGGGCTCGCTTCAGGACGCCACGATTCACCTTTTTGCCCGCGCCGGCTTCAACATTTATGTCAGTTCCCGCTCGTACTTCCCGGCCATTGACGATCCGGAAATCGAATGCATGCTGATTCGGGCGCAGGAAATGGCCCGATACGTCTCGGACGGCGTGCTGGACGCGGGCCTGACGGGTCAAGACTGGATCGCCGAACACGAGGCCGGCGAGGGCAGGACCGGCGTCCTGACGAGCGTCGCTGATTTGATCTACGCGAAGCAGAGCTTGGGCAAGGTCAGGTGGGTGCTCGCGGTCCCCGAGCCGTCGCCCGTCCGCTCACCCCTGGATCTCGAGGGCAAGACCATCGCCACTGAGCTCGTGCGCGTGACTCGGGCCTATTTCAAACGCCACGGCGTCGAGGTCAACGTCGAGTTCTCATGGGGCGCCACGGAGGTGAAGCCTCCCATGCTTGCCGACGCCATCGTCGAAGTGACCGAAACGGGCTCGTCGCTTCGCGCCAACCGCCTCCGAGTCGTGGACACCGTGATGGAGTCGAACACGCAGCTCATCGCGAACCACACAGCCATGGCCGACGACTCGAAGCGCACGAAGATCGAGAACATCGCGCTGCTGCTCAAAGCGGCAATCGAAGCTCAGGGCCGTGTGGGGTTGATGCTCAATGTCCGCCGGATCGACCTCGACGGCGTTCTGTCGCTGCTGCCGGCGCTCGAGCGGCCTACGATTTCGGCGTTGAGCGACGCCGAATGGGTCGCCGTGAATACCATTATCGAGGAGCGGACCGTCCGCGATCTCATCCCGCGCCTCAAGGCCGCCCGCGCGCACGGAATCGTGGAGTATCCATTGAACAAGATCGTTCTTTGACGAGCAACGGAGTACCGAGCCACGAGCGACCAGTACCGCGCTACGAGTACCGAGTCCCGAGCATGATGCGATTGCGAATCATCGAGTCCGGCGATGCGCGCGCGATGTGGCGCCTCACCCACTCAACGCCTCACGCCGATCGCGCGTTCGATCGCCGCGTGCGCCGGATCGTCGAGGGCATCCGGCGCGGAGGCGACCGTGCGCTGCTGCGTATGGCCCGGCAGTTCGATCGTCTTGAAGGCCCGCTCGAACTGCTCCCGTCCGAGATCGAGCGTGGCGCCGCCCAGGCGCCACCCGACGTACGCCGCGCGATCCGGCAGGCCGCCCGCAACATCGCGCGCGTAGCTCGTCGTCAAGTCCCGAAGCGCTTTGCGGTCGAACCTGTCCCTGGCGTGATTGTCGAGCAGCGCGTCGAGCCGCTTACGCGCGTCGGATGCTACGTCCCCGGCGGACGGTTCCCGCTGCCGTCCTCCCTGCTCATGACCGTCGTACCCGCCCGGGTCGCCGGCGTCCGCGACATCATCGTCACGTGCCCGCGACCCGAGCCGGCAATCATGGCAGCCGCACTCGAGGCCGGCGTGACGCGACTCTTCCGTGCCGGCGGCGCTCATGCGATCGCCGCGCTGGCATTCGGCACGGAGACCCTGGGGCGCGTCAACAAGATTGTGGGCCCGGGCAACCGCTACGTTGCCGCCGCAAAGGCGCTCATCGCCGCGGAGTTGAGGGACTGCTCGATCGATTTCTACGCCGGCCCGACAGAGATCGTCGTGATTGCCGGATCGGGCGACCCCTTGTGGGTGGCGGCGGATCTCGCGGCGCAGGCCGAGCACGACCCTGAAGCCCGATCGATCCTCGTGACCTGGAACCGGAGCTTCGCCAACCGCGTCGCACGAAGCGCCGCGCGGCTGCGCGGCATGTCCTGTCGCGGCGCCATCATCGTGACGGCAAGCCGGGAGGAGGCGGTGTCCATCGCAAACCGTCTCGCGCCAGAACATCTCGTCATCGAAGATGACACCTTGATGTCTCCGAACGCGCTCGTGGCGGGCGCCGTTTTTGTCGGCCCGTATGCGGCGCAGGCCGCCGGCGACTACGCGACCGGATCGAACCACGTGCTTCCCACGGCGGGCACAGCCCGCGTCCGCGGCGGGCTGACCGCCGCCGACTTCGTTCGGGTGATGTCGATCCAGCGCATCACTCGGGCGGGGCTCGCGCGCCTGGCGCCGACGATCCTCCCGCTCGCCCGCGCCGAGGGGCTCGAGGCCCACGCGAGGTCGATCGAGATCAGGCTCCCGCCGCGTCGGTCGGGTGTCCGATAAGCCATCAACCATGAGCCATCACCCATGAGTCATTATCGAAAACCGCCGGAGCTCTACGACGGCCTCCGTTTGCATCAGAACGAGAACACGGGCGGCTGTTCGCCCAAAGTCATCGAAGCGCTCGCCGATCTGCGGCCGGACCAGATTGGCTTCTATCCGCCTTACGCCGAGGCAACCCAGGCGGTCGCCAGCTATCTCGGCGCGCCAATCGAGAGCGTCACGCTGACCAACGGGCTCGACGAAGGCATCATGGCGCTCTCGGTCGCCTATCTCAGACCACGGGTCGGCGAGCTCACCATCGCTGCAGTCCCCGAAGCCCTCGTCCCGGAGCCGGCCTTCGAGATCTTCCGGTTCGATACAGCGGTCGCCGGCGGCGCCCTCGTGCAGGTGATGCCCGCGCACGATTTCAGCTTCCCGCTCCAGAACGTCCTGGCCGCCATTACTCCGCGGACGCGCGTCGTCTTTCTGACCAACCCGAACAACCCGACCGGCGTCGCCATACCGCTCGACGCGATTCGGACGATCGCCCGCGCCGTCCCCCAGGATGCCGTGGTGTTCGTCGACGAAGCCTATGCGGAATTCGCTGGCACGACCTTCATTCCAGAGCTAGGCGGTTACCCAAACGTCGTCGTCGGCCGCACCTTCTCGAAGGCATTCGGATTGGCTGGACTGCGCATCGGTTGCCTGGTCGGGGCCCCCGAGACGCTCGATCCGATCCGCCGCGCCATCCCGGTTTACAGCGTCAACATCGCCGCGGTGACGGCCGTCCGCGCCGCGCTTGATGACCTCGAGTTCGTCTACGAGTACCTGCGCCAGGTCGAAACATCGAAGGCGCTCCTCTACGCCGCATGCGATCGGCTCGGCCTGACGTATGTGAGGAGCGCATCCAACTTTGTCCTCGTCGGCGCCGGCGATCGAACCGACGCGCTGGTCAAAGGCGCGTTCGACCGCGGGATCTACATCCGGGACCGCTCTACGGAGCCCGGCTGCGCGGGCTCCATTCGGATCGCCGCCGGCATCGTTGCTCACACCAGACGATGCATCGAAGCGTTCGAGGAAATCCTGTGCGCCGCGCCGTGATCCGCAACACTGCGATCCGACGCGCCGCGCCCCACGCTGTTCGCCGGGCCGCACGCGCCGCGTTCATCGACCGCCGCACAATGGAGACTCATATTGCGCTCCGCCTCCGGCTGGACGGCCACGGCCGATACGAGGTGAGAACGGGCATTCGATTTCTCGATCACATGCTCGAGCTCGTCGCGCGCCATGGCGCCTTCGACCTTCGCGTAGCCGCGCACGGCGACCTCGATGTCGACCAGCACCACACGGTCGAAGACGTGGGCATTGTCTTCGGCGAAGCGGTCTCGAACGCGTTGGGCAACCGCCGCGGCATCAATCGTGCGGGCTACTTCGTCATGCCGATGGACGAAACGCTCGCAGTGGCGGCCGTGGATTTCGGCGGGCGGCCCCACACAGCGGTCGATCTGAAGGTCGCCGCAACTCGCGTGGGGGATCTCCAGACCGAACTGGTCCATGACTTCTTCGACGGCTTCGCCAGCGCTGCGCGCGCCAATGTCCACGTCAAGGTACTGTACGGCCGCTCGAGCCATCACAAGATCGAAGCCGTCTTCAAGGCATTCGCCCGTGCGCTCCGCGTCGCCTGCGCCAGGGACAAGCGGCTCGCGCGCATGCTGCCTTCAACCAAAGGGCTGCTGTGACGATTGCGCTCATTGACTACAAAGCCGGGAACTTGACGTCGGTCACCAAAGCGCTTGTCGCTGTCGGCGCGGCAGTTCTCGTCCCCGCGAGCCCCCGCGATCTGGCGTCGGCCGACGGCGTCGTCGTGCCCGGCGTCGGCCATTTCAACGCGACGCGCGCGCTCGATCAAACGTGGATCGACGCCATTCACGGCCACATCGAGCGGGCGCGCCCGCTGCTCGGCATCTGTCTGGGCATGCAGTGGCTCTTCGAGTCGAGCGCGGAGGCACCCGAGCTGAGGGGGCTCGGGCTCCTGCCGGGCGCATGCTTCCGCCTCGGCTCTACCGTCCTGTTGAGCGCCGGGATGAAGGTCCCCCATGTGGGGTGGAACAGCATTCGCGTGGAGCGCGATGGATGGGTCGTCGAAGGTGTGCCGGACGGCGCGCAGGTCTACTTCACGCACAGCTACGCCGCACCGGTGACCGGCGATGCGATTGGCGTCACGGACCACGGAACGCCCTTCGCGGCAATCGTGCAGCGCGGCCAGGTCGCCGGCGTGCAGTTTCATCCGGAGAAGTCAGGCGACGTGGGGCTTCGGATCCTCCGAAACTTCGTGACGCTGTCGCGGCGCCATTAGCGCCGAAGGGAGCGTGTGGAGTGCTCTCCAAGCGAATCATCGCGTGCCTCGACGTCAAGAACAGCCGCGTCGTCAAGGGCGTAAACTTCGAGGGTCTCCGCTCGGCGGGCGATCCGGCGGAGCTGGCGCGACGGTATAACGTCGAGGGCATCGACGAGCTCGTCATCCTCGACATCACCGCCACCCTCGAAGCCCGCCGCGCGCGCACCGTGACGATCAGCGCCGTGGCTCGCGAGCTGTTCATCCCGCTCGCAGTCGGCGGCGGAATCCGCACCGAGGATGACGCGGCCGCCGCCATCGAAGCGGGCGCCGACAAGGTGAGCTTGAACAGCGCCGCGCTGGCCGACCCCGCGCTCATCACGACGCTGGCGGAACGCTATGGCAGCCAAGCTGTGGTCGTCGCTATCGATGCGAAGAGGGAGGCCAGCGAGGAGGGTCGGCGATTCGCCGTCTACGCACGCAGCGGCCGGACCGCCACCGCTCGCGACGCTGTGGAGTGGGCCCGTGAGGCCGAGCGCCGTGGCGCAGGCGAGATCCTCCTGACCTCCATCGATCGCGACGGCACCAGGTCGGGATTCGACTGCCCACTTACGGCTGCGGTCTCTTCCGCCGTCTCGATTCCAGTCATCGCGTCGGGCGGCGCCGGCAGCCTCGACGACTTCGTGGACGTGTTCACGACTGGCCGGGCCGATGCGGCACTCGCCGCGTCAATCTTTCATTTCAAAGAGACGAGCGTCCGCGCGCTCAAGGCTCATCTTCGCGAGCACGGGCTGCCCGTCCGCCTCTAAGCCGCAGTCACAGCTCCGCTTCCAGTGTCGAATCGGACCCTATCAGCGCCCTGAGGCAACGGTCGGGCGCGCGGTCGGCTCCCCGTCCCACCAGTACTGCTTCTCGAGCTTCTTTGCGGTCGGCCAGATGGTGTCGAGCGTATCGCCCTCATAAAGCTCGCCGTTCTTCATGACGTATCGAATCGAGAGCGTGTTGCGGATGTCCACAAGCGGATTCTTGTCGAGCACGATGAGATCGGCAAGCTTCCCGGCCTCGACGGATCCAATGTGCTGCTGCAGCCCGAGCGATTCGGCGCCGTAGATCGTGACGACCCGCAAGGTCTCGTGAGGCGTGAGACCTCCAGACTGCAGATCCCAGATCTCCCAATGGGCGCCAAGGCCTTGGAACTGTCCATGGCTCCCGAGTCCCACGCGCCCTCCGGCGTGGACGATGTCGGCGACGCCTTTGGCGATGCCCTTGTGACCGTATTCCTCCGTCATGAACCATTGGCCTCGGCGCCGCACCATCGTGTCGTAGAGCTCGTGTGGAATGAACCGCCGCATCTTGGGGTCGCTGTGAAGGTTCGCAGTGCCCTCGAAGTAGTAGTTTTCGGTCCACGGAGCGCCGTACGCGACGAGCGTCGTCGGTGTGTAGAAGGTGTGCGTTCGCGCGACGAACTCAGTCACATCCTTATAGAGCGGCTGAAGCGGCAGGCTGTGCTCCGATCCGGTGTACCCATCGATCATTTGTGAGAGGTCGAGCTTCATGTCGAGTGCGCCCTCAGTGGTCGGCATCAGGTGGTACTCTTTCGCCGCGCGGATCACCCACTGGCGGACGATGCGATCGCCGGCGATGTACTCTTTGACGGTATCGGTCTTGTAGTGATCCTTGTATCGCTTGACGAACGCCGTCGTCGCCTCCTGGTCGTCGAGACCGTCACTGTTGAAGATGCCCGGGCCAGTTGCCAGCACGCGCGGTCCCAGAATCTCGCCCGCGTCCACGAGGTCGGCGTACGCGAAGACATCGTCCGTCGACGTCTGCGGATCGCGCGTCGTCGTCACACCGTAGGCCAGGTTCGCCAGATACTGCCAAACCTGCGTCTGGTGGACCCCCCGCGGCGGCCACATGTGCGCGTGAACGTCCACGAAGCCCGGAACGATCGTCTTACCAGCGACGTCGACAACCCTCGCCCCGGCCGGCCGCCTCGCCTGCCCTGCAGCGGCAACGTGGACGATACGGTTGTCCGTCACGACGACGTCGCCTTTATCGATGACTTCGTCGCCCTTCATGGTGATAACGCGGGCTCCAGTGAGGACGATCGAGCCGTGCGGTCTGGCACGTGGGGCCTCCACGTTCACGGCGAACGTCTCGGGCTGATCTGCATTCAGTGCCTGGCGATAAATCGTCGCTCCGAGCGCCCACGCAACCGACTTTCCGTCCGGGCTCCATGACAAGTACGCGCCCCCTTCGCGCGAGAGGCGCTTCACTGGCAGAGCTGAGTCATCGCGGCCCTTGACGGCGACCTTGAGCACTTCCTTGCCGGCGCGTGGAAGCCCGACGATGATGTGCTTGTTCTGGAGACTCACGAACGCGCGCTGACCGTCGGGCGACACGCGGATCTCGGAAGCGCCCGGCGGATTCTCGCCGGCGCCGCTGCCCGTGATTCGTACAACCTGACGACGGTCGAAGCCGTCGATGCGGATTGAGCTGAGGCCGCGCGCCGAGGTAAGGTAGATATGGACGCTGTCGTTCGCAAAGTGCGGCCGCCGCCCGCCTTGTGCCGACCCAATGAGCGTCGACTCGCCGCCGGTGGCGGGAATCCAACGCAAGTCCATTTCGCCGTCCCGTTGGATTCCCGAAATTTCGCCGAGCGCCTCGTCGGGCAGAACGTCAGTGTCTGCGCCGGACTCGATGTATCGGAGATCGGCGAACAGCTGATCGTGACGCGCGCCTGTCAGGTATACGATCTTGGACCCGTCTGGTGCGTAGACCGGCTCGGAGTAGTAGGCCGTGTATCGCGACAGACGCTCCGGCTGGCCGCCGGGAGTCGCGCCGATGCGGTACAGGTCGCCGCCTTCCTTCGACCAGGTGACGAACGCGACATAGCGGCCGTCCGGGGACCACGTCGGCATGAACTCGCCTTGTGTCAGACTCGTCAGACGCTGGGGCTTGCCGTCCGGCAGATCCATGATCCAGATCTTGCTGAACGCCGCGAAGACGAGCCGCTTGCCATCGGGCGAAATAGCCGGCCAGCGCACCAGCCTGGCGCGCACGGTCGGGGTGTCGTCGATTCTGTTCGCAAAGAGGAGTCGTGGTGCGATGTCGGCTTCCACTCGTGCGGTGAACGGGATGGGGGTCGAGCGACCGGTCTCGAAATCGACGCGACGGATCTTGCCGTCGACCGGCACCACGAGCGACTTGCCGTCCGGCAAGAACGCATAGCCGGGTAGCGTGTCACGCGTGGCCGCTGATTCCTGATCGTCCCGCGTGACGGGATAGATCACCCAGCGCTCGTCGCCCGTCTCGAGATTTCTGACACGCAAACCCGTTTGTGTCTCGTGTCGTGTGCCGTACACCAGCCACTTTCCGTCAGGCGACAGCACCGGTCGCATGGCGCTTCCCTGCGCGTTGGTGATCGTCGCCGTCTCGCTGGTCTCGCGGTTGAAACGGACGATCTGCCACAACGGAAAGCGGACGTTGTAGCTGAACGTGCCCATCCGCTCGGCGTAATAAACGAATCGGCCGTCGGGCGACGCGACGGCGCCAAGACGCCTCGGCGCGGGACGAGGCGGTCCGGTCTCGTCAGGACCCGGCAGCGGAGGCGGCGCGGTTCCGATGCGGACGCCGGTGCCGCCATCTTTGTCGTACAGGAACACTCCCTGCGTGCGATCCGGCGCGCGGAGCTTCGAAACCAGCAGATATTGCCCATCGGCCGTCCACGAAGGGGAGCACATCTCCTGGGGGATGGCCTGCGTGGGCTTATCCTTCGTCACCGGTCGCGGATTCGAGCCGTCGGCGTCGGCAAGCCACAAGTTTTCCACGCCACTGCGGTCGCTGAGGAATGCGATGGTCTTCCCGTCGGGCGAGAATTTCGGCTGACTTTCGAACGACATCCCGCCGACGATCCGCTTGGCGGCTCCGCCTTCGATCGGCAGTGTGTAGATGTCGCCGAGGAGGTCGAACGCGATCGTCTTTCCGTCCGGCGACACATCGAGCGACATCCACGTTCCCTCGTCCGTCGTAAAGTCGATCGTCTCACCGCGCTCGAGCACCAGAGCGGCAGGCGAATCGTCCTTCTTGTCTTGCGTGTGCCCGATCCAGGTCGCCGCCAACACGATGGTCGTCACGACGCCAAACTGACGGTTCAACGAGCTCATGAGCGTTCTCCTGTCTGATTCACCTGAGGAGCGTGGGTAGAATGTACACCGCGCCATGCTGATCCCCTCCATCGACCTGCAAGGCGGCGCCGTCGTGCAGCTGATCCAAGGAAAACGGCTCGCGATCAAAGACGACGATGTCTTCGGCTGGGTACGGCGGTTCGAGCACTTTCCTAAAGTGCAATTAATTGATCTCGATGCCGCAATGAGCGGCGACGGCCTGGACGGAGCGGCCGGCGGGCGAGCCGACAACCTGCCGCTCGTCTGCCAGATCGCCGGCACACTTCCGTGCCGCGTGGGAGGCGGCGTGAGGACGATCGAGCGTGCGAGCGACCTCCTGGCCGCCGGGGCGCGCGCGGTCATTGTCGGCTCCTCGCTGTTCAAGGCGGGCAAACCGGACCTGGAGTTCGCGCGCTCGCTCGTGGCGCGCGTCGGCCGCGAGCGGATCATCGCCGCTGTCGACAGTCGCGGCGGCCAGGTCGTGATCCACGGGTGGAAGACGGTCCTTCCCGTGACGCCTGTCGAAGCCGTACAGGCGCTCGAACCGTATTGCGGCGAGTTCCTTTACACTCACGTCGACACCGAAGGGTTGATGAGCGGCACCGATTTTGAGGCGATCCGCCTCGTCCGATCGGCGACGACACGCTCCGTCACCGCGGCCGGTGGCATAACGACGAAAGACGAAATCGACCGCCTGGCGGCGATGGACGTCGATGCGGTTGTCGGAATGGCGATTTACACAGGCGCACTCAAAATCGATGGCTGATCATCGACCCGACCCTGTCTGCGCAACTCGACGCGTAACGTACTGATACAATGGAAGTTTGACGACCGCAGCTCACGCCGATCCTGTGACCGAGCGCCAGCGGGTGGACGTGTCTGCTGCGAGGGTTGTCGCAGACGGAAAGTTTCTCCGCGCGGCTACCCATCGCTTCCCCGTCAAGGGCGTGACCTACGGAACGTTCGCCCCCGACGCCAACGGATATCAGTTCCCCCCTCTGTCACAGGTTGCCGAAGACTTTCGCCTCATGGCGGAGCTCGGCATCAATGCAGTTCGTCTCTATACTCCGCCGCGGTCGGGCGCCGGACGCCGGATCGACCTGCTCGACGAGGCGGCGCGCCACGGCCTGCGGGTCATGGTCGGGCTGCCCTGGTCGCAGCACGTGGCGTTTCTCGACGATCGCCAACTCCGGCGCTCAATCCGCCACGAGCTCGTGACGAAGGTCAAAGAGCTGAGCGATCACCCGGCCATTCTGGCGATCGCGCTGGGGAACGAGATTCCGCCGAATGTGGTCCGCTGGCACGGCCGGGTCGGCGTCGAGCGGTTCCTGCGGGATCTCTACGCGGATGCCAAGGCGCTCTCGCCCGATACGCTCTTTACGTACGTCAATTTCCCGCCGACCGAATTCCTCGATCTGTCGTTCTTCGACATCTGCGCGTTCAACGTGTACCTGCACCGCGAACCGGAGCTTCGGGCCTATCTCGCGAGACTGCAGCATATCGCTGGACATAAGCCGCTGCTTCTGGCCGAGGCAGGCGCCGACAGCATTCGCGAAGGCGAACGCGGCCAGGCCGAGATTACCGCCATGCACATTCGCACCGCCTTCGAGGAAGGCGCGTGCGGGGCATTCGCCTTCGCCTGGACGGACGAGTGGTGGCGCGGCGGTCACCCGGTCACCGACTGGAAATTTGGTCTGGTGGATGCCGAGCGGCGTCCCAAACCGGCCGCTCGTGCCGTCTCGGCCGCCTTCGCCAACGCTCCGTTCTCCATCCTGGCAGAAGATGGCCACGGAATGAACGACCGGGGGGAAGAGGCTCCTGGACGAAGCACGCTCGATCAGCCCTGGCCTCGCGTCTCCGTCGTGGTCTGCGCCTACAACGCTGCCGATACCGTCGAAGACAATCTGCAATCGCTCGAACGGCTGACCTACCCGGACTACGAGATCGTCCTCGTCAACGATGGCTCCACGGACGCCACCGCGGAGATTGCCGGTCGCCATCCCCGCGTGCGTGTGATCGATACGCCCAATCAGGGTCTGAGCGCCGCGCGCAACGTCGGGCTTGCGGAAGCGACGGGCGAGATCGTGGCCTACACCGACGCGGACACGCGTGTGGACCAGGATTGGCTGACCTTCCTCGTTCAGCCGTTTCTCACCTCGGAAGTGGTCGGGTCGGGCGGCCCGAACGTCGTACCCGCTGACGACCCCCCCATTGCACAGTGCATCGCGCGCGCGCCGGGCGGGCCGACGCACGTCCTGCTCGATGACCGCATCGCCGAACACGTGCCCGGCTGCAACATGGCGTTCAGACGGAACGCTCTGCTCGCCATCGGCGGCTTCAACCCGATCTACCTGCGCGCCGGCGACGACGTGGACGTGTGCTGGCGCCTGCAGGCCCGCGGGTGGAAGATCGGTTTCGCTTCGTCCGCCCTCGTCTGGCATCACCACCGCGCCTCCGTTCGCGCGTATTGGCGGCAGCAAGTCGGCTACGGCGAGGGCGAGACGTGGCTGATGGCCCATCACCCGGAGAAGTTCCTGGATGGGCGCATGCTCTGGCGCGGCCGCATCTACAGTCCCCTGCCCTTCGTGCGGTCGCTCTGGGGGGCGCGAATCAACGCCGGCGTGTGGGGCACCGCAGCGTTTCCGTCGGTCTACAGAACCGACGTCCACCCCTTCGCCTTCCTGCCGCACTCGATCCGCTGGCAGGTGATTTCGTTCATCTTGGCCCTCGCCGGCATTGGGGTTGCGCTCACGCGCGACCACTCATGGGCCGCCGCGCTCCTCCTTGTCAGCGGTTTCATGGGCGTGGCCTTCACCGTGGCGAAAAACATCGCGTACGCGACGCGCTCGGAAGTCGACTCCCTCAGAGGGAGCAAACTGTGGTACCGGGCCACGGTCGCGTATCTCCACTTCCTGCAGCCGCTCGCCCGGGCGCGCGGCCGCATCCGCGGCGCCCTTTCGCCGCCGGAAATCGCTGCGCCGAAAGTGACGCCCCAGACGAGCCGGGGACCACGCCCGTCGATGTCCGAGGCCTGGCGCGCCCTCGTGCTCGTCTCCGGGAGCGTCACCGAAGATCGTTTCTGGAGCGAGTCATGGACGACCGCCGCACGGCTGCTGGCACAGTTCACCGACTGGCTGCGCGGCTCGCGAGCGGTGCGCTCCATCGAGATCGATGACGGCTGGTCCGATGATCGCGATGTCAGCGTCCTCGTCGGGCGATGGGCCTGGCTCGACGTGCGGGCGCTCGTCGAGGAGCATGCCGGCGGCAAGTCTCTGGTGCGCATCAGCATGCATCTCCGCCCATCCATGTTTGGTGTCGTCGCCGCGCTCGGCCTCGGCATCGGCCTGCTGATTGGCGCGTACTTGGGCGTCGCGTACCGTTTCCGCCTGGCCGGCACCGCGGCCGCCGCCGCGACGGTCGGCCTCATCGTGCTGATCCTCTGGCGTACGGCCCAAACCACGGCGATCGCGCGCCGCGGCATTCGTCAGGTGACTGTCGGGTCAGGGATGGTCGCCATGCCGCCCGGGCCCGCGCGCGCGCCGCTCATCGCCCCGTCCATCGTGAGGACCTACGGGCTCCGCAGCGCGATCATTTTCGCGGTCATGATCCTTTCGCTCGGCGCGAGCACCTTCATGCTGCGCGAAGCGGCGACGGGACCGGTCATCGGTGTCCGCAAAGGCTATGCTGGCGACTACGGCCCCGCGATCGAAGCGTGGCTCGACTCCCCCAACGGGCTCGTCGTCACCTCGAATGGCGAGCTCTATTTCGCAGACTCGAACAACCACACCATCCGCCACGTCGATGCGCGCAACAACCCTGATATCGAGCCGGTCGCAGGCAACCATGCGCTCGGCAACGGGTTCTCGGGCGACAACGGTCCGGCAACGACGGCGCAGCTCGATACGCCCAGTGGCGTCGCGATCGCCCCCGATGGCGACATCATCGTCGCCGACTCGCATAACGACAGGATCCGCCGCGTCGATCGTCCGACCGGTGTCATTATCACCATCGCGGGATCAGGCGAGAACGGATACGACGGCGATGACAAGCCGGCGGTCGACGCGGCGCTGAACATGCCCAGCGCCGTGGCGGCGGCCCCCAATGGCGACATCTACATTGCCGACACGCTCAACTACCGGATCCGTATGATCGACGCGAAGACAGGCTTGATCCATACCGTCGCCGGCGACGGCACCCCGGGTGCGCCGGACAAGGTCGATCCGAACACGCAAGAGGTCATCCACGCCGACGTCGGCGACGGCGGGCCGGCCACCGAGGCGCACCTGAACATGCCCAGCGACGTCGCAATCGAACGGACCTCCGGCGACATTTACATTTCGGACATGCACCACAACCGAATCCGCAAGGTCGACGCCAAGACACGCATCATCACCACGGTTGCGGGCACGGGTACGTGGGGCTATTCGGGCGACGATGGCCCGGCAACGCAGGCGACGCTGGCCGGACCGGCGGGTGTTGCCGTCGTTGCCGAAGGGAAGGGCAAGGTCACCATCTTCATCGCCGACTACTACAACGGCCACGTGCGCGCGGTTGGCCCTGACGGCATCATTCGCGACGTCAGCGACGAAGGCAGAACGGCGTTCGGCGCCCCCACGCGTGTCGCATTCGCATCGAGCGGGCCGAAGCGAGGCTGGCTGTTCGTGGCCGACTCAAACGCGGACAAGATCGTGCCGCTCTTCATTCCCAGGATTGCGCCGAACCTGGTGCCGCCGCGACCAATCGTGTCTCCACGGCGGTCAGGCGGATGAACGACGCTGTGGGCCACGACCGACCGGTGAACCCGCTTCTACGCACGGAACAGAAACCGCTCCTTCCGTGGACGTTGGCGTTTCTGCGGCCGTATCGCGGTCGCGTCGTCCTGCTGGCGGCGCTGCTCGCGTCCGAGATCGGGCTCGGGGCCCTGCAGCCGTGGCCGATGGCCGTCGTCATCGACTACGTGCTGGTGCCGGCGCGCCTCGGCGGCAAGTTGTTCCCCCAGTGGCTGCAACCGTGGATCGCCGCGCTCACAGGCAACAACCTCTTCGCGCTGCTCGTGATCGTCGTCATCGCCGGCGTCATTCTGCAGGTCGTGAACCAGTTCGTGTCGGCGTACGGCACCCAGGTGCAGGTCGATACGGGCCAGCGCATGGTCTACGACCTTCGTCGCGATCTCTTTCAGCACCTGACGGCGCTCGGGCTGCACCATCACGTGACAACGAGCACGGCCGATGCGGTCTACCGAGTAGACGTCGACGCGTATGCCATCGAGAACTTGATCATGAGCGGCGTCTTCCCGCTTGCAACGTCGACGATTGCGCTGGCGGTGATGTTCGGCGTGCTGCTCTATCTGAACGTCACGATCGCCCTCTTGTCCCTGACGGTCGTCCCGTTCCTGTACTTGTGCCTGCGCTATTACACATCGACGCTCGTCAACCGCGAAGAGCGCGTGAAAGAGCTCGAGTCCAAGCTGCTCCAGCGCCTGTACGAGACGTTTGGCGCGATGAAGCTGGTCAAGAGCTTTGCCCGGGAGCCGCACGAGCTCCAGCGGTACCGCGCGGCCGGCTCCGCGTCGATGGATGCCCGCATCGCCATTACGTGGCAGCAGTCGCTCTTCTCAGTCGTCGTGAGCACCATCACCATCCTCGGCACCGCGCTCGTCGTCATCGTCGGCGGCAGCTTCGTGATGAAAGGCCGCTTGACGATCGGACAGCTGGGCGTGGTCATCAGTTATCTCGGCGCGGTGTACGGTCCCCTGTCGGCGATCGCACACACGACCGGACAGTTGCAGGGAGCGCTCGCCGGCGCCAAGCGTGTGCGAGCGATGTTCGCCTTGGTGCCGGAGACTACCGACGAGCCAGGCGCCATCGACGCAGACGACGTAAGAGGCGACATCCGGTTCGAGGGCGTGGGGTTCACGTATCCGAGCGGCGCGCAGGTCTTGCACGAGATCGACTTCGAAGCCTCCCCGGGCCAGATGGTCGCGCTCGTTGGCCTCACGGGCGCAGGCAAAACGACGCTGGTCAGCCTGATTCCGCGTTTCTACAGCGCCACCGACGGGCGCGTCACCATCGATGGCGTGGATGTTCGGCGCTACCGCGTGCGGTCGTTGCGCGAGAAGATCGCCATCGTGTTGCAGGAACCGGTCCTGTTCTCGGGAACGATCGCGGATAACCTGCGTTACGGGCGGCTCGACGCGACGGCGGAGGAAATCGAGGCCGCCGCGCGCGCGGCGCATGCTTACGAGTTCATCGCCCGGCTGCCCAAGGGGTTCGACACCGAAATCGCGGAATCCGGCGGCGGGCTCTCGGGCGGAGAGCGTCAGCGCTTGAGCGTTGCACGCGCGATTATCAAGAATGCCCCCATCCTGATCCTCGACGAGCCGACGTCATCGCTCGACGCGATCTCCGAGGAGATTGTGTTCGCGGCGCTCCGGCGCCTGCGCGCCGGCCGCACGACGATCGTCATCGCCCACCGGCTGTCGACCGTCCGCGATGCCGACCGAATCCTGGTCCTCGACGGGGGCAAGATCGCCGCCCAGGGACGGCACGAAGAGCTCCTCAAATCCAGCCAGCTCTATCGCCGCATGTGCGCGCGCCTATCAGTCGGCAAGTCGCTCGATGAGCCCGAGAGCGTCGATGAGCTCATCGAGGCCGCCAAGCGCTGAATGCGCATCCTCTTCGCGGGCATCATCGCGCGCTATCCGTTCGGCGGCGTCACGTGGTGCTCGCTGATGTACCTGCTGGGGCTCCGCGCGCTCGGGCACGATGTGTTCTACATTGAAGATACTGGCGAGTGTGTGTACGACCCTGTTCAGAACACGCGCGCCACGGATCCGAGCTACGGAACGTCGTACATTCATGACGCGCTGGCGCCGTTCGGCCTGGACGAGCGCTGGAGCTTCGTCAACTACGACGGGACCTATCATGGTCGCAGCGCGGACGACGTGCGACAGTTTGCCGCCGGCGCCGACCTGTTCATCAACCTCTCCGGTGGATCGTGGTTCTGGCGCGACGAGTACGCGCGCATTCCGCGCAAGATCTTCATCGACTCCGACCCCGCGTTCACCCAGCTCGCCATCGCGAAGGCCGAGCCGTGGTACGTCGAGTTTTTCACGAGATTCGACCGTCTGTTCACGTTCGGCGCCAACATCGGCACCTCCGTCTCGCCGATCCCGGTTGGCAAATTCACGTGGCACAAAACGTGGCAGCCGATTACGCTGGACGACTGGCGCACTGCCGCCGTCCCTCGCGATCGGTTCACTTCCGTCATGACGTGGCAGATCGAGAGCTTCGCCGACGTCGGCGGCAACAAAGATCAGGAGTTCCTGAAGGTCATCGACCTTCCGTCACGCACGTCGCAACGGTTCGAGCTGGCCATCAATGGCCCTCAGACGCTGCTGCGCCAGCACGGTTGGGAAACGGTCGACGCCATGCAGGTCTCCCGCACTCCGCGCGCTTATCGCGACTTCATCCAGAGCTCGAAGGCCGAGTTCGGCGTCGCCAAACACACCTACGTCATCAATTGCTCGGGTTGGTTCAGCGATCGGACCGAATGCTATCTTGCGTCAGGACGCCCGGCGCTCGTCCAGGATACGGGCTGGACGGCGCACCTGCCGTCGGGCGACGGCTTGCTTGCGTTCACGACCGTCGAGGAAGCCCTCGGCGGTATCGACTGCATCAATGCCGGCTACAACACCCACGCGCGGCTGGCTCGGGAAATTGCCCGCCAGCATTTCGACGCCCGCGCGGTGCTGCCCGCATTGCTCGATCGTGCGTTCGCATGACAACTTCTTTACGAATCGCGCATGTCGCGCCGGTTGCGACTACCATTCCCCCGCCGAAGTCGGGGTCGGTCGAAACCATGACTTCCCTCCTGACGGAGGGCCTGGTGACGCGCGGCCATGACGTGACGCTGTTCGCAACCGGCGACTCACAGACAAAGGCCAGGCTTGCCGCCATCTACCCACACGGATACTGGCACGACGAGAACATGTGGCCGTGGGAGCTCTACGAGATGCTGAATCTCGCCGCAGCCGTCGAGCGCGCCCGGGACTTCGACATCATCCACTACGAGGCGGCCTATTACCCGATGTCGCTCGCGTACGCCCGGCTCACCCCAACGCCCATCGTGCAGACGCTCCACCATTCGCCGAGCCCGGCAGAAATTGCGTTGTGGGCGCGCTATCCTGAAGCGCCGTTTGTCGCTATCTCGAACGAGCAGAAGCGCCTGCTGACAGGTTTGAATGTCGTCGACGTCGTGCTCCACGGCATCGACACGGACAATTTCACGTTCCGCCACGATCCGGACGACTATCTGCTCTTTCTCGGCCGCTTTACGGAAGGCAAGGGCGTCCTGCAGGCGATCGAGATCGCCAAGCGCGTCGGCATGCGGCTCATCCTCGCCGCGGCCGAGGAGGAGTATTACCGGGAAAAGGTCGCTCCCCACGTCGACGGGCAACATGTCGTGTACTACGGTGAAGCGGACTTCGATGCGAAAGTGTCGCTGTACGGCGGCGCACGGGCGCTTTTGTACCCGATTCAATCGCGCGAACCGTTCGGCCTTGTCCTGGCCGAAGCGATGGCATGCGGCACGCCGGTCGCCGCCCTCGACAAAGGTGCCGTGCGTGAGGTGGTCGACGACGGCGTGACAGGCGTCGTGTTCGCGGATCTCGAGCAGATGGCGAACGAGCTGCCGCGGGTATTCAACCTCGACCGGCGCCGCGTGCGCGATCGCGCCGTGACGCGTTTCGGCGCGGCGCGAATGGTCGACGAGTACGTCAGCGTCTACGATCGGATCGTCGAGGCGTATCGTGGCGACCGGAAACAGTAGAACGGTCCTCGCCGTGTTCGCCCACCCTGACGACGAATCGCTGATGTGCGGCGGCACGATCGCCCGGCTTGCCGACGCCGGCGTGCGCGTAATTCTGATGTGCGGCTCGCGCGGGGAGCAAGGATCCACCAGCGACCCCTCGCTTGTGCCGGACGGCGACCTCGGTCGCGTGCGCGTTCACGAACTCACCGACGCGGCGGCGGTGCTCGGCATCGCGGAAGTGCTCGCACTCGATCACTCCGACGGCGAGCTGCGATGGCACCACGTCGCGGAGTTCCACGCCGATATCACCGGCGCCATCGAGCGATACCGGCCCGAGGCCATCATCACGTTTGCGGAGAACGGACTCTACTGGCATCTCGACCACATCGGCGTACACGAACGGACCTTCACGGCTGTGCAGAGTCTCGGAGCGACCGCACCCCCTCTCTATTACGTGACGATGCCTCAGGGCATCTTCCGCGAGGTCCTCGAGGCCGCGCACGCCAAGCGGGGCGCGCCCCTCGATTCCAGTTTCTGGGGCATCGAGCCCGAAGCGTTCGGCGAAACCGAGGGGCCCGTGTCCTTCAGGATCGATGTTCGCCCCTGGGTCCCCCGCAAGGTCGCCGCGCTCCGTTGTCATCGCACGCAGATGGGGATCCGCAACCCGATCGTGTGGCTTGACGATGAAGAAGCGCGCCGTTGGCTGGGCGTCGAGTATTTCAGGCGGGCGCCGCTCGCCTGCGCCGCGACCGACCCGGTCCTCGAGCAGCTCGGCGAATCGGTCGCCACCTGAGATCATGGGAATGAGGAATCGTTTCCAACTCCTGATTTCACGGTCGTGAAAGCAGACACGCTCGCGATCCTGCGCTGCCCGTACTGCGGCGGTCGCCTCGAGCTCGTCGAATCGCTCTTCCACCGTCGCGACGGCGACGCGATCCAGGACGGCGTGCTCGGCTGCCAGTGCTGCGTGTTCCCGATTGTCGACGGCATCCCCGTACTTCACCTCCAGCCGTCATCGACCCGCGCGCGCGAGCAGATTGCGGCAGGCCGGCCCGAGTCGGCGCGGCGAACGATGTTCGGCCTGGACGACGAGCGGCAGGCAGATGCATTTGATCGCCTCGCGGCGTCCGAGCTCGCGACGTATCGCGACACCGTACAGGCCCTCGGGCCCAACTTCGAGGGCGGGTATTTCCTGTACCGCTTTTCGGATCCAACCTATGTCGTCGCAGAGGCCGTCGTCACGTCCGTCGCCGCAACCGTGCTCGGCGGCAGCGGGCGCGCCATCGACATGTGCGGGGGCTCGGGGCACCTGACGCGAACGCTGCTCGATCTGTCGTCGGCGCCGCCGGTCCTGGCCGATCTGTATTTTGCGAAGGTCTGGCTCGCCCGACGGTTCGCCGCGCCCGGCTGCGAGCCGGTCTGCTGCGACGGCAACGCGCCGTTGCCCTTCGCCCGCGGCGCGTTCACGTTCGCGATGTGCGCCGACGCGTTCATGTACATCTGGACGAAACGGCAGTTCGTGGGCGAGATGGAACGTTTGGTCGACGCCCGTTTGACCGACGCTGCCGCCCGCGGCCCGGGCGCCATCGTCATCGCCCACACGCATAACCAGAACGTGTGGAGCCCATCGCACGGACAGACCCTCACGCCTGAAGGCTACGCGGCGCTGTTCGAGACGACCGACCCGCGGCTCTTCGGCGAGGCGGGCCTGTTCGCCGATCTAGGGGGTGGCGGTCCGGTTGATGCCGATCTTCATGAAACACGAGCGCTCGATTTGAGCCGGCGCGATCCGACGTCCGTGCTCGATCGTGACCCGGCCCTCACGATCATCGCCTCACGTCATCCGGGCGTGTTCAAACGCCACAGAATCGACGCGACGCCGCCTGCCCGCGCCAGAGGCGAATTCCGCCTCAACCCGCTCTACAGCGCCGAACCGG
>DATKHR010000276.1:0-8119 GCA_035510155.1 Vicinamibacterales bacterium
GAGATGACAAGCAGCCGACCGAGGTGCGGCGTGAGGAACCGCGCAGGGTGGGCTCGCAGGGTCCGCGGAAGTCCAAGGCGCTCGAGCCAACGGCGCTCGATTCGGTCGTGGATCGGCTCACGGAGCTCGAGCGCGCGCGGCGGGACGGGGTCATCACGCTGCCGGACGGCGACGCGATCGCGGTCACGAACCTGCACAAGGTCTTCTGGCCGAAGCTGAAGCTCACCAAGGGCGATCTGTTTCGATACTACGCACGTGTGGCGCCGGTGCTCTTGCCGGTGATCGAAGACCGGCCGCTCGTGATGAAGCGCTTTCCCAATGGCGTCGCCGCGAAACCGTTCTATCAGCATCGCGCGGAAGAGACGCCGCCCGGGGTGCGGACCGGGACCCTTCAAGTGTCCGAGCGGCGCACGCACCTCATCGGCGGTACCCTGAAAACGCTGATGTACACGACGCAGCTCGCGGCCATCTCGCAGGATCCCTGGTTCTCGCGGGTCCAGCATCCGCAATTTGCCGACCACGTCGCGCTCGATCTCGATCCATCCGACGGCGTCCCTTTCGGGCGCTGCCTCGATGTCGCGCGGTGGATTCGCGAGGAGCTCACACGGTTCGGCACAACCGGATGGCCAAAAACATCGGGCGCGTCCGGACTGCACGTCTACGTCCCCCTGCCGCCGCGAACGCCGTACGATGCCGGCTTGCTGCTCTGCCAGATCATCGCCACGTTGATAGCGCAAAAGCACCCAAAGATTGCGACCATCGAACGGAGCGTCGCGGCGCGCGGGAAACGCGTGTACGTAGACGCACTGCAGAACGTGATGGGAAAGACGCTGGCGTCCGCGTACAGCGCGCGTGCGAGCGACTATGCGGGCGTCTCGACGCCGCTGTCGTGGGAAGAGATCGATGCAGGGGTCGATCGAAGGGACTTTACGCTCACAACGGTCCCCGCTCGGATCGCCAAGGCGGGCGACCTCTGGAAAGGGCTGCGGGCGGCGCCGGGCGTCGATCTGGCGCGGGTGAAGCGGGTCATCAGGGCGTGACGCTCAGAACGCGAACTTGGCGCCGATCTGAACGAGGCGCGGCGGCGCAGCTTTGACAATCTGCCCGAACGCTGAGCTGACGAGGTTGCCGTCGACAGCGCCGGGACCGTAGAACTGCGGGTGATTGAAGACGTTGAACGCCTCGAGCCGGAACTGGAGGGTTCGCGTGCCTCCGAACGAGATGTTCTTGATCAGGGTGAGATCGGTGTTCGCGATCCCCGGACCGTAGAAGAACCGGCGCGGCGCGTTGCCGAGCTGTCCGAGCGCCGGCTGCGTGAAGCAGCCGGTGTTGAAGGCGGGGCCGTTCTTGGGATCACGATTGAGGCTGAGATCGCAGCCGGCGGCGTAATTCGGCGTGTCGAGCAGATGATTGTTCACGCCGTTGCCGAACGTGCCGAGGAGCGACACATCGGTGTCGTTGTACAACGTCACCGGAAAGCCGCTGCTGAACCGCGTAATGCCCGCGAGACTCCATCCCTTGGGGAACGCGTAGCTGTAGCTCGCGATGAGGTTGTGACGCATGTCGAACGCGGACGGCGCCCAGGTCGCGGTGCTGTCGAACGGATTGATCTGCTCGCCGAGATTCGACGATGTGTCCATGGACTTGCCATACGTGTAGCCGACCAGGAACTCTGCCGGCTTGCCCCGGTATCGAAGGTTGAGCTCGAGGGCGTCGTATCTGGACCGGCCGATCGTCGTCTGCGCCGTGATGCTCCCGTAATCAGGCGCAAATGGCCTCGTCCCGTTGATCACCTGACCCGAAGTGGTGACGAATGTGCCGTTCTCGGCATACGGGCCGCAGGTCGGGCTGCCGGGCGCGACCTGCGTCGGTTGGCTCACGCTCAGACAGCGCGCCGGGTCGCCAGGGTTTGTCGGCTGGACGACGAGGATATCGCGGCCACGGCTTCCGACGTAGCTCGCCGTGAGGATGAGCCTCGTGCCAAGCTGACGATCGAGCGAGACCATGTAGCTGTTCGTGTACGGCACGTCGTTGTCGTGAAAAAAGTAGGGATCGCCGTTGACGGGAACCAGCTTGGACCAATCGACGCTCGTCCCAGGATTAGCGGCCGACGGGTTGAGCGGCGGCGGCGTGTGGGGAAATGGCTGCCCATTGTTGGCGCCGTTCGCGGCAGTTATGAACGGCGTCTCGAAGAGCGGCGACGCTGGGCTGAGATACGTGTAGCCAAACGGCGCAATGGCGTACATGATCCCGCCCGACAGTCCCTGAATCGCGGTATAGAACCGCCCAATGCTTGCGCGAACGCTGCTCTCGCCGTGCTCGCCGAAGATGCTCTTCAGTCCACGATCGTGAAACGACGGGACGAACGCAACCCCGAGGCGTGGGGAGAACTTGTTGCGCACGGGCGCCAGCGTCGGCGGAATCCCGGGATCGCCCGGGAACACGAGACCGGGCGGCGCGCCTGGAAATACCACCGACTGCTCGCCCGGCACGAAGGTCTGGATCTGGTTGTCCTTCTCGTGCCACGGCTCCATCCGATCCCAGCGGATGCCGTAGTTGAGGGTCAGATTCGAGCGCAGGCGCCAGCTGTCCTGGCCGAATGCTCCAGCGTACCTGTTCCGCAAGGCGAAGCGGCCGCCGGACGACTGGACGTATTGGCTGGGAATGCCCAGCAGGAAGTCGGCGAAGTCCGATCCGGTCTCCGTGCCGTTGAACGTGAACGTGCCGTTGAACTGTGCGTTCGGAAGCTCGTCGACCTGCGCCCACTCGAACTCGCCTCCGACTCGAAGGGTGTGCGTGCCGATCACTTTGGACACGTTGTCGGTCCAATGGTAGGTGGTGTTCACCTGGTCCACGCCGGTGGTCGTGACGCCGATCGTGAACTTCTGGAACGCGATGTTCTCGACCCCTTCGAACTGCGGTGCCTGCACGACGATGCCGGACGTGCTGGGTCCAGTCACGAAGCCTTGTGAGGCCAGCGACACGCCGAGGCCCCCCTGTGGCGTGCCGATGTTGTTGGCATTGTGCATGAAGCTGAAGTGAAATTCGTTGATCGCTCCCGAACCCAGCACCTTGTTGCTACCCAGCGCGAGCAGCTGAGCGCGGCCTACCGTCAGCGCATCGAACCCCGGGACGTTGGCGCCGCCCTGTAGTGTCGGGTAAGGGTTGGTCAGTCGGTAGTCGTCGATGAAGTAGTACGCCGACAACAACCCGAGCGGGCTCTGACCGTCGAGGCGAAGCGAGCCTTTGTCGTCGCGCACTGTTTGCGCAAAGGCCCCTGTGGAAAAAGTCGACATCGCCCCGGACCCGGTGTTCGGCGCGGGTACGTACTGCAGCAGCTGCCGGGCGGGCGTGGACCACGCGCTTGCGGGAACGATCGCATTGGGAAAGACGCAGCGCGCCGAGCTGGCGCAGCCGGGCGTGTAGTATGTCTCGCCCGGCGACACGCGATACCCGAGCCGCGCGGACAACAGATCGGCCCAGTTCTGGCCGTTCACGCGGCCCGTCAACGAGCTGCTGACCTCGGAAAAATTGCCGCTCCGCTGAAGCAACGACGGCACAGGGATGAGGCCGGTCTCGATGCCTTGCGTCGTCCGCGTGCCCTGATAGTCGGCAAAGAAGAAGACCCGCCCGGTGCCCCCCTGTCCTATTGGGCCGCCGACGGCGCCGCCGGGCTGCTGCTGTCTGAACGTCGCGCGCTCGGGTGAGAAGTAATTACGCGCGTCGAACGCGGTGTTGCGGATGAAGTCGAACGCGCTGCCGCGCAACTGGTCGCTGCCGGACTTGGTGATGACGCTCACGATGCCGCCGTTGTAGTTCCCGTACTGCGGATCGAAGTTGCTCGTGATGACGCGGAACTCCTCCATCGAATCGAGGTTCGGGACGATGGAGGTGCCGCCGTTCATGCGCTCCTGCACATCGCTGCCGTTGACGAGGAAGCTGTTGGCCGACTCGCGCTGCCCGCTGATCGAGAGGTTGCCGGGATTGAGCTGTCCGGAGGGCGAGACGGACCCGGTCACCCCGGCCATGATGATCGAGTCGGGCTGGATCGTGGTCGTGGGGATGACGCCCGGCTGAATCGCGAGCAGATCAGTAAAGCTTCTCCCGTTGAGCGCCAGCGTCGTCATCGTCTCGGCAGGAACGACTTCGCCGATCTGCGTCGAGGTCGTTTCCACGTGCACGGCACTCGCTGAGACGGTGACCGTCTCAGATTGTCCGCCGACCTCCAGCGTCACGTCGACCTGCAGCTGGCTGTTGATGTCGACGGCGAGACCGGTGCGCTTCACGGACTTGAAGCCCTCGAGCTCGACGGTGAGGTTGTAGCGGCCGACGGGGACGTTGGGAAAGCTATACACACCCCGGCCGTCGGTGACCGTCATGATCTCCGTGGCGAGCGTGTTGTGTTTCAGCGTGACGATCGCACCAGGTACGACGGCGCCCGTCGGGTCTTTGATCGTGCCGGAGATGCTGCCGCCGGTTTGCGCGACGGCGATGGCAGCGAACAGGACGAGGAACCGGCACATGTATTGTCAGCATATCAATCGCGGTGTCTGCGTAGCCACTTGACGAGCCCTCGCCCGGCGGCCACGGGCATCTCGATCGCAAAACGGACGTAGAGGAGCGGGAGCCTCCGCACGTCGTCCCACAGCGAGCGTGCGGGGACCGTGACGACCAGGACGCCCTGACGCATCGCGAACAGATTGAACAGCGTCGAGAGGGCTGACAGCGCGACCGACGCGGCGATGCTGGTCGCCAGCACCGGCGTTCCCGCCCACCAATGGACGGTGAATTCCACCAGATGCGCGATGGCGGGCACGACGACCATGGCGGCCACGAACGCCTGGCCGGGTGGACTGGCCCAACGGAAGGCCTCGGTCAGCGCTGCACATGCGCCTGATAACGGCACGCGGAAGGCAACATCGACAGCCAGCGCCGTGAACGCGGCCCGCGGGCCCACGCGCAGGTTCGTCGTGAAGAAGATGGCGCCGCGCATCGCTGCGCTCAGAACCGCCGCCTTCCAGTTCCATCGCCAGACGAGATACAGGAGCGGATCGTGAACGACGCGTCGGAGGACCCCCGCCACCGAGACCTCGGCGTCGGATACGTCAGGTCCAGGCGACTTGGGGTGCGACAGTGGCATAGACGGAGTAGAGCTGGGCGCCGATCGCATCCCAGGTGAACTGTAGTGCGCGCTCCCGGGCTCGTCTACCCATGCGCTCGCGGGTAGCGGCGTCCCTGGCGAGACGCGCAGCCGCCGCGACGAACGCCTCGTCGCTCGACGCGAGCAGCCCCGACACGCCATCTTCGATCAGGAACCTGGGGCCGCCATGTGCGACCGCAACGACCGGCACACCCGACGCCATCGCTTCGAGTACCACGTTGCCGAACGTGTCCGTATCAGACGGGAACACGAAGAGGTCGAGGTTCGCGTAGGCCTCCGCAAGCGCCGCGTCGCGCAGTACTCCAGGAAACTCGGCCCGTTGCAAGTGCGCTTCGAGCCAGCGGCGCTCGTTCCCGTCGCCGATCACGATCAGGCGAACCGGGCCCGCCGCAGCCACCGCCGCCTGCTCGATGTCCCTGAGCAAGCGCACTCTTTTTTCCACCGACAGCCGGCCCACATAGCCGATGCGCAATTCGGTCGCGCGAATGGTCCGGCGCGCGGGCGAGAACCGGTCGGCATCGACGCCGCGCGACATCAGGTACACCGGCTTGCCGGTCCGATTCGCGAGCATCCGGACGAGCTCCTCGTTCGGCGCAAGGAGCACTCGGGGAATCTGATAGAACCAGAGCGTGGCGCGAAGCGCGTGCTGCTCGATGCGGTCGCTGGCCGCCTGGCGCACGCCGGCCGACAACCAGGGGAGGCGCTTCAGCGCGCGGCGCGCGGCAAATTCGTGCAGGTTGGTGTGCCAGGATCCGACCATGGGAATGCTCAGGCGATGCCCCAGGTATGCCCCGAGTTGACCGACGTCGCTCGGGCCGGTGATGTGAAGGACGTCCGGCGCAAAATCACGAAGCGCCTCGCGAACTCGCCGAGCGTGGCGCCAGAACAGCATATCGAACCGGAGATCGTGCTCGATCCGGAATGAGAGGGGGCCGCGTGGCAACGCAAGCCGTTGTTGTGGGGCAGCATCAGTCTGTCGCGGCGACGCGTCGGCCGCGAGCGCGCCCGTCCTGGGGGCTGCATGCACACAGAAGAATGGCAAGCCATGGTCAATCGCATACTGTTCGATCGCACGCGCCGTGAGCGCGACACCATTGGCTTCGTAGTACGAGTCAGGAAAGAGCGCGACGCGCAGAGCGCGGGACATACTGGGCTCGTCTGGGCCGCGCGCGGTCGTTACACGGCGACGGGGTCGACCTGAAGCGCCGGTGCGTGATCGATCTCGCAGCTGAGCGGGACGGTGTCGCGTCGAAGGCAGGTATGCCGCAATAGAGCCACGGCGACCGGGCTCGTCAGGGCCCGAAACGCCATGACCGCCGTCCGCACCCACACCGGACCGCCGTCGGGCCAATGAAACGCCAAAGGCCGGACCTGCCCCTGCCATTCGCATGACACGCGATCGATCCATCGCCGCGGCCCCGCGGGGTTCGCCGGATACGGACGGAGCACGTCGGCCACCACCGCGAGCTTCCGTGCGACCAGGTGGTCCCGGTAAGCCGGCAGGATGAGGATTTGGCTCATCCGCCATTCCCGGATTTCCCGGACGAAGCCGCCCCATGAGCTGGCTGTGGTGAGGTTTACCACGGCGTTCGCCGTCAGACCGTGACGATCCCCCCCGGACACAACCGGCACACCCAGATCCTCCGAGAGCGCGCACACCCGGACGTTCTCCTCGCGCGACCGATAGCCGTTGAACTCGACGGCGTGAACGCGATCTCGATACGTCGAGAGGAACGTCCGCAACAAGGCGGCATGGCGCGTGGCGCCGACGCGCGCGAGATCCCACATCGGGTGATTCAGCACCACGAGTGTATCCCGGTCGTCGTTCAGATCATCGAGGAGGTTCCCGAGCTCCTCAGGATGGGGACACTCAGCGAACGCGCACAGGCGTGCGGCGATGTCTGGGCCCCGGGACGCGGGCAGGTTGTGCACGCCGAGGTGAAAGAATCCCGGCCCAAACGGGACCGTCCACTCGAGCGAAATCGGACAGGCTGTCCCGCCACGAGCCAGTGCCACCGGCGCGCGGATGTCGTCGTGGTCTGAAATCGACACAAGGGCGGCGAGGCCGAGGAGCCTCTCGATCTGCTCAACCTCAGTGCGCCAGACCTGATCCGGACTCGCCGGAGGATGCCACCAGCCTTTTGAAAAGTCGACGTCCTGCCCCCTGCGGCCACGATAGGCAGCGAGTTCACGGCGGTAGAGCGGGGCAATGACCGGTATCTGCTCGATGTATACCGGCAGATCCCTCGCCACCTCTCGCGAATAGGACGTGTGGGCGTGCAAGGACACGGCGGCCGAAACGCCGCGTGGACCGGGCGCGAGATCGGACAGCTCGAGTATTCGTGTCAGATGCATTTGCTATCCACCCGCGTGTCGGTCGCGGCGAAGACGTGCTTCGTGGTCGACATCGAGCTGACTGAGCGCATAGCCGCTGCCGACTCCGACCAGCAGCCAGGTGATCATTCGTTTCTTGGTCTTGAATACCGGAATGTCGCGTCGTGAAGGCCCGGCGAGACTCCACGGGGGCATCGACATCGCGCGAGCCTGCTCGGCGGCTTCCGATACCAAGGCCACCTGCGCGGCGGCCAGAAGCGAGCGTGGTGCTTCGCCACGTTCGGGGCTGGCGCTCGATTCCCGAACGGACGCGACTTCTGATGATGCTGCCAATACTGCGGACGGGATCAGGTGAACCTGGGCGGCGTCGATGATCCCGCTGGCGTTCTCGCCCGGCGCCCCAACTGATCGTCGTTCCGTGGAGCCCTGCCCCCCGGGGCCTCCCGTGCCACCGGATGGTCGGCGGACGTTCGTCACAGCTCGGACCTGGTGCGCCGGAGTCCGTTCGGTGCCGCTCTCGGTGGCTCGAGGCCCTTCCAAGTGTGACTTGACGCCGCGCACCATCACTTCCGGCCGTCCAGACGGGAGAGACGTGGTCGGACCGACGTGGAACGCCGCCGCGTA
>DATKHR010000277.1:0-2732 GCA_035510155.1 Vicinamibacterales bacterium
CGAGATCACCGCGGAGATCGTGAGAACGCGTTTCATGCTTGTCCCCCTCCAGATTGCGTGGCCTGTTCATGATGGATTCCAGGTGACTCCACGTCGACTGGCAGCCGGATGCGAAACGTGGATCCGCCATTTGGGCCGTTATCGACCGAGATGCGGCCGCCATGGATCTCGACCGCCCACTTCGCAATGGCAAGGCCGAGTCCCGTGCCCCCACGATCACGCGACCGCGCCTCGTCCACGCGGAAGAAGCGATCGAAAATTCGCGCACGATGCTCAGCGGCGATGCCGGAGCCCTCGTCGGCGACGGTCAGTGTCGCCACCCCGTCTGCCGCACGGACATGGATAGCGATCGTCGATCGCTCCGGTCCGTACTTAATCGCGTTATCGACGACGTTCGTGACGGCTTCCCGGAGCACGAGACGATCGGCCTTGACCGAAATGTGATCTGGGGCGTCGACGATGAGCCGCTGGCTGCGCTCCTCCGCAAGAATCCCCAACGACGACACCACGTCGCGCACCAGTTGGCCGAGCTCAAGCGGCTCCCGCGACAGCCGGACCGTTCCGGCATCTCCATGCGAGAGCCGCAGCAGCGCCTCGACGAGCGTCGTCAGCCGATCGACTTCTTCGAGCATGCTGCCGATCGCCTCTTTGTACTCGGCCGGCGTGCGCGTCTCTCCCAAACCGATCTCGCCGATGCCGCGAATCACCGACAGCGGTGTGCGCAGCTCGTGCGACGCGTCGGCGGTGAACCGGCGCAGCTCGTCAAAGGACGCCTCGAGCCGCGCAAACGTGTCGTTGATGACGCTGGCCAGCCGCCCGATCTCATCGGTCTGGTTGGGTACGGAGAGGCGCTCGTGGAGGCGATCGGCGGTGATCCGCCGCGCTTCCGAGGCGAGATGGTCGATGGGCGTCAGAGCCCGTCGCGCGAGGATGTAGCCGCCAATCCCGGCGAGCGCGACCACCACGGGCAGGCCGAGCGCCAGGACAACCAACACCTCCCAGAGTTGACTCTGCAGCCGGTCTTCGGACCGCGAGACTCGCAGCACCACTGTGTGTCCTCCGACCGACGTCGTCCCGACGAGCGTACGCCAGCGGTGGCCGCCGGCAACGATCGACGCATAACGGGGAGCGGACGTCGCAGCTGCCGGCGCCACGGGCGGGAGTACGGCCGACGCGGGAGACCGGTAAATCTGCTCGCCAGCCGCCGACCAGACATCGCTTCCGCGATCCGCCTCGCTGTCGGCGTCGTGGTGACGGTCGCCTGGCCATGAGACTCGACCGTCCACAGCGGACGCGAGAAGGCCTTCGGCCTCCTCGAAGTCGGCGTGGAGCTCGTCGTCGAGCTGCTCGAGAAATTCGTGGCGCACCGCGACGAACGTCGCCGCGGCGTACACCACCAGCATCAGCGTCAGGACAATGGTGTACCACGCGGTGAGCCGGACGCGAATTGGTGCGGCGGCCCCCCACGCCGTCATGGCTCGCCCTCTCGCAACACGAACCCGACGCCACGAACCGTGTGGATGAGCCGGGCGCCGTCCGCGTCCACTTTCTTCCGGAGCCGAGTCATCTGAACGTCGATGACGTTGTCGATCGGGGTCGCTCGGCGAGGCTCCCTCCAGACTTCATGGGCCAGCATCTCGCGGGAGACGAGATGGCCTTGGTGCCGAAGCAGGTATTCCAGGACCTCGAACTCACGGGGCGTCAGGTCGAGCACACGGTCCCCGCGCGCGGCGCGGCGTGTCACGAGGTCCAGCTCCAGGTCTGCCGCTTTCAGCCGCAGGACCTCAGATGGCCGGCCGCGCCTCAGCAGCGCGCGAATGCGCGCCAGGAGCTCGGCCAGCGCGAATGGCTTGACGAGGTAGTCGTCTGCGCCGAGGTCCAGTCCGAGCACGCGGTCGTCGATGCCGTCGCGTGCGGTCAGGATGAGGACGGGCGTTTCGATGTGCCGCTGCCTCAGCGTCCGCAGGATTTCGAGGCCATTCCTGCCGGGCAGCATCAAGTCGAGCACGACGAGGTCGAACGTCTCGGCATTGGCTCGGAAAAACCCGTCTTCGCCGTTTGGCGCGACCACGACGTCATAGTGCTCCCCCTGCAGCGCGGACGCGAGAATCTGGGCCAGCTTCCGTTCGTCTTCGACGATCAGGACACGCACTGGATGGGAATGTTACCGAGCCAGGCTCCAGCCACACCTGACTTTTGTGTAAGGCAGAGCGTACTGTCGCACGGGGTCAGCGACGCTCTCGGAGTGCTGCCGGATGCGCCGGCTCGCGCACGAGCTCGGAATCGCGAAACGGCATTGCGAGAAGCGCCGGGAACGACGCCGCGCGGGCCGGGTCCACGTCGTTAAGGCCATAGCTCAGTGAGGAGGCACGCTCAACCGGCGTAAAAGTCCCCAAAAGGCGATCGTAGAGGGACAACACGTTCCCGTAGTTCGAATTCGTTTCCGACAGCTCGCGCGAGTGATGGATCTTGTGGACATTGGGCGTCACCCACACGAGCGTCAACACGCGGTCGATCGGCGACCAGAGACGAATGTTGGCGTGCTCCAGAACGCCATTCGTGGCCTGCAAGAGCCGCTGAATGACGACCGCCTGAGCAGGAATTCCGACAGCCCACACGGGAGCGATGGCGAACAGGAACCGCCACACGCTCTCGACGGGATGCGTCCGATAGGTCGTCGTCACGTCAACGAATTCATCGCTGTGGTGAATCCGATGGAACCGCCACATGGC
>DATKHR010000278.1:0-1927 GCA_035510155.1 Vicinamibacterales bacterium
GCAGGGCGTATCGGCTGAGCTTGTCGCCGCGCGCTGGAAGTTGGACCGCGAGACCCTCGATGAGTATTCCGCGCGCTCGCACGTCCGCGCGGGGGCTTCGGAATTCTCGGATGAGATTGTGCCGATTTCGGTTCCGGGCCCAGACGGTGGCACGGTTGTCGTCGACCGCGACGAAACCGTCCGGCCGAACACGACGGCCGAGAAACTGGCCGAGCTGAAGCCCGTCTTCGAGACCGCAGAGTACAGCGCGCGCTTCCCCGACATCAAATGGTCGATCACGGCGGGAAACTCATCGCAGTTGACCGACGGAGCGGCGGCTGTGCTGATCATGAGCGAGAAAAAGGCAGCGGAGCTCGGCGTGCGGCCGCGAGCCCGGTTCCACTCCTTCGCCCTGGCCGCTGATGACCCGATCTCGATGCTGACAGGTCCGATTCCGGCGACGGAGAAGCTGTTGCGCCGCGCCGGTGTCGCCCTGTCCGATATCGACCACTATGAGGTCAACGAGGCCTTCGCCCCGGTACCGCTCGCCTGGCAAAGTCACTTTGACGCCGACCCGGCGAAACTGAACCCGCGTGGCGGGGCCATCGCTCTCGGACATCCGTTGGGCTGCTCCGGCGCACGACTGTTGACGACGATGCTGCACGGCCTGGAGGCCACCGGTGGCCGGTTCGGACTGCAGACCATGTGCGAGGCCGGCGGCATGGCCAACGCGACCCTCATCGAACGGCTCTGATCAACCCTTACGCGGATAGGACTACGTACATGCGGGTTAATGGCGGTGTTGCCATCGTCACCGGTGGCGCCTCGGGGCTGGGCCTCGCGACAGCGGATCGATTGCTCAAAGAGGGCGCGCGGGTCGTCATCGTCGACCTGCCGAGCTCCAACGGCGCGGCAGTGGCCGCAGAGCGAGGCGACGCGGTGCAGTTCGTTGCCGCCGACGTGCGTGACCCCGACCAGGTCCAGGCGGCGGTCGATGCGGCCGAGGCAATGGGCCCACTGCGCATCCTCGTGCACTGCGCCGGACGGGGCGGAGCGCTGAGACTGGTTGACCGCGAAGGAAATCCGGGATCTCTCGAGCTCTACACCGAGGTCGTCACGATCAACCTGATCGGGACATTCAACGTCCTTCGGCTGGCCGCGGCCAGCATGGCAAAAAACGAGCCCATCGACGGCGACCGCGGCGTGGCGATCTTGACCGCCTCCGTGGCGGCGTTCGAAGGCCAGATCGGTCAGATTCCCTACGCATCCGCGAAGGCTGGCGTGGTCGGACTGACCATCGTCGCCGCCCGCGACCTTGCCGGCAAGAACATCCGGGTGTGCACGATCGCACCGGGCACGTTCGACACCCCACTGCTCAATCGGCTCTCCGACGACGTCCGTGCTTCCCTGGCCGCGGCGGTCCCGCATCCGAGCCGACTCGGCGAACCTGGCGAGTACGCGAAGCTCGCGCTGTCGATCATCGACAACGGGATGCTCAACGGCGAGACAATCAGGCTGGACGGTGCGATCCGGATGCCGCCACGATGAGCGAGTCATCGATACGGGTAGACGTCCGCGATTTCGTCGCCACGATAACGCTCGATCGTCCTGAAGTCCGCAACGCGATTGACTTGCCGACAGCGACGGCGTTAGAGCGCGCGATCGACGAAGCCGAACGAAGCGACGACGTCCGCGCGATCGTTTTGGCAGCGACGGGTCCAGTCTTCAGTGCGGGGATGGACCTCAAGGCATTGACCACCGCGGGTGATCGGCCAATCACAAAGCGCCGTGGCGCATTCGGCATCGCAGCGCTGCCGCCGGAGAAACCGACGGTCGCGGCCGTGCAGGGCACGGCCCTGGGCGGAGGACTCGAAATCGCGTTGACCGCAGACGTGATCGTCGCCTCAAGCGACGCCGAATTCGGGCTTCCCGAAGTCAAGCGGGGCCT
>DATKHR010000279.1:0-12182 GCA_035510155.1 Vicinamibacterales bacterium
TGTGCACGCAAGCGGATTGCACCCGAACGATCTCGCAGCCGATTATGTGTTCCTGCGGCTCGGCGATTTGATCTCCCTTACGTTCTGCACCGGATGGACGGGCGAACAGATAATGGACGAGTGGACCGTCAACTGTACCGCAGGGTGCGTCGTCGTCACGTCCCAGGAGCCCAACTCCAGAGACGTTTCGAGCGCTGCGCCGGATGTGTTTGACGGAGCCACGATTCCGATTGAGCTGAGCATCAGAGAGATCCGCCAGCAGGTGTTTCGATCGGATGCCGAGCTGCGAGAGGCACTGAACAGTGCAGGCGCGGCGACATTACGAGGCGAAGTCGTGGGAAGGAGGTAACGGTCCGACAGAGGGCTGGCGCGCAACGGCCTCGAGCAGCCTGAGCTCTCGAGCGTAGATCGAGTGAAGCGTTCGCGTCGTGAGGAACTGTTCGACGGCTCCAAGCACACCAGGCTTGCGGGGGAGCTCGGTCGCAATCACAACAATGGCTTCTTCAGGCGCTGACCCTGGATCCACGGTGAAGGTCGTCGTGGAAGGGTTGTCGCCGACGTTCTTCTCAACGACCACGCGGCCGGGTTCGGGTTCGGTCACCATGGCGCGGAATGCGAAGCGGCGTCCGAAAATACGCATGGTGAATCGAATGACCGTGCCGCCTCCGATCCCTCCTTGCTCGACTGCGAGGCTCGTGAACTGCTTCGGCAGGATGCGGGGGTGACCGTTGTGATAGTCCGCGATGATCGCGTAGACGCGCTTCGGCGCGGCCCGCACATGAGCTGAAGCTTTGACGACGTACGAGTCCGACTGATTTGACAAGATGACTGACCTCAGCCGCGTGCCCGCTAGAATGCCCCCGTCGATGCATGCGGGGCCCGCTCCAGCTCCTTGAAGGTCGCGGCCCAGCGCCGGGTCTGATCGAGATACGCGGAGCCGTAACGTGCGCTCGGTTCGATTTCGGTATTCTCGAAGTACTCGTTCCAGGTCGAGATCACAACCCAGTCCGCCGCCATCGTGGCCGCCGTCCGCCACTGGTTGTCGTACACCGTGCCATTCGCACGATCGACGGTGGAATGCGAGCTGCGGCTGACGAGAAGTGTATCGTCGTAGCCTGGGCAAACAGACGCGACCCAGATACGACGCGCCCGCCGGCCGCCAGGTCGAACGTGCGAACGCGGAGCGCTTCGGTGCGATACATGTCCAGCAGATCCGCCGGTGACAAAGAGAGGTTGATGTACTGATATTCGCCCTCGAAGAGGTTGATGAGCCGGGACTGGTTGAAGTCGCCGATCACGAGTGGATTGCGCCCGGTGGCGCGGACCGATGCCAGGATGGCCGCCCACTGGGCTTCAGTCAGACGCCAGGCTATATAGACGAAGATGACTGGTCGGCCATCGACGCGGAGGTAGCCGGGGTGGCCGCTGTACATATCCACTGCGTCTTCCATCCACTCGACCATCGTGGCCGGATCGATGGGCTGGTTCGGATCATTCGTCGGGTTGACGATGTAGGTCTCGAAGTAGACACAGGCGTGCATGCCCGCACGAGCGACCGAGTCGAGCACCAGGCGCATTCGATGATCGTTCGAGATGTTGGTGCGGCCCTGCCAGGAGACCACGAACGCGTCGATGCCGGCCGAATGGGCCTGACCGGCCTGGCGATCGATGTCGGTCGGCGAGTCGCTCGAGTAGGGCTGCGCCGGCCGATCGGCGAACTGGGGATCCTGCCATCCGTCGAGCGAGTACCACGGATAGTAATGGGCGAGCACGAGCGGGCGAATGGGGCTTACGCTGACCGTGCCTGCTGACGCCAGTCGACTCGAATTCGTCGTGAACTGACCAGCCGTGCCATCTGCCTCGAAACGATCGACCAGCTGGGGCGCGCCGGGATTGTTCGTCGAAAAGACCTCGACCGACGTGTTCGTGCTGGAGCTCGTCGCCACGTTCCAAGTCACGGTGCCGCCGGAGACGACGTCGGCCAGGATCAAATCGAATTGGACTTCCGCCGTTTGCCCTCGCGCGCCATTGGACATCCGCATGGTCGCGCCCGTCTGGCTGGCGCTCGACCCATCGGCGGCGTTGAGGACGACCGACGTATAGCTCGCCAGGGTGGCCCCGGTCACCGTGATGTCGGTGGTTCCCGCCGTGCCGACCACAATCAGGCGCGCGCGCGCGAGCGCCTTGGCTGGATCGGTCCTGATGATCGCCGTCGCGCCCGATAGAGCGATTCCCGCGGTCAGGAAGGCGACGACGACCTTCATGGGCATGTCACCGTCACTACGTTAACGCAAACCGCTCAGCCACAACCACCTCCGCTCGCCCGCAGACGGCACGTGCGGTTCGAACCGCCGGCAGACGAGACGATAATTCACCTGTGCTGGCCATGGTGCTGACACGTCGCGGCGCGGGAGCGCTGGAGCAATCCATGAGGGACGTTCCGGCGCCGACGCCAACGCAGGTGCTGGTGCGCGTCCATGCCTGTGCCGTCTGCCGGACCGACCTTCACGTCGTCGACGGCGAGCTGCCGCAGGCGGTGATCCCGGTCGTGCCTGGCCACGAGATTGTCGGCACAGTCGAGCGCCTGGGCGAGGCGGTGAGCGGACTGAGGGTCGGTGATCGCGTCGGGATTCCATGGCTCGGCTGGTCGTGCGGCCGGTGCGAGTACTGTCTGAGCGGTCGCGAGAATCTGTGTCCCAACGCACGCTTCACTGGATGCCACATCGACGGCGGCTACGCAGAATACGCCGTCGCGGATGCGCGCTATACCTTCGGGCTTCCCGAAGCGTACGGCGATTCGGACGCGGCGCCGCTGCTGTGTGCCGGGTTGATCGGGTACCGGGCCTACAGAATGACGGGCGAGGCGCCGCGAATCGGTTTGTACGGGTTTGGCGCGGCGGCCCACATTATCGCGCAGGTCGCAGTTGCCCAGGGCCGGGCCGTGTACGCATTCACGTCTCCTCGCGACACCGCAGCGCAGGATTTTGCGAGACGGCTCGGCGTCCGATGGGCGGGGGCGTCGACGGAAGCGCCGCCTGAGGCTCTCGACGCCGCTATCATCTTCGCGCCCGTGGGCCCGCTGGTTCCCGAGGCGTTGTCGCGCACGGCGCCGGGCGGTATCGTCGTGTGTGCGGGTATTCACATGACCGACGTGCCGGCCTTCCCCTACCGATTGCTCTGGCAGGAGCGCATCGTCCGATCGGTTGCGAATCTGACGCGCCAGGACGCAAGGGAGTTTCTGTCGCTGGCATCGAGGATTCCCATCAGGATGCACGTCCACGAGTACGATTTGTCCGACGCCAACCGAGCGCTCGACGACTTGCGCAACGGGAAGGTGCAAGGAACGGCCGTGCTTGTCCCGCCTGGACGTCGAGCGCGGCATTGACCAGCGGGTATGCTTCGGTTCGAACGACGGCAGGTAGCAGTCGGCTACCTGGTTCCGCACCTGAAGTTCGCGGCATCGTCCGTGCTAGCCGTGCCCGAATATTCGGCGACCTGGGGGTAGGGGCACAGCGGACGGGTACGGTCCGGCACGCCGTTGGTCACGTGTGACGCGAGGACCCGCTCCGGCGCCCTTTTCTGCTCCACCCACAGCTCGAGCGCTGCCAGGCTGTCGAAGTTGCTCGGACCGTCGCCGCCCGCGCAGTGAGTCATCCCGGGGACCATGAACAAACGAATGGACTCTGACACCCGGCCCGCGCCGCCCGACACGCGGACGACGCCCTTGTAGTAGTTGATGCTGTTCTGCGGCGCAATCAACTGATCGTTCCACCCGTGGTACATGAGCAGTTTGCCTCCTCGAGTGAAGAAGGCATCAAGCTTCGGATCTGTTGCATCGAGCAGACCACTGTCGGTCTCCTCCATCAACGCGACATCTTTGTCGAAATCGAGCGTCTTGAAGTCCCAGTTCGGGTTCTTGAAGACGATGTATCGATAATGATCGGTCGAAATGCTAAACGGTGAGGGACCTCCCGCCAGCGCTGCCCAGCCCATTTCGCTGCCCGGCTCGAGGCCGGGAAACAGCTCGGCGCCGGTTCTCGGGTTCGTTGCCGGCCCGTAAATCTTGCGCGCCGCTTCTACTTGGGCTGCGGTCAGACACGCGGAGGTATCCGCACCGACACACAAGAGGACCTTTGGATCGAACTTGCAGCGGGTCGGATCTTCGAGCACGCCGTCTTTGACGCCGTCGAGGAGGTCGCACGCGTCCATCACAGCCCGATGAATGGTCGCGAACTTCTCGCGCGGGATGTAGCTGGCCGGGTCCTTCAACGTGGCATGCGCTACCCATAGGCTGTGGGTGGTTAGATGCGTCATGTAATTTGCCGGCGCGCCCGCAATGATGCCGTCGTAGTCCGACGGGTATTTCAACGCCTCCTTCAAACCCTGGCGTCCGCCGGTCGAGCAGCCGTTCCAGTACGACACCCGCGGAGCGTTCCCGTAAAACGCATCGACGATGGCCTTCGCGCGGACTGTCATCTCGTGGACAGCCCGATACGCAAAATCGACGAGTTTCTCCGGATGGTTGAACGCAAAGCTGGCGTCTCCTCCGTTGCCGGCATGGCCTGTGTCGGTTGACGCCGTGGCATAGCCGCGTCGGAGTGCTGTCGCGAGCGCCCCATATGAGATCGTGCCGGCCCAGCCGCCGTTGCCGACCCCTTCGAACTTCCCGTTCCAACCCGATGACGGCATCCACACTTCGATTTTGATATCCGAATCATTCGACGGCTTCAGCGTGGCCTCCACGCGACAGAACGCCGGCAGGTTGGCAAACGGCTGCAGCGCGGCGGCCGGTGGTGGAGCTCCGCTGGCCAGAGGCGCCGGCGGCTTGAACGCGCCGGCTTCGACCACCTGCGCCGATGTGATGGTCGTGCCCGGCGCCGTCAGAGACATGAGGCTCTCACAGGACGATGCGGCCGCCCCTGTCTGGCTTTCGACGGCGAGGCTGACAATCAGGAGCGAGATGAATCCAGCGACAGCAAGCCTCATATCACCCTTCCATTCTTCATTCAGCGAATCGCCACGCCGATGGCCGTTTGGGCGGCAGCCGTCGCAGTGTAGTGCTGGATCTGACGAGATTCAAGGCACCAGGGAACACGATCACTGCGGCAGAGGCAAGACCACGCGGCTCGTAATATGTCAGGGCTCAGATGTGTTCGATTCGAAGAGGCACAATCCGCGGTGGTTGGTTGAAGCCTTACACTGCTGACGTCAAGTCTTCATCGCGGAGTGGCAAATGCGCAGCTTCAACAGTCTTTCCGAGCGTGAAATCCTTGCGTTGGCCATCTCGCTGGAGGAAGAGGACGAGCGAGTCTACGCTGACTATGCCGAGCGACTTCGGGCCGACTTTCCAGCTTCAGCGGCGGTGCTCGATGGCATGCGCCTGGAGGAATCTGTGCACCGCGCGCGCCTGTTGGATCGGTACCGGCACCAGTTTGGGGATCACGTGCCTCTCATCCGCCGGCAGGACGTTCGAGGGTTCGTCGCGCGCCGCTCGCCGTGGTTCGTCCGGTCGCTCGGTCCGGACGCAATTCGTCGCCAGGCGGAAGCGGCGGAGGTCGAGAGCCGCCGCTTCTACGAACGCGCAGCGTCGCGCACGAGCGATCCCGAGACCCGTCAGCTGCTCGATGATCTGGCGCAGGCAGAACGGAGCCACGAGGAGCGGGCGGGCGCGCTGGAGCGTGAACACTTGACACCCGAGACGACGAAGGGTGAGGAGCAGGCCCGACGGCGGCTCTTCGTCCTTCAGGTGGTACAACCCGGTCTGGCTGGGCTGATGGACGGGTCGGTCTCGACACTCGCTCCCGTCTTCGCGGCCGCCCTGGCGACGCACCAGAGCCATGACGCGTTCCTCGTCGGACTCGCTGCGTCGGTGGGCGCGGGCATCAGTATGGGGTTCGCTGAAGCGCTGTCGGACGATGGCTCATTGACCGGGCGTGGGCACCCGTGGGCGCGCGGGATCATCGAGGGTGGCATGACAGCGCTTGGCGGCATCGGGCATACGCTGCCGTTTCTCATTCCCGAGTTTCACGCCGCGTTGTTTGTCGCTGTTGCCGTCGTGCTGATCGAGCTCCTGGCGATCAGCTGGATCCGACACCGGTACATGGACACGCCGCCGTTGACGGCCGCTGTGCAGGTGGGTCTCGGCGGCGTCCTCGTGTTCGTGACGGGGCTGCTGATCGGATCGTCGTGAGGCGGAGATGCGGACAACGGTCGCGAAACAATACTGGTCAAGGCAGCGAAGCTCGATCTGGTGTAGCGTAAGCGCTCCAGGAGGCACGATGAACAAGCTCATGATGTCGGCGGCGCTCGCGGTGGGGGTCATGTTCGGGTACTCCGGCCGCGTGTGGACACAAACGGACGAGAAGCTGCCGCTCCCCGGCTTCAATGCCGCGAAAGATATTCCCGGCGCCAAGGAGTTGCCTGATCCGAACGTCGACTACAAGGTCGTGTTCTCAGTGGCGGCCAACGCCAAGCCGGACGAGATCCACCCGACGCTGAAAACGATCGCGCTCTACATGAATACCCTCGCCCACAACGGGGTGCCAGCAAACCACCGACACATTGCCGCGGTGTTCCATCAGGGTGGCGGCGACGCCGTCCTGGCCAACGAGGTCTACAAGACGCGCCACGACGGTATGGACAACCCGAACATCGCGATACTCCAACAGCTGAAACAGACGGGCGTTGAGCTGCGCGTGTGCGGACAGGGACTGCTTGGCAAGAAGCTCGAACCGTCGCAGGTTCTGCCTGGTGTCCAGGTGGATCTCTGGGCGATGACGACGATGGTCAACCTGCAGCTGCGAGGCTACGTCAGGATTGGCGGATGACAAAGTGCGCACACGGCGACAGATAGGCGCTGCAGATGGTCGCCCGCGACTGAAACTGCTCAAGTAAACTAACCGGGTGCGATGTTCGGCATGCGGAGCCGCGTGCAGTGATGGTGGCAAATGCCCGCGCTGCGGATCGCACGTTTCGCCGAGCTCCTGCACGCACTGCGGCTTCGTCAACTCATCCCTTGCCAACTTCTGCGGCGGCTGCGGCCGTCCGATCGGTGTTCCTTTCGCGAGCGGCGTAACGCCGGTCGAGGCGCACACGCCTCGATACCTCGCGGACCGCATCCTGCGCGCGCGCGCCGCCATCCAGGGCGAGCGCAAGCTGGTCACGGTGATGTTTGCCGATCTGCGCGGTTCCTTTGAGCTGATCGAAGGCACGGATCCCGAGCGCGCGCAAGCGGTATTCGACTCGACGATCCGACTCATGACTGCGGCGGTGCACCGCTACGACGGCACCGTCGCGCAGATCCTCGGCGACGGCATCGTCGCAATTTTTGGGGCACCGATCGCCCACGAAGATCATGCCGTCCGCGCGGCGTACGCCGCGTTGGCGATGCAGGACGCCGCGGGCGCGCGGACGCCGGGGACCGACGCAGACGCTACGCTGCGCCGGCAGATCCGCATCGGGTTGAATTCCGGCGAGGTCGTGATCGGCGCGATCGGCAACGATCTGTCGCTCAACTACCGCGCCGTAGGACCGACGACCCATATGGCGGCGCGCATGGAGCAGACGGCGTTTCCCGGCACGACGCGGCTCACCGGCGAAACGCTGCGTCTCGCCGACGGTCTGCTTCAGGTTCGTCCTCTGGGTCCGACGACCGTGAAAGGCGTCAGTCAGCCGGTTGAGATCTACGAATTGGTCGGCCGCACGAACCGAACGCGTTTTCAGGCCCACATCGATCGCGGTCTGTCGCCGTTCGTCGGCCGAGAAGTGGAGCTCCAGGCGCTGCGCACTGCACTGAGCGACGTCGTGAACGGGACAAGCCGCACCGTGGTGGTCGAAGGCGATGCTGGCTCAGGCAAATCACGCCTCTGCCACGAGCTCGTCAGTGACGCGGGCGCAGTCGGATGTGACGTGCTCGAGACGACCGCGGTCGACTACGGGCAAGCGCCGTTCGCGATGCTGGGCCAGTTGCTTCGGGCAGAGCTCGAGGTGGGACCAGACACTTCAGCGGCGGTCCTGCAGGGGGCGCTCGACGCCGAGCTCGACCGCTTCCGTCAGCTCACTGCGGCGCGCAGCGCTCTCGCGAGCGTACTCGATCTTCCGATCGACGATCCGGAATGGCTCGGTCTCGATCCGGCCGTACGCCGCCAGCGCAGCTTCGCCGCGATGCGCGCGCTGCTCGCGGCCCGCTTCGTCCAACGCCCACTCATCCTGCTCATCGAGGATCTGCATTGGTTCGACGAAGAGTCACGAGCGTTCGTGGGGACACTTGTTCATGAGTCGCCGCCCGGTGGTCGACTCGTCCTGCTGACGCATCGTTCCGAACTGAGGCTCGATCTGGGCAGATCGCCGGATCGCGTGTGCCGCCTCCTCGCGCTTCCGGAATCAAGCAGCCGCGCACTTGTCGCGAGTCTGGTCGGCGCGGCGCCGGACCTCGAGCCGCTTCGCGCCAAGCTCGTCGAACGGACCGACGGCAACCCCTTCTTCATCGAAGAGACCGTCCGGGTGATGATCGAATCCGGCGTGCTCGTGGGTCTGCCGGGTGCCTATAAGCTCGCCAGTCCAAAGACCACATTCGACATTCCTCCGTCAGTCGAGTCGCTGATCGCCGCGCGAATCGATCGGCTGGCGCCCGCACATAAGGAGCTGCTGACGGCTGCCGCCGTCATCGGCGACGAGATGCCGCGCGAATTGCTGCAGTCGATGCTCGGGTTGCCGGATGAGGAATTCGGCGTCCGATTGGATGGGGCCGAGGTGCTTGGCATTCTCATAGAGGCGAAGCTGTTCCCGGCCCGCCTGTGCCGATTTCGCCACTCGCTGATCCGGGAGGTGCTCTATCGCCAGATGCTGTCGCCACAGCGGCGCGAACTGCACGCGAGAGCCGTCTCGGCGATCGAATTGCTGTATGCCGATCGACTCGCCGAGCACCTCGAGGCCCTCGCGGCTCACGCATTCGAAGGAGGAATCTGGGAAAAAGCCGCGGACTACTATCAGCGCGCGTGCGTGAGAGCGGCCACGCGCTGGGCCAATCGCGACGCGGTGTCGCTGCTCGACCGTGGCCTCGAAAGCCTCGAACGCCTACCTGCCGGCGACGTCCGGACCCGCGCCGGAATCGATCTGCGCCTCGCGGGTTTCGCGCCGCTCCTGCCCTTAGGCGATCAGGCGCGAATGGTCGCCCTGCTGCGCGAGGCCGAGGCGATGGCCGAGACACTCGGGGATCGTCGGCGTTTGGGCGCAGTGTACAGTCAGCTCGCCACGATCCTCTGGATGTCGGGCCGGCACGATCTGGCACGTCAATCCGCAGACAAAGCGCTCACGCTCGCCGAGGAGCATCAAATCTTCGCGCTTCGCAAAGCAGCGCTGCACAACCTGGGCATGGTGCTTCATGCTCGTGCCGACTTCGCGCGTGCCATAGAGATTCATCGCCGGCTCGTGGACGAGTTCACGGGCGAACTCGAGCGGAAGCGTTTCGGCTGGGCCGGTTATCCGAGCGTGATGTGTCGAACCTTCCTCGGATCCTCGTTGACCTTCGTCGGAAAGTTCGACGAGGCGTTCCAGGTGTTCTCCGAGGGATGTCGTATCGCCGACGAGCTCGACCACCCCTACTCCCGCGCGATCGTGCAGGAAGAGAGCGGTTTCTGGCTCCTGACGACGGGCCGATTCGACGAGGCCCTCGCGACGCTCGAACGCGCGTTCGAGATCAGCCGCGAGAACCAGGTCTATACGATGTATCCCGCGATCGCCGGCCGCCTGGCTGTCGCGCTTGCGGAGTGCGGCCGCGCCGCCGAAGGAATCGAGATCGCGCAGGACGCGCTCGCGCGCGAAACCTACCGCCTCGGTGGAAACTACGCGCGCAACTACCTGCTGCTCGGGCTCGCGACGAGCTGCCTGCGCGCCGGACGACTGGAGCAGGCGCTCGAGGCCGCTACACGCGGTGAGGCGCTAGCCGGCGCAGCCCAGGAACACGCGCACCACGCCTCCATTCTCTTGCTGCTCGGAGAAATCTACGCCACCTGCGGGCCCGCCTCCGCCGACGATGCTGAGCGATCGCTACAAGCGGCGCTGACCCTGGCGACCCGCCACGGCATGCGCCCGCTCGAGGCCGAGTGTCACCGCAACCTGGGCACCCTCTATCGGGACAGTCGTCGACAGGACGCGGTCCGTGAGCTCGCGGAAGCGGCACGCGCCTACGACTCGCTCGGACTCACCGAGCGCCGAGGCCAGGCGTTGTGATGACGTTCGTTATCGAGACTGGTTCCGGCAGGTCGACGAGACACCTGAGCGCGTTGAGGCCTGGCAGGAAGAAATACGCGCCGCCGACCATCTCGACGAGCGCGGGCAGCGTGACCTGTTGGCTGCCATCCGGCGTCTGCACCGTCATCGAACTGCGACCATTCTGACGAGGACCGACCAGTGGGTCGACTTCCCCCTCGAGGCCTGCAAAACGCGACGAGTTCAGCCACTGGTGTTGGACGAACTCGAACTGATCCTGAATGTTCGCATTGAGGCAGACGAACAACAGCCCCTTTTCGGCGCCCTCCTGGTACATCCGTCCACGGCGAATAATCCGGTGACGGCGGATCTCCTGTGCAGCCGAGTCGGGGCCGATGCCCAGATCATCATCGACCAGCGAGTCGCGCGGGTTCGCGCGGCGGATGTGCGCACCGAGCGGACAGGCGTGACCATCACGATCAGGCTCGTAGTAGGTGAAGTCGTTGTCGGTCGCCAAACTCTTACTGTCGGCCTCCGGCGCCTTCACCAGCGGCGCGCCGCTGCGCCAGCGGCCGATGAGCTTCGCGGCGAGCCGTTCGCGTTCGGGCCCCGCATGGGCGCGTTTGAGAATGGCTTCGAACCCGTTCACGTCCTGCACGAGTTGTCGAAAGACCAGATAGCTCCCATTACGACCGAAGTCTTTGAGGGCAGCGCCGTTTGCCCCCAGCCTAGAAGGGTAGCCAGGCAGCACATCCTTCGGATCGAGACTCTCGGAAACAGTTGGCGACGTCGGCAGTACCCCCGCTTCGTTGATGTATCCGAGAACGAACTCGCCGGGCTTGATGGTATTGGCGGCGGCTTCCGCGGAGCTCGCCTGACCTGGTGATTCGGTCCCCTCGATGCGGGGCTGCGAGATTCCATCCCTGAACCCGAAATGCTCGCGACGGTCCTTCCGAACGAAACCGTCGAAGCGCTTGTCGACGTCGGCCCACGGACCCGGCTTGTGCGCAAGCCAATCGACGTCGCGCTGTCCCCGCCTCGAAAACACCATGAGGAGGATGTGGATCGGGTCGATGCCCCATCTAAGAACTTCAGGATCGCCGAGGTTGGCTCGTCGCGGCGGCGTCGCCATCCCCTGGCGGAACTCAGCGAGAAAACCTCGAGCGCCGGTCAAACCGAGCGCCTCGAAGCCGGCCGCCGTGAACGCGATGGCTACGCGGGGTTCGAGCCCGTTCGAGGGCTCCTTCGATTCGGTGCGGTGTTTCGCCAGAGCGATGTGGGGCAGAAGGCTCGAGAGCCACGTGCGCGCACCGACGGCCTGACCTTTTTTCACGCGGACGAGCGCGTATCGCGACTCAGGCCAGCGGCTCAGACCATCGATGAGCAGCCGTTGCATGTCCCCGAGTTCGAGTGGTCCTTGCATGACCTGCCTCCGTGTCAGCGTCCATCCATGAGGTAGACCAGTGTCTGCTCGTCGAGCGTCGGGCGGAGCACCCGGCCGACCGCGGCGATCACCCCGGCGCCGTGGCGATCGATGGGCTGCGCCAGCGCTTCACGCAAGTACGTCGCGCGATCGATTTCGGCGACAGACAGATTCGGGTAGGCGCTGAACCACACGAGGCTTTCGACCTGGCTCGCGCGAGCGTACCGCTTGAAGTGGTTTTCCGCACGAGCGCCGTCAAAGACGAGCAGAAACGGCCGCGGGAACCCGGCCGTGTTGCCCCAGACAGCCGTCACGCCGGTTACCGTCGAGAAGGCGCCGAGGTAGTCCTCGAAGCGGCCGTCGTAGTTCGACAGGAAAAGGAGAGTGCGGCGCCCAGGGGGCACAATGAAACGCGCGAAGTGGATGCTCGTGATCTTGTCCAGGTGTCCCTGATTGAAGATCAACCACGAAAGGCCGTTCACCCAGCGAAGCACCGAGCAGAGCGTTCGCATTCGGAGCGTACCCCGCGCGATGTCCGTCTCGGACGCGA
>DATKHR010000280.1:0-2498 GCA_035510155.1 Vicinamibacterales bacterium
CTGGTCTGGATCGACGAAAGTACAGTGGTTTGAAGTTCCACCGCCTTTTTGCCGCCGGCAACGGTTGGCCCGCTTGGCGATCGGACACGTTAAATGACACAGCCATTAGGGCTTCTAGGACACTCGAAAATCCCGCCCCGACATCTCGCCTGATTTCGCAAACTACAGTGGCCTTTTGCCGTGAACCACCCCGGGTTTGTCGGAGGGCCCATTCCGAGAGAGGATGGACCCGATGGCACGACCCAGCAAGTATGCCCCTGAGTTACGTGAGCGCGCCGTGCGGATGGTCTTCGAGCACGCGCACGAGCATCCGTCGCAGTGGGCCACGATTCGATCCGTCGCGGAGAAACTTGGGTGCACCACCGAGGCGCTGCGCCGATGGGTGCGCCAGGCCGAGCGCGACGGGGGAACGCGTCCCGGCCTGACGACGTCCGAGCGCGAGGAGTTCAAACGCCTCCAGCGTGAGGTGGTCGAACTGAAACGCGCCAATGAGATCCTGAAGAAAGCGGCGGCGTTTTTCGCCCAGGCGGAGCTCGACCGCCGAGCGAAGTGATGGTGGCCTTCATCGACCAGCACCGGGACACCTACGGAGTCGAGTCGATCTGCGCGCTGCTGCCGATCGCTCCGTCGACCTACTTCCTGCGAAAGGCGCAGCAGCAGGATCCGACGCGGCGATCGGCGCGGGCGGAGCGCGACGACGAGCTCCGACCGGCCATCCAGCGCGTCTGGAACGACAACGAGCAGGTGTACGGCCCTCGGAAAGTCTGGCGGCAGCTGAAACGCGAAGGCCACGACGTCGCCCGCTGTACTGTCGAACGCCTGATGCGCGACCTCGGCCTGCGCGGGACCGTCCGCGGTCGCGCATGGAAGACAACGACGCAGGGCGATCCGGCCGCCGCGCGGCCCGCCGATCTGGTGGTGCGCCAGTTCACGGCGACCCGCCCGAATCAGCTCTGGGTGGCGGACTTCACCTACGTCGCGACGTGGCGCGGCTTTGTCTACGTCGCGTTCGTCATCGACGTCTTCGCTCGATACATCGTCGGCTGGCGCGTGTCGGCGTCGTTGGCGACCGACTTCGTCCTCGATGCCCTCGAGCAGGCGATCTACGACCGCTGTGGCGCCGAGGTCCCGGCGCTGATTCACCACAGTGACCGCGGCACGCAATACCTATCCATGCGTTACACCGAACGCCTGGCAGAAGCCGGTATCGCGCCGTCGGTCGGCAGCCGCGGCGATTCGTACGACAACGCGATGGCCGAGTCGATCATCGGCCTCTTCAAGACGGAGGTGATCCAACGAAAAGGACCGTGGCGCCATCTCGAAGCAGTCGAATTCGCGACGCTCGCGTGGGTCGATTGGTTCAATATGCGCAGACTGCTCGAGCCGATTGGCTATGTACCGCCGGCGGAGTACGAAGCGGCGTACTATGCGCACCTGGAAGCCGAGTCCACCAGCGAGCCAGAGTCACGGCGTGGCGCTCGTCGGCATCCACATCCCGACGACAGCTCTCACGGCCAGGCCGTCGAGCGCCCGCATGACGTTCTTCGACCATTGGACACGGAGATCATGGAACAGAGACCGCACTCACACTAACGGCTCTCCGACAAACCCGGGGTGGTTCAGACAGCGAAAGTCGAGTGGTTTGTGTCAACGCCAAACACGGTGATGTCAGGCGTCAACACTGGCAAGACACGTCGGAGGATTCATTCGCGATTGTGGCGGGAAGGCAAAGAGACCACTCAATCGCCGTGGTTTCAAACTCCACTGTACAGGCGCCGACATCGGTCGCCACTACGGCGTTTTCGATTACCAATTCGCCCAATCGTCGCATCTCTTGAAATCCGAGCCACTTGCCACTGGCGCTCGCCGAACTACGAAGAGACGTACGAAGGATATGTCTCGTTCTTGCCATCAGCCCGCATTTTGACTACATTGTAGTGAATGAGGGCTGCACCGCTGTTGGGCGAGTTCGAACAGATCGTGCTCTTGGCGATTTTGCGCCTGGACGACGGCGCGTACGGCGTCACGATTCGAGACGAGATTGCCGCTTGTACGGACCGCGATCCCAGTCCCGGCGCGCTCTACACCACGCTGGACCGCATGGAAGAGAAGGGGCTCGTCACCTCCCGGTTCGGCCAGCCGACGCCCGAGCGTGGCGGGCGCGCCAAGCGGTATTTTCGCGTGACGGCGAAAGGAGAGGCCGCCGTCGCGAACGCACAACGGGCCTACCAACGGTTGCTCCAGGGCCTCACGTTACGAGGAGTCGGCCATGCGTAGCACTCGCGTCGCGGAATGGATTCTCTCGCAAGTGACCTCACGTCCACGTGCCGCAGCCGTCATCGGCGACCTGTTGGAGAAGATTCCGTCACGCGGAGTGCTCTGGTTCTGGCGGTCCGTCGCGACGACAGCTGTCGCGCTGGTCTGGCGTGACGTCGCGGCGAACCCGATGCGCACGTTCGGCCTGGGGCTGACTGGCTTCGTTTTGGTGCTCGCGCTGT
>DATKHR010000281.1:0-3416 GCA_035510155.1 Vicinamibacterales bacterium
CGGGTTACTTCCTCGCTGGTGCCCCCTTGCTATACAGGAGCCCGATCACGATGCCGTCGATGGTCCATTCGACCACCGCGGCGCAAGCAAGCGCGAGCGTGATGCGGCCGCCAATGTTCGTCGTCGCGTAGGACACGAGCACCGCGTAGCCCACGGCGAACAGGCCAATGGCTACACCGAAGCGCGCCCCTTCAGCGGCGCCGCTGCCACCTTCGTAGCCCTTTGCGTAGATGTAGGCGGCAGCGAACATCGCCAGGAGAACTCCGGCAAACAAATACAGCATGTAGGGCCCCTGCGTTTCCGCCGAGCGATAGACGCCCGGAAACCGGGCGAACTCGCTCGTCAGCAGGGTGCCGTACACGAGGAACCCGTAGAGCGCGTCGACGACCGTGGCGACGATAGCGGCGAGCGCGAGGCGAGCGTAATTCATGCGCACGTCCTTTTTCACTGCGGGGGCACCTACACCCCCGTTTGGGTTACGGGAACTGCGTGACTATATGCGGGTTTCGGTGCGAAGGCGAGGGGAATCAGTGGATGCGGGAGGAAACGGCGACGCCGGAGAGGCTCCCGTGGCTGCCCTGCGCCAAGAGATCCGGCGGCTGCCCCTGTGGACCCAACGTGCCCTCTCGCGCGTACCGCAGGAACATCTGACCCCACGCGGTCGTCTCGCACCAGCGCTCGAACACGCGGCGATCGAGAAGCGGCCAGCGGTAGAAGTCATGATAGACGTCGCTGGCAAGGATGAAGCCGTTGACGAGCGGCGTCCGGAAGAACAGATTCTGGAAGCGCTTCAGCGGACCGAACCAGATCAGGTCGCCGCCGCCGATGCGCACGAGGTTCTTGCCCACGTGGAACTTCCAGTTCTCCTTCGCCGCGTCCGCATCGCCGACGATCTCGATGTCCCGCGGATCGCCGACGCCCAGCCCGTCCTCGTGGGCCAGGCGGATGTAGTCAATCGACAGCGGATCGAAGCCCATCATCTTCGCCGAGACCGCGTCGATGGCCACCTGATCGGCCGACGCCAGCATCACGTTCTTGACGACCGGGTACATGGTGCGCGGACCGGGGCCATTGCCGGCCGTGGTGCCGTCCATGATGGCGAAGAGGCCGGTGTGAATCTCCTTCTGAATCGCCAGCAGGTCTACCAACGTCTCGTGAATCCACGAGTGCGTGTAGTGGCGCCTGGTGTTCAGCAGGCCGCCGAACGCGTTCTTCATCGCGCCGGTCGTCGTCGTGTAGATGTGGCACTTCGTGGTCGGGAGGTGGACGATGTTCTTGCCGAAGAAAAAGTCGGGGACGTGGATGCCTTCCGGGAAGATGCGGTTCAGCACGCGCATTCGCGCCTTCGGCTGGAACGGGATCCACTTCATGTCTTCATCTTTGAAGTTGTACAGGACGGGCACCTGATACCGCTTGAAGATGGGAACGTAGTGGTTGAGATCCTCGCCCTTGAACGCGTTCGTGACGACGGTCTTGTTCTGCACGCAGACCTGGTCGGCGAAGCCGCGTCGAGCGAGCGCCTGGATCGTGCCTTCCAGCTGCCACGGCGTGGTGTTGGCGGCGGGAAAGGGGAAATGCCAGGAGATGTTGTCCTTGAGGATCGTGGTCTTCCCCGCGGCGAGCGCCTTGGAGACGCCGGCGATCTCGACGAGCCGATCGATGTCGGAGAGGATCGAATCCGGTGTGGTGCGAAGGACGGAAACTCGCGCTTTCATTTACCGCTTGCGACCTGGGTCTTGAGCACGACGGGCTCGCCGGCGTACTGCTGGACGACCGAAACCAGGCCGGTATAAAGGAACCCAACCTGGAAGAGGACGAGGAACGGCAGCGAGCCGTAAATGCCGTTGGCGAGCGCGTAGAACACGGTCCATGTGAAGTAGAGCCCGAGCAGCAGCTCGACGAGCGGCTGAACGGCCACAGACTGGCGGTACTTCTTCCCCACCCACTCGTCGCCGTCGGCTTCGATGCGGTACTTCGGGGTGCGGGCGAACTCGCTGTCCTTGTGGAGGAGCGCCTCGACCACGGCACGCGTGTTGTTGATCGACAGCCCGATGCCGACCGACATCAGGAAGGGCACGTATTTCACGCGCGCGCGCCAATCCTTATGGATTTCCCGCTGGCACACGACATAGAAGTTGCAGAAGGAGAACGTCGCCGCAAAAAAGAGCGGGACGTCGATGAGGAGCATCTCGTACCAGCCCATGTTGTACCGGATGACCATGGCCGGAAACATGAGCACCGACAGGGCGCACATCAGGATGTAGTTGAAGTTCGCCGTGAGATGAAAGAACGCTTCCGCCTTCACGCCGAGCGGGAGCTTCGAGCGGAGGATGGTCGGCAGCAGCTTGCGGCACGTCTGGATCGAGCCTTTTGCCCAACGGTGCTGCTGTGACTTGAACGCGTTCATCTCCACAGGCACTTCGGCCGGCGCGATGACGTGCGGGACAAACACGAACTTCCAGCCGCGCAGCTGCGCGCGGTAGCTGAGATCGAGGTCCTCGGTCAACGTATCGTGCTGCCAGCCGCCCGCATCGTCGATCGCGGTGCGGCGCCAGACGCCGGCCGTACCGTTGAAGTTGAAGAACCGACCGCCGCGATTCCGCCCGCCGTGCTCGAGCACGAAGTGGCCATCGAGCAGGATCGCCTGAATTCTCGTGAGAAGCGAGTAGTCCTGGTTGATGTGTCCCCAGCGCGCCTGCACCATGCCGACTCGGGAATCGCGGAAGTGCGGCAGGAGGTTCATGAGGAAATCGCGGGTGGGTATGAAGTCGGCATCGAAGATGGCGATGAATTCGCCGCGGGCGGCCCTCAGCCCCTCTTCGAGGGCGCCGGCCTTGTACCCCACACGATCTCTCCGGTGGTAATACTTGACGTCGACGTCCTGCGCCGCCAAGCGGCGCACGGCCAGCTCGGCTATGCTTTGAGTCTCGTCGGTCGAATCGTCGAGAACCTGGATTTCGAGCAGCTCGCGTGGGTAATCGATGCGGCTGACGGCCTCGATCAGCCGATCGGCGACGTACATTTCGTTGTAGAGCGGTAGCTGGATGGTCACAACTGGGAGCGGGTTCAGCGCCGGTCCGGACGCCGGCACCCGGTCGCGATACTTCATATACAGGTACACCAGGTAGTACCTGTGCCAGCCGTAGATCGCAAGGATGATGAGGACGAAGAAGTAAGCAGCGAGCGTCAGGGTCTCGGAGGGGGTCATGCGTTTACTGTTCGAGCAAGGCGCACCGCCGCGGTCATTTATATTAGTGGTCGAGCTCGGATGACGTCAAACAAACAGCTCCAAGTTCTTCTCGAACTGGTGGCGAGCGGCGAGATGGATGTCCGCACCGCGCGGGATCAACTGACCCAAATCATGCGCTCGCAACCGTTCGAGGATCTCGGCTTCGCGCGCGTCGATCATCATCGGT
>DATKHR010000282.1:0-14671 GCA_035510155.1 Vicinamibacterales bacterium
CCAAGGAAGTTCTGATCGATCTCCAGCGCAGCGTCAATCGCCTCGAGCGCTTTCGACCGCTCGCCGGCTGCGAGGAGTTCCCGTGCGGCGTCCAGTTGGGCTTGCAGGGCGTGACAGGTTTCCCGAGCGTTCATGCACGGCTGGGGAGCAAGATTGGTTCCAGTTATTCTGAGCCGCGGTTTCTCAGCCACAAGGCGAGGAGACGGTTGAGGTCGCCCGCCGCAAGCATGAATCCGCTTCGATCGTCGTTCGCCAGTTCAGCTGCGCGGTGGACGCCCAGCATGAGCCCCTCCTGTGATCACTCAATCCGCTCTCAGTCATCAGCTGCGTGATGTCGAGTCCAGGCTGCGCATCACCACCGAGTGCTACACCTGTTATCACTGGCTTCCTCCGGTGCTCACGCGCTTTCGCCGGCGGTTTCCGCGCGTCGAATCGCGGGAACGAGGTGCGTCAGGCGAGTCGCGGTTGACAGGACGACGCGGCTTGCGCACACTGAGCCCAGCGCGCACTGGGGCGCCTCCTGTCCGCGGCAAGGGAGTCACCTCCCACCCATCTGGTTCGGTCCCGCGACTCGAACCTTCTTCCGGGCCTGAAGTAAGCGGACGCCAGGCACTGAACGGAAGGAGGCGTCTCGTGACTACCCTCGTCAATCTGCGGAAGGCTGCCAAGCGCTGGCTGAAATCGCTGCGCGACGGCGACGCTCACGCGCGCGCACGGCTGGCTCGCGTCTATCCAGGCGCGCCCGAACGGGTCACTCTTCGTGATGTTCAGCATGCCCTCGCGCGCGAACGCGGTCACGAGAGTTGGATGGCCCTCACCCGCGCGGTCGCTGAACATGTCCCGCAGGAAGCGCCGTTGGCCGACCTCCTCGCCGCCGCCGGGCGGGGAGACGCCGCCGCCGCCGCGGCGATCCTCGACGCCCATCCCGGCATCATCAACGAACGAGGCACTTTGACCGGCCACACGGGCCTGCGGACCGCGCTGCACTTCGGCGCAAGGCACGAATCGGTCGTGAGGACGCTCCTCGACCGTGGCGCCGACCCGAACATCCGCGACGAAGGCGATCACGCATACCCGATTCACTTTGCGGCCGAGCGCGGCGATCTTCCTATCGTCAGGCTGCTCATCGAGCACGGCGCCGACCCGATCGGGGCAGACACCGGGCACGAGCTGGATGTGCTCGGCTGGGCCGTGTGTTTCGACTACGCGACCCACGCGGACGTCGCGCGATACCTGCTTGCGCACGGCGCAAAGTACACGCTCTTCTCAGCGGTCGCGCTGGGCGAAGCTGACGTTGTTCGCGAGCTGGCTCAGTCGGGCACCGATCTCAACCAGCGCATGGATCGCACGAACTACCGTCGGACGCCGCTTCACCTCGCCGTCGTCAAGAAACAGGTCGCGGCGCTCCGCGCCTTGATCGATCTCGGCGCCGGCCTGAATCTCGAGGACGCCGTCGGGCTCACGCCCCTCGATCAGGCGGCTCTGGACGGCGAGGAGGAGCTGACGCGCCTGCTCCTCGACGCGGGCGCGGCGATCACGCTGCCTGCCGCCATCGCGCTCGATCGGACGGATCAGGTTGAGAGGCGGCTCCGCGAAGACGGGGACGCGCTGTCGACAACGGACAACCGCCGGTGGGCGCGGCTGCTCGTGCACGCGAGCGCGCACTCGCCAGGACGCGTGGTGGAGACGCTGCTTCGAACCGTCATGCGCCATCGCGCAGGCCTGTCGATCGTGAACATGGAGGACGATCGGGAGACGGCGATCGACGGCGCGGCAGGCTACACACCGCTCCATGCGGCGGCGTTCCACGGCAACAACGACGCCGTTGCTGTGCTCCTGGTGCACGGGGCCAATCCGCGGACGCGCGACGGGAAATACTGCGGCACGCCCGCGGGCTGGGCGGCCTATGCGGGGCACCCCGCCACGGCGGATCTGATCCTCGACGCGGACATCGACCTCTTCGATGCCATCACCTTCGACCGCGCCGATCGCGTCCGTCATATTCTCGACCGCGATCCGGGCGCCATCGACCGGCCGTTCAAGGCGTACGCGTCGTGCGAGACGAGAGAAAACCAGTGGTGGCCCGCACCCGACTGCACACCGCTCGAGTGGGCAACGGCACAACAGAAAGTCAACGCCGTGCGAGCATTGACCGAGCGGGGCGCCGGCGCGCGAACGCCCGACGACGTCGAACATGCCGACCGCGTCTTTACCTTCCTTCGATTTGCCTGCTGGGACCATCACGTGCATGGCAAGGGGGATCATCGGATGTACGACCGCGCGGCGCAGCGCATCCTGGCGGAGGAGCCGTCGATCGCCGCCGACAGCCTGTACACGGCCATTGTGTGCGGTAACCTCGACGAAGTGCAGCGCATCCTTGCTGTGAATCCCCGCGCCGCCCGCGACCGCGGCGGCGCCCGCGGGTGGACGCCTATCTTGTATCTGGCCTACACGCGCTTCACGCATCAGCCGGCGATCGAGAATGCGTTGGCCATCGCACGGCAGCTGCTCGATAACGGCGCGGATCCGAACGACTTCTACATGGCTGGCGACGCGCGATACACCGTCCTGGTCGGGGCTGCCGGTGAAGGCGAACAGGATTCACCGCGGCAGCCGTATGCCGGTGCGCTCGTCGACCTGCTGCTCGAGCGCGGGGCGGAGCCGTTCGACATTCAGGTGCTTTACAACACGCATTTCAGCGGCGATGTCCTCTGGTGGCTCGAGCTCGTCTACAACCACACCATCCACACGGCACGCGGATCCGCGTGGAACGATCCCGACTGGTCGATGTTCGACATGGGCGCCTACGGATCCGGTGCGCGCTTCCTGCTCGAGACTGCAATCAGGACGCGCAACATGCCGCTCGCCACATGGCTGCTGGCGCACGGCGCAAATCCGAACGCGGCGCCCGCGCGCGATATGCGGTTGCCCAAGCGAAGCCTGTACGAATTCGCCTTGCTCGAAGATCTTCCGGCCATGACGGAGCTGCTCGCGCGTCACGGCGCCACCCGCTCGGCTCCCGCCCTGACTCGAGACGACGAACGATTCCTCGACGCGTGCTTCAGGCTCGATCGCGAAGCCGCGCGCCGGTCGCTGCTGGTCCACCCGGAATACGTGCACTCGCCTGCCGTCCTGTTCGAAGCGGCGAAACGCGATCGGCCTGACGTGCTGGCGCTCATGCTGGACCTCGGATTTTCCCTCGAGACTTCGGATTCCACGGGCAAACGCGCACTGCACACGGCCGCCGCGAACAACGCCCTGCACGCCGCGGAATTCCTCGTCGCGCGCGGAGCGGAAATCGACCCCCGCGAATCGACCTATAACGGCACGCCGATTGGTTGGGCGGCGCATGGCGACAAGACCGAAATGGTGATGTTTCTCAGCCCGCACAGCCGGGATATCTGGACGTTGTGTTTCAATGGCTGCGTCGAACGGTTGAGCGAGATTCTGTCAGAGGATCCCGGACGGGCTCAGGTCGTCAGTCAGGACGGCCACACTCCGCTCTGGTGGCTGCCGGATGACGAGGCGAAGGCCATACGGACCGTTGAGCTGCTGTTGGCGGCGGGCGCGGATCCGTCAGCCACGAGCAAGGGCGGTCAAACCGCCGCCCGGTGGGCGCGACAACGCGGGATGCGCGACGTCGCCGCGCGCCTCGAGGCGGCCGCGCTCGCACGTGGGCAATAACTCTGGTTCTTGGGCCCTGGAACTTGGGGCTTGGTCCCGGGCCCTAGAACGCGAAGAGCGCGTAGACCTGCGGTCCGGCGAAGGAATAGATGATGCTGCCTAAGAAATCCGAGCCGCTGTGATCAGCGGACAAGCGATTGTAGTAGTACGAGCCGCCGATGCCGAACCATCGGGTCAACTTGACGTCGGCGCCGGCGACACCCTCTGTTTCGCCGCCACCGAATTGGTTGATGCTGATCTTGAGGTAGCGGAGTGAGCCACGCGCCGTCACTCGGTCGCTCAGTTTCGCGTTGACGAAGAGACCGGGGAGAGGGACCGGCACGGTGAACTGGACGTTGTCGTGCAGGTCGCGCGACACGCTCTTGCCCCCCTGAATCCCGGCCGACAGCCCAAAGCCGCTGTGAAAGCGGATGACCGTCACCCCGATCATCGCTCCGACCTCGAGTGTCGGCGTTGCGACGAAGGCGAATCCGTAGTTGGCGGATAGGTACGGCGTGTCGAGAAATGCGTCGAGCGCCGCGTTGGCCGTATACGTCGTTCCTCGGATGGTAATCGGGTGCGTGACGATTGAGTTGGACACGTCCCGGCTCGTGCGTACGAAATCGACCTGCAGTTGATTTCTGCGGGAGATGCGCCACAGGCCGTCGATGAAGAAGGTCGTCTCGTCCTTCGTAAACCCGAGGTCGTTCTCGAGATCGATCGACGTGCCCTCTCCGTTGGTGGGGTCGATGCGCAGGTCGGATCCAAACACTGCGACGAGCGCGCCGCCGCGCACGACGAACGTGCTCCACGGGGCGTCGTCCTGAGAACCCTCTGCCGCCTGCGCGCTACCCGACGTGATCCCCGCACCAACCATCACACACAAGATCAGGTCTCGCGCTGTCATACTTGGCAGTCTGCCATCCGTGTCCTCGACGGCCTATGCGAATTCGGCAGATCGATGGGGCGGTCAGGATGTTGTCGGGGAGCGTGGCAAGTCGGGTCAGGCGGGCCGCGGAGTCACGTCGCTCAGATCACACAAGGTGATGCTTGACTGCGAACTGAATCAGTTCGGCAGTCGTCCGCACGTTCAACAGCCTCATGAGCCTGTACTTGTGAAAAGCGACCGTCCGAGGCGTGATGCGAAGGGCCAGCGCCACCTCCTTCATCGATTGGCCCATGGCAACCAGGCGGACGACATCGCGTTGTCGCGGCGTGAGTGTCAGCGGGCCGTGCTCGGTGTCCGCGCTCCGAAGCATCGATCGCACGAGGTCGTGCGTCATAAGCGACGTCACGTACGACCGGTCCTGCGCAACTTCCCGAACCGCGGTTCGAAGCTCGCTCGCGGCCGACCGTTTCAACAGAAAAGCCGAAACACCGGCGCGGAGCGCCTCCATCGCAAGCTCGGGATCTTCGTTCATCGATAGCAACACGACGCGGGCGTTTGGCCGCGTTCTCCGGATTCGGGTCGCCACCTCCAACCCGTTGACGAGCGGCATGGCCACGTCACAGATAACGATGTCGGGGTGAAGCCGATCAACGGCATCGAGCAGAGCCCGTCCGTCGGATGCCATCCCCACGACGTCGCAGTCGCTTGCAAGGATTTTCTGGAAGGCCTCGAGAAGCAGCGCGTGGCTGTCACCGAGGAGCACCCGTGGGCGCATCAGACTTCTCTCAGCCCGGGTCTCGGCTGGGGAGCCGAGCATCGCGCGAACTGAGGAGTACGTCGATGATGATGTGCCGGCTGGCATCGTTCTTTCCTTGTCCCAGCCTCTGAGGGTTTTTATCCGGGGCCCCAGCCCGCGAGCGGTTCCGGCCCGGGGTCCCGACCGCCAACACGTGCCCTCCAGGGTCCCGGCCTCTTAGGGGTCCACTCTGGGCCCACGAAGGAGGCCCTGCGTGCCGTCATAACACGCAGACGCCCCAGCGAGATGGCGCTCACTTATAGCAACGCTCCTCGAAGGTCGTAACTGTCAATTCGTCCTGCTCCTGCTAAGAAAAATGCGAAAGCCACTTCACGAAGCCTCGCGCGCGACGCACGCCATGGTGGCACACAGGGGCGCTCGCGCTCGATGGAGGGTCTTTGACGGCGGCTCACCGAACAGCGCCTTGTACTCGCCCGCAAACCGGCCCAGCTCGAAGAACCCATGAAAGGTCGCGGCGTCGGTGACCGTCATCCCGCGCGACGCGCCTGCGCGGAGTGCCCGACGCACGTGATGGAGCTGCCAGACCTTGAGGTACCGCTTGGGGCTCGTCATGTAGATGTCGTAAAACGCGTTTCGAAAACTGCGCTCGCTCACGCCGGCTGCCGCCGACAGCTGCGCGATGGATACCGTCTCGCCGACATGGCTCATGAAGAAGTGCTCGGTGCGTCGCACGATCTCGTTGTGTAGCGCGACGGATCGCGCGGGCTGAGGCGCAATTCGACGATCCCTCAAGGTCTCGATCAGATCTTCGGCGATACCGGCGGCCGCCCGGCCGATCGTCGAGGGATCGCATCGCGGCAGGCCGGGCATTCTCATTTCGACGACCTTCCGGAGGCGCCGAAGGCGATCGGCCAGGGGCGACTCGATGCTGCCTGGCGTGAAGACGACGTAGGGGCCGGACAGCGCAGTAGCCGCCAGCTGCGACGCCGCGGCGCCAATCGACGAATAACGATCGGTCGTGATGAGCGCGCAGCGCGTGCCTCTTGGATCGACCGCGTTGGTCGACGTTCCGGGTGGATATGCGACGATCTCGCCCCGTCTCATCGGCCGTCCGTCCCAGCGCGCGCCCTCGGAAACGTCGAGCGCGACGATGAACAGCCATCGGTGCAGCGGGACCTCGAGGTGACGCGCCACGGCGACCATTGCGTGGCTGTACTGCAGCACCACGGAATCGAGGCACACGACGGTCCAGCGCGCGCGAAACGCCGACGCTTCGAGCTGAACGAACTCGCCCCGGATGTTATCGGCGATCGCCGACGAGAGCAGATCGGGGTCGTCCACCTCCCTGGCAACGACGAGCGGCGCGGGGCGGTGCCCGCGCGCTCGAGGAACCGCCCTTCGCGAGGGCTCCAACGGCGCCCGGGCGCTGGCGGTAAACGACGTCATGAACATGAACGTCATCATCCCGGCAGCGATGATGAGGGATGAACTGTCAGACATGGCAGTTGCGACCTGAAAAGTCGGACAACCGCCGCGAAGGGTTGACAGGGGGCGGGGGTCGCCAGGAGAGAACGGAAATGCTCAGCTACCGGGCCGGCATAACTGCTCAGGTTGACTTTCGATCGTGCTCTGACCACCCCCGAATGCCCGGCATTGTCTGCTGAAGAGCTCGGCCGTTTCCTTACCCGCACGTCGGGCCTCTACATCCTCGCTTCCGGTTCCGCATAGTTGCTGCGGCGCATCCGCGGTAGGCTCGCCGGTCGTCAGCCGCTGTCAACGTCGACAGGCGGCGACGCGCGCGCGCTGGCGCCGCGGCGAAGGAGTGGCGTTGTGAGCTATCCGGGCCTGGAATACCTGGTCGACGCATATGGCTGCGATCCAGGCACGCTCGCGTCAATCGATCGATTGAACAGTGTCGTGGAACGGCTGATGCGCGATCTGAAGCTCCGTCCCGTCGGCAAGCCGATGTGGCACGCGTTCGCGACCTCGAACGCCGTGACGGGCATGATTCTGCTGTCGGATTCACATGTGGCCGTCCACGCGTTCCCAGACATTCAGTTCGCGGCGTTCAGTCTGTACTATGGCGCGATGCGCTCCCCGTGGCCCTGGTCGGCGAGGCTCCACGAGCTGCTCGGCGCTCGACACGTGGAGGTCCGCGTCGAGATTCGCGGACGACTCTTGCCGGGATGGAACATGCCGACGGGCGACTTGAAAGACGGTTAGGAGGACATGTGACTCGCCCCCGCGTCTTGCTCGCCGACGATCACACGCTCCTGCTCGACGCGTTTCAAAAGCTGCTGGCTGACGAGTGCGATGTCGTGGGCGCGGTCTCGGATGGCCGCGCGTTGCTGGCGGCGGCGATGGAGCTTCGTCCGGACGTCATCGTTGCGGACGTGATGATGCCGCTCTTGAACGGCATCGACGCGACCCGGCAGGTCAAGCGGCTGCTCCCTGATACGCGCATCATCATGTTGACGATGAGCGAGGATCCCGATTTGGCCGCGGAAGCGTTCCGGGCCGGGGCGTCGGGGTACCTGGTCAAGCGATCGGCGGCGTCCGAGCTCCTAAGCGCGATTCGTGAAGTGATGAAGCGGCGCTCCTACGTGACGTCGCTGATGGCGAAAGGCTTGGTCGGGTCGATGCTGGACGCCTCGGAATCGAGCCAGGCTGCGCGCGAATTGACGTTGCGCCAACGAGAGGTCATCCAGCTCGTGGCCGAGGGTCATTCGATGAAGGAGGTCGCGGCGCTCCTGAACGTGACGCCGCGCACCGTCGCGTTTCACAAGTATCGCGTCATGGAACAACTGAATCTCAAGAGCACCGCTGAACTCATCCAGTTCGCGGTGAAACACCACATCATCTAGCGGTCGCGTAGGCCGATCACGGCCATCCGCTCGCGTAACTTCCCCGCGCGGGTCCGGTCTAACCTCATCGTTGTGCGCAGCCCGTCAGTCGAATGGGCCTGCCAGGCCGGGCGGGCCAGGTGGGGAACTGAATGAGCCGGGAGGCGATATGTCGTCACGAACCCGAAGGGTGAGCTACGCGGTGGTCATCGCGTGCCTGGTCGCCGTTGGCGGTGCGGCCGGCCGGCTGGTGCTGGGGCAGGAGGCCGACCGCAACGAGAAGCACCTCCGGGTCGATCATGGGCAGGAGCGGGGCCTGCTCAAGATCAAGCACGTCGTCTTCATCGTCAAGGAAAACCGGACGTTCGACAACTATTTCGGCACGTTCCCCGGCGCAGACGGCGCGACGACCGGCACGCTGTCCACGGGCGCGGTGATCCCGCTCAGTCCGGCCCCCGATGTCACGCCGCACGACATCGACCATTCCTACCAGGCCGCCGTGAAGGCCATCGATGGCGGGGCCATGGATCGGTTCGACCTCATTGCGGGCGGAAAGGATTTGTTGCCCTACACGCAGTACGCCGAGCACGACCTTCCCAATTACTTCGCGTACGCGCGGTACTTCGTGCTCGGTGACCAGTTTTTCTCTTCGCTCAAGGGTCCGAGCTTCCCGAATCATTTGTACACCGTGGGCGCGCAGTCCGGCGGCGCCATCAACAATCCGGCGAACGGCGGCGCCGGCTGGGGGTGCGATTCACCCGCGAACTCGCGCGTGCAGATCATCGAGGACGACGGTGAGTTCGGGGAGGTGTATCCGTGCTTCGATTTCGATACGCTCGCCGATCGGCTGGAAGCACGCGGCTTGACGTGGAAATACTACGCGCCACAAGCGAATCAGTCAGGCTACATCTGGTCGGCGCTCAATGCCATTCGACACATCCGGCTCACCTCGCTATGGACCGAACATGTCGTTCCCACCGCAAACTTCATACAGGACGCTCAAAACGGCGAGCTCCCGGCGGTCAGTTGGGTGGTCACCACGTCGGGGCTGAGCGAGCATCCGCCGGCGAGCGTGTGCCTGGGCGAAAACTGGACTGTTGAACAGGTCAACGCCCTGATGCTCGGGCCCGACTGGGGCTCGACGGTAGTCTTCCTGACGTGGGACGACTTCGGCGGGTTCTACGACCACGTGGCTCCGCCCGTTGTCGACCACTTCGGGTTCGGTCCGAGAGTGCCCTTTCTCATTATTTCGCCGTGGGTGAAGCACGGACACGAACACGGCGAGGACGGGGACGGGCACATCACGCACACGATGCTCGAGTTCTCGTCAGTCTTGAAGTTCATCGAGGAACGGTTCGATCTCGAGCCGCTCTCGAACCGGGATCGGGAAGCCAATAGCCTCATGCACAACTTCGACTTCGACGGCCGCCCGCTCGACCCCTTGATCTTGCAGACGCGAGCGTGCGGGAAGGCCGCGGCCGCGGTCGCGCTCGACCCGAAGTTCCACGGCGGGGCGCACTGAAGACTGGTCGGGTCGGTCGAGTCGCCGGATCGGGGTCGGTCAGGTATCAACGCGCTTGTGATGCCTGCCCTGCCGCTTGAGGGCCGCGAAGGAGGGCGGCGGCCTCGTAGAGGTTGCCGTCCTTGATTACGCGCGTCACACGACGCAGGTCCTTGATGTTCCGCAATGGATCGCCGTCGATAAAGGTCATGTCAGCGAGCTTGCCAGGCTCGACGCTCCCGAGGTCGGCGCCGACCCCCATCGCCTCCGCCGACACGATGGTCGCCGTGCGCAGGACTTCCACCGGCGTCAGCCCGCTGGACGCGTAGCTCTCCATTTCCATCAGGAGGCTGAGGCCGTACGGATTGATCGGCGCGTCGGTGCCGGCGGTCACGCGGCCTCCGCCACGCACCACCTGGAAAATGGTGCGCTCCTGCGGCGTGACGAGTCGTTGGGCCTCCTCCAGCGCAGCCGGCAACGGGGGCGTTCGTGTCTCGCCGCGCCAGCGCTCGGCGATGGCCAGAGGATAGAGCTTCTGTATCCGGGGATCCTCGATCCAGGAGGCGTCGCGCAGGGTCTGCAGTCGGAACGCGCCCTGGATGCCGATCGTCGGGGTCAACGTCATCCTGGAGGCGGTGAGCAGATCGATCACATCCCGGTACGACCGCATCAGCGCGGTGACTTTGGGCGAGTAGCCACGCCGGCTCGTCCCGCGGATGTGCTCGACGCCATCGGCGCCGTACGCGACGGCGGGATAGAGCTCGTGCGACGTGACGGGCATCCCCATCGCGTGCGCGGCTTCGATGACGCGCTTCTGCATCAGATCGGGCAGCCGCACATAGGTCTTGATGAAATCGTACCCGGAGTCTTTGGCGTGCTGCAGCTCCAGCTGGAGCTGGCCGCCCTCATCGAGCGACGTGCCGCCCGCGTAGTAGATGCGCGTGCCGTCGAACGGCTCCCCGGTCGTCAAGAGTCGCGGCCCGACCCGCGCGCCGGATTCGACTGACTCGCGGATCTCCATCGCATCGTACGTGTTCGTCGCGGGATCTCGCACGGTCGTGATGCCCCACGCGAGAAAGATGCGCCCGAGCGCTTCGCCGTAAGCCTCGCTCAAGTGCGTGTGAATCTCGATCAGCCCGGGTATGACCGTTTCATTCGTCGCGTCTATGACTCCCGCGCCGGCGTGCGCCTGGTGTTTTTCGACGCTCCTGATGCGGGCGCCGTCGATCACGATGTCGACGTCGCGTTGGAGAGCATCGCTTTTGCCGTCCCAGAAGCGCCCAGCATGAATGGTCTTGGTCCGGCCGAGCCCGGTGGACTGGGCGTAGGATGGCGCGGCCGGCGTCCAGGTCAGATGGGGGTCGATCTCACGCACAACGCGGCGAGAGGCCACATCGACGATCTTCAGCGTCGTGTCCGTCTGATAAAGCAGTTGCCGCGAGTCGCCGGTCCATGTCGGCGAGAGAGCGAGGTCGGTCGACATCGGGCGCGGCGGCCCGAGCGGCGCCCCGTCCTTGCCGACCGGCCAGGAGGTGAGCAGGCCGTCGACGATCGCCGCCATCCGCGTCCCATCCGGCGACCATGCGGGCCCGTAGTCCTGGCGCATGCCTATGGACTTGTGCGGCACGGGATCGAACCAGCGATCCGGGCGACCGTCGGTGGAGATGCGGAGGACCTCATTAGTCCCCTCCCGAAAGCGTGTGGAGTACACCTTCAGCGAAGAGACGACGACCGCCGAGCCGTCGGGTGACCAGGCGGGGCGTCCGGGGTCGTTCAGATGTTCGTGGATTCGGCGAATCGCGCCGCTCTTCACGTCGACAATCTGAACCTGGCCGTCCGCATCGTTGAAGGCGATGCGACCGCCGTCAGGCGACCACGCCGGCGCTAGTGTCGCCATTGGAAGACGCGTGAGCTGGCGATCGGCGCCGCTCTGGAGGTCGCGAATCCAGATGTTCATCGACCCCGCGCGGTCCGACGCGTACGCGAGCGATCTGCCATCGGGCGACCACGCGGGCGCGATCTCGATCGCCGGACCCGTCGTCAGCCGGCGCGGCGCACCTTCGACAGGCATCAGCCACAGATCACCGAGCGCCGCAAACGCGATCTGACGGCCGTCAGGTGAGATGGCGGGATAGGTGACGCCACGAACGCGCTGCGGGCCAGCGAGATCGAAGCGATGGCGTTTGGGCGTGAACGCCGGACGTGTGAAGGACACATCGGCGGTGAATTCCACGATACGCGCGGGTCCCCCCGCGGCAGGCCGCCGCTTGATCTTGCCGTCTGCGGTGTAGAGCAACTCCCCTGATGGGAGCCACCCGGGCCGGAACGGGAAAACGTCCTCGTCCGGATCCGCGATGTTGCGCTCCACCGGGGGCTTCAGTGCGGGGCCGCCAGGTTGCAGGCCGATGGGCCGAGCTACCATCAGCCGGCTGTGACTGCCGACGATAGCGTTGAAGGCGATTTCATCACTGCCCGCAGGGCCAAACGCTGGCGCCGCCAACGCGCCATCGGCAGACTGGAGCGCGGTCTCTGCTCCGTTGGTCCTTAGTACTTGGTTTCTTGGTGCCTGGTCTGTCCTTTGTCCTGGGTCCGTCCTTGGTCCTCGGCTCTCGGCTCCTGGTCGCGAAGCTAGGGAGACGGTGTAGATGCCCGGTTGCTCGCGTCGATCGGACACGTAGGCAATCTCGCCCGCGTTCTTCCACGAGGGCATGAACTCGTTGGACGGGGCGGTGGTGATCTGCTCCACAGCGCCGTTCGCGACAGTCACGACCCAGATGTCGTAATTGCCGCTTCTGTCCGAGGAGAAGGCGATGCGACTGCCGTCGGGCGACCACGCAGGCTCACGGTCGTCGAAGGCGCTGGATGTGACGGGCTTCAACTGCCTGCCGTCAGCGCTCACGATCCAGATCTGCCACGTACTGTCGCGATAGGCCTGAAACGCGATCTGCCGGCCGTCAGGCGACCAGGACGGCTGGCGTGCGTCGAGATAGATGTCTGTAATAGGGATCGCGGTCCCGCCCGAGGCGGGGAGCGTCCACAGCGTGCCGAGCAGATCGATCGCAATCGTCCGCTGGTCGGGCGACAGCGCGGCGGCCATGTTGGTGCCTTCGTGGAGCGTCAAGCGCACCGCGCGAGGGTCGGTCATCTGTTGGGTTAGGACCGTCGAGGAGGTCCGCTCCGTTCGGTCAGTCGACCCGGCCAGGCGGGCGGCGTCGACCAGGCGCGCGGCAACAGGCCATCCGGCCGTGATCACAAACAGGGAGATCAGGGACTTGCGCATGGGTGTTTAGTGTAATGGGAACCGCGACTCGGCGTGACAGAGGACCAAGGACTACGGACTGAGGACGGACCAACCACAAAGGTTCGGCGCGGGAGCCCCGCTCGCGATTCTTATGTCTTGGATCTATCCCTCTGGCGTCCACGGCCGCACGCGAGGGAAGAAACGCCGAACCGCCCGCTTGTAGCGCGCGTACGGTGCACCGAATCGAGCCGCGAGCATCGGCTCTTCGAAGAGCGGAATGTAAATCGCGTTGATCAGCGTGAACAGGGCCGCCCATTCCGCGTGCGGCCGGGACCGGAAGATCAGCGCCTCGGCGGCCAGCACGAAGATCACTCCGCTAATCATCGGATTACGCACGAATCGATACGGCCCTTCCACCACGAACTGCCGCGGCGGATCCCACGGCGCAAGCGTGCCGCGTCCCCGTGACCAAAAGTAATAGACCGACGCGACGAACAGCGCGACGCCCACCACCAGCAGCGCCGCGCCACACAACACAAGAGCCAGATCCGCCGGACCTCGCGGGGCGCTGAAGCTCAGATGATTCCGTTCGGCGACCCAAACCGGGATGGCGATCACCACTGTGCCGGGGAGGGCCATGATAGCGACGAGCTGTCGAACCAGCACCCGCGTAGCTTACATGCCCAGGCGTTTCACGGGAGGCGCCGTTCGCGGCGGGGACGATCATCGTGACAGGCTCCCGAACGACCGCACCACGCCAGGCAGCACTTCCGATGTCACGGTCAAGGCAAGGCGGTCGCGTTTCAGGACGGAGACGAGCACCTCGAGCGCGGCGGCGCTGACAACGGCGTGGGCGCCGGGATAGGAGGGATCGGGCGGCGTGCTCCCGACTTCCGGAAGCCAATTCGGATCGCTCACGGTCTCGGAGTTCCCGACCGTGGCGGCGCGGATCGCGGTGACGGGGCGCCAGAAGTTGTATGTGTACTTCGCGTCGTAGAAGGCGATGACACTATCCGCCGCGGCGAGATTGAGCAGCGCGAAGAGTCGCGCGCTCGCGGCCGTGGGCAAATGCTCGGCGCCGGCTGCGCTCTGCGCGATCTCGTTCCAATAGTTCTGAATCGCGCCGTTCCAGAACCGTCCCGCGAGGACCTGATCGGCCGAGCTCACGGTTCCGTTCGCGACCCCTAGAGTCCTGACCTCGTTCAGCGCGTCAACGTACCGGTCACTGGTCAACCCGGGAGGCGGACCAGGACGAAACTCATCGGCGCGTGGAAGCGTAAAGGGAGTGACGCGAGACCAATGGGTGAACTGCGGCTGTGGCGGAAAATTCGGTCGTGTGGGTGACGCGCTCTCTTGGGCCAGGACGCCGCCTGCCGAGAGTGCGAGGGCGGAGAGTGCGAGCGGGAAGAGTTTGAGCGGGATCGCGATCTGTTTCATGAGGACATCTGCACCTTTCGGCGGTAGGGCCGCTACAGCGACTCGAGGAACGTGAACAGCTGTTGCTTCTCGGCGGGACTCAACTCACGGAATCGCCTCGAGACATGTCGCGCCTCGCCACGGTGGCGCTCGATGGCATTCTGCAAGGTCAGCGATCCGAGGTCGTGCATGAAGCGCGGCCTCATGCGCAGACCCCACAACGCGGCGGTGCGCAGCTTGTCAGCGGTGTCCTGCGGCGGCGTCTGCACGATGCCGTCCCCGGTTCCGATGTCGTGCAGCAGGAAGTCGCTGAACGGATGAATGATCTTGTTGCCAAGTGCCTCGGGGACGGCGAACGTCC
>DATKHR010000283.1:0-51207 GCA_035510155.1 Vicinamibacterales bacterium
GGCGATCTCGTGATCACCGGCCCCTACAACTCCGTCCGTGGGATGGCCGACGGCGACGCCGTGCGAGTGGAGAACAAGAAGCCGCGGTGATATGAACCAGTTCCTCGAATCCGCGGCCATCGCGCTCGATGCGATCTGGTCCGCCAAGCTGCGGTCCTTCATGACCGTGCTCGGCAACATCGTCGCCGTCACCTCCATCATCGCGGTGGTCTCGCTCATTCAGGGTCTCAACGCCTCCGTCAAGCAGGCGATCTTGAATCAGGCGGGCGCCGACTCGTTCAGCATCCAGCAGTTCCCCATCACACGGAGCGACGAGGAGTTCGACAAAGTCCGCGGCAACCCGCGGATCACCTCCGCCGATGCCCGCGCCATCAGGCGCTACAGCGATCAGGCGACGGCCGTGATGCTCGACTCCACCGGGCGCGGCCGCATTACGTATCGAGACCGATCCATCGACGGCACGCGCATCCAGGGGGTGACGAGCGACTACGTCCACTTCTCGAGCTTCGACGCGGAACGTGGCCGGCTCATGAGCCCGACAGAGGTGGAGACGGCGCGGCCGGTCACGATCCTGGGCTGGATGACCGCGGACCGCCTGTTCGGCGGGACCGTCGATCCCGTCGACAAGATCATCCAGATCGAAGGCGTGCATTTTCGCGTCGTTGGCGTCAGCGAGAAGCGCGGGGCGCTGCTCGGCCAGTCTCAAGACGAGTTCGCGATCATTCCACTCCTGCAGTTTCAGATGATGTTCGGATCGCGCCGTCAGCTGTCGTTGACCGTCAAGCCGCGGGACGTCGCGCAGATGTCGGAGGCGATCGACGAAGCGACACTCGCGCTCCGAATCTCGAGACGTCTCAAGCCCAAGCAAACGGAGAACTTCGGGATCTTCACGTCGGACACGATTCTGGACATTTACCATTCGGCCACCAATGGCATCTTCGCCGTGCTCATCGGCGTGGTCGGCCTCTCGCTCGTCGTCGGTGGGATCGTGATCATGAACATCATGCTGATGGTGGTGACCGAACGGACGCGCGAGATTGGCCTGCGCAAGGCGCTCGGCGCCCGGCGGTCCGATATCACCGCGCAAATCTTGACCGAATCGGTCGTGCTCTCGATGTTCGGCGGCGTCATCGGGACGGCGCTCGGCGCCGCGATCGCCATGAGCATCGCCGGATTCACCCCGATCCCGGCGGCCGTCGAGGCGTGGTCGGTGGCCCTGGGAATCGGGATCACCGCCCTCGTGGGCCTCTTTTTCGGGTTGTACCCGGCCATGCGCGCCGCCCGGCTCGACCCGATCGAAGCGCTGAGGCGCGAGTGATGGCGATCCGCTTCGGCCTCGTCAAAGAAGTGATCGTGATGGCGTTCGAGACCGTGCGCGACAACAAGCTGCGCTCCGGCCTCACGGTGCTCGGCGTCGTCATCGGCATCACTTCCATCGTCGGCATGACGGCGCTCATCCGCGGCTTCGATCAGTCGCTGCGCGACGTGATTGCCCAGAGCGGAACGAACATCATCTACCTGCAGCGCTTCGGCGTCACCAGCTTCGCGAACGGCGCGGAGTTGCGTGACCTGCTGAAACGGCCCGACTTGACGGCGTCGGATGCGCGTGTGCTCGAAGCGCAGAATACGACGCTCAGGTACGTCGATCTCGAGCTCGGCGCCGGCCCGGGGCCCATCGCCCAGCAGCGCGTGTTCTATCGCGAGCAGAAGACCAAGCCGATTATCGTGTTCGGCACGGGTGAGTTCTTCGCCGAGGGGACGCGCATCCCGTTTCTGGCGGGGCGCTTTTTCAACGGCACCGACATTCAATACCGGCGCAACGTCGTCGTTCTCGGCAACACCGCGTACAAGCTGCTGTTCGAGCCGAGCGGCACCGATCCGATCGGCAAGCTGGTGCGCGTCGGGAACCAGCGCTTCGAGGTCGTGGGCGTCTTCGACAAGCGGCCGGCGCCGGGCGGGTTCAACCTGAATCAGGACGATTTCGTCGTGGTCCCGTTCTCGACCTACCAGCGTGTCTTCGGGCTCCGCGTCGGCAGGTTCGGGCCGCGCGGCGGAACGATTACCAACGTGATGATTTCCGCGCTGCCGCGCGACGGAGTGCCCGTTACCGATGCGCTCGCCGACGTCGAGCGCATTATGCGGATCCGGCACGGGTTGAAGCTCGACGAGCCGAACGACTTCGACCTGATCACGCAGGACTCATTCCTCAAGCTGTGGGAACGGATCAGCCAGGGGACCTTCCTGGCGCTGCTCGTCATCTCCTCGATCGCGCTGATGGTGGGCGGGATCGGCGTCATGGCCATCATGTCGATCTCCGTCACGGAGCGGACGCGGGAGATTGGCGTGCGTAAGGCGCTCGGAGCGCGGCGCGCCGAAATCCTGTTTCAGTTTCTGATGGAAGCCGCGTTTCTCACATCGCTCGGTGGCGTGCTCGGCATCGCGCTCGGCAGCGCGATCGGCTGGACCGCTCACGCCCTCTCGGGTTTTCCGATCTCGCTGCCCTGGTGGTCGTTCGCCATCGGCCTCGGCTTCTCCGCGTTTGTGGGGATCTTTTTCGGCATGTGGCCGGCATTCAGAGCGTCGCGCCTCGATCCCATCGAGGCTTTGCGCTATGAGTGATCAACGGCTCCGGATTTCGGCGTTGCCCCCGGGGCTCCCTCCAGGGAGGAAGACATGGCGGCGATCATCTGGCTCGTCGCGATCGTCGTGCTGATCGTTGCCGTCCGCAAGCGGCGGTCGAAACGTCGTCTGGGCGGCGTGGGGTCCGCCGCCGTCGGCAGCGTGTACGGCTTCCTGAACGAAGACAAACGCCACGCCGTCGAGATCATCGTCGAGGAGCGCGCGGCGGCGCGAGACCCGGAGGACCGAGACGGCAACCTGCCCGATCTGACCCATCCGCGCAAATCCTGAGCCCCGCGCGTCCCGAATGCCCCCCCGGAATCCCGGCTATAACCGCCGTCCCTTGCGGTGTCGCCCAGGCGCCAATATGATCACAACAAATCTGTAACAACCAAGTCGACCAATTGGGAGAGCCCCGCCTATGAAGGTCTACGACGCCGCCAGCATCAGAAATGTCGCCCTCGTCGGTCACAGCGGTTCCGGGAAAACACAGCTCGCCTCGGCGATCCTTTCGCTCTCCAACATGGTCAACCGGTTCGGGAAGGTCGATGACGGGACGACGGTCACCGACTATGACGAGGAGGAAATCGCGCGCAAGCACACGCTGTCGGCTGCGCTGGCCTACGCCGAATGGAACAAGCAGAAGATCAATCTCATCGATACGCCCGGCATCGGCAACTTTCTGAGCGACGCGCACGCCGGCCTGCAGGTCGCCGACGGCGCCCTCGTCGTCGTGGACGCCGTTTCGGGCGTGATGGTGCAGACGGAGAAAGTGTGGAGCATCGGCGACGACCTCAAGCTGCCGCGCCTCGTCGTGCTCAACCGGCTCGATCGCGAGCGCGCCAGCCTCGAGCGTTCGCTGGCGTCGCTGCGCGAGGCGTGCAGTCGCACCGTGATTCCGGTTCAGCTGCCGATCGGCGAGGAAAGAAGCTTCAAGGGTGTCGTCGATCTCGTCACCAGAAAGGCCTACGTGTTCCAGACCGACGAGAGCGGCAAGTTTTCCGAGACCGCCGTCCCTCCGGCGATGGAGGCGGACGTCAACGCAGCGCGGGAGGCGCTCATCGAGATGGTCGCCGAGAACGACGAGCGGCTGATGGAGAAGTTTTTCGAGGCCGGGACGCTCACCGACGCGGAGCTGGTTGCCGGCCTCCGTTCGGCGACGATGGCCGGAAAGCTGTTTCCGCTCGTCTGTACCTCGGCGCTCTTGAATATCGGAGTCCCGCAGCTCCTCGACGCTATCGGCGCGTGCTTGCCGTCGCCGGCGGACCGCCCGTTCCGCGCGATCGACAAGGACGGCGTGGAGACCACACGTCAGGCGGACGAGAAGCTGCCGGCCGCGGCGTTCGTCTGGAAGACGGTTGCGGACCCCTTTGCCGGGCGCATCACGATGTTCCGCGTCGTGTCAGGCTCCCTGAAGTCGGATTCCAACTGTTACAACAAGACTCGCGACACCCTCGAGCGCTTCGGCCATCTGCTGCTCCTTCAGGGCAAAACCCAGACGAGCGTGCCGGAGATTAAGGCAGGTGACCTTGGCGCGGTGGCCAAGCTGAAGGACACGCTGACCAACGATACCCTGGGAGACCGGAGCCAAACCGTATCCTTTCCGGCCGTGAAATTCCCCGAGCCGGTTCTCTCCTACGCCATCGAGCCGAAGAGCAGGGGGGACGAGGACAAGATCAGCACGGCCATGCACCGGCTCGAGGAGGAGGATCCGTCAATCCGCTACAGCCGCGACCCGCAGACGAAGGAGCTGCTGCTGTCCGGGCAGGGGCAGCTGCACATCGAGGTCACGGTCGCGAAGCTGAAGCGCCGTTTCGGCGTCGATGTGAACCTGAAACCGCCGCGCATTCCGTATCGCGAGACCATCAAGGCGTCAACCGAAGCCCACGGCCGGCACAAAAAGCAGACCGGCGGTCATGGCCAGTTCGGTGACTGCAAGATCAAGGTCGAACCGCTCGCACGCGGCGCTGACTTCGAGTTCGTCGACGACATCTTCGGCGGATCCATCCCTCGTCAGTTCATCCCGGCAGTCGAAAAAGGCATTCAGGACGCGCGGAGCCGCGGTTACCTCGCCGGCTACCCCATGGTGGACTTCCGCGTGACGGTTTTCGACGGCTCGTACCATGACGTCGACTCGAACGAGCTGTCGTTCAAGCTGGCGGGCTCGCTGGCGTTCAAGGACGCGATGACGCGCGCGCGGCCGACCATCCTCGAGCCGATCATGAACGTGGAGGTGCATGCGCCGTCCGACTTTGCAGGCGACCTCATGGGCGATCTCAACGGACGGCGGGGCCGGATTGGCGGCATGGATACGCGCGGCGCGATGACCATCATCAAGGCGCAGGTGCCGATGGCCGAGATGCTGACGTACGAGCAGCATCTGACGTCCGCGACCGGGGGCCGCGGCTCGTACCACATGGAGTACTCGCATTACGACGAGGTGCCGGCGCACCTGCAGTCGAAAATCATCGCGGCGTCCAAGGCCGAGCGTGCAGGGGTCGAAGTCGAAGAGGTCTAAGACTTCGGCTTTGCCTTCTTCTTGGCGGCCGCGGCGCCGCGCTTCGCGCCTTTCCCCGCCTTCGCGGACTTGGCGCTCCGGCCGGCTTTCGCGACGTTCTCGGCGCCCTCGACCGCTTCCCCTTCGAGCGGCTCGTGCGAGCTTCCTCCCGAAGCCTCTTTCGCTCGGACGCCGGCGTCTTCCTTCTTGCCCCGCAGTCGATCGGCCGCGGCGCGAAGACGCCCGCCGACGCCCTTCGCCTTCGGCGCGCTCTCGGTGGAGGCGGCCTCTTTTTCACCCTTCGTGCGCGGGTTGAACTCGCTGCCGATGAGCTCGACGTGCGCGATCTCCGCGCTGTCACCTCTGCGGTAGCCTACGCGCAACAATCGCGTATAGCCGCCGGGTCGCGAGGCGAAGCGCGGCGCGATGGTGTCGAACAGCTTGCCGACCACCTCGCGGTCCTGCAGGTCATGCATCACGAGCCGGCGCGCCGTCAGCAGGTGCCCGTTTGCCGCGCTGGCCGCCCCTTGGGACGGCGATGTCCGGCTCCCGGCGACGCCTCGCTTCGCGATTGTGATCAAGCGTTCGACGAACGGCCGCAGCTCTTTGGCGCGCGGCACCGTGGTCGTCAGGTGCTCGTAGCGAAGCAGGGCCGTGGCCTGGTTCCGCAGCATCGCCAGGCGATGCTCGGTGACGCGGCCCAACTTGCGGTATGCGACTCGATGTCTCATGCTCGTGGCTCGTTACTCGGTTATTCCTGAGTCGCCGCGCTGGGCTGGTCGACACGCATGCCGAGACCGAGACCCATCGTTGTCAGGATTTCCTTGATTTCATTCAAGCTCTTGCGCCCGAAGTTCTTGGTCTTGAGCATCTCGGCTTCGGTCTTCTGCACCAGCTCGCGGATCGTCCGGATATTCGCGTTCTTGAGGCAGTTGTACGACCGGACCGACAGCTCGAGCTCCTCGACGCTCTTGTCGAGGTTCTCGTTGCTCGCCCCAGTGCGCGGGGCGTCCGCCGACGCTTCCGTCGCCTGCTCCGCCCCCTCCTCGAGGTTGATGAAGATGTTCAAATGATCGCGAATCAGCTTCGCGGCGAGCGACACCGCGTCGCGGGCATTGATTGACCCGTTGGTCCAGACGTCCACGGTCAGTTTGTCGTAGTCGGTCGTCTGTCCCAGTCGCGCGGCCTCGACCAGATAGTTCACCTTCTTGATCGGCGAGTGCACCGAATCGATCGGGATCCAACCGATCCCGAGGTCCTCGTCGAAGTTCTTGTCCGCCGAGACATAGCCGCGGCCGCGCTTCATGCGCATCTCCATGTGGAGCTTGCCGTGGTCCGCGACCGTCGCGATGTGCGCATCCGGCTCCAGGATCTCGACGTCGCTGTCGGCCTGGATATCGCGTGCGCGCACCTCGCCGGCCTTGTCGACGCGCAGCGTCAACGTTTTGGTCTGGTCGGAATGCAGCTTCAGCGGAATCTGCTTCAGGTTCAGGATGATGTCGGTCGCGTCCTCGACGACGCCGGGAATCGGCGAGAACTCGTGGAGGACGCCGTCGATCTTCACCGCGGTGATCGCCGCTCCTTCGATGGACGACAGGAGCACGCGGCGGAGCGCGTTGCCGATCGTCGTGCCGAAGCCGCGTTCGAACGGCTGCGCGTAGAACCGGCCGAACCGGTCGGTCAGCGTCTCGCGCTCGAACTCGAGCCGCTTGGGTCGTTGAAAGCCTTTCCAGAGCATGGGGGGTTCCTTTCCTTTCTTCTCCCGGGTTCGTCCCCGGACAGTTTCCGGGGCCTTTCCCAGGATTTCGCTAACGGGCCCTCAGACAGGGCCTCCAGACCTGCAAGTGACCACCGGCCTCCCGCCGCAGGTCTGTGTAAGGCTGCGGGCCGGCGGTTCGCGAGCTTACGGCTCGGAGCCGAGAGCGTCTTACTTCGAGTACAACTCCACGATCAGCTGTTCCTGCACCGGCAGGTTGATCTGTTCGCGCGTGGGGACCGAGACGACGCGTCCCGTGACGGAGCTCGGGTCGAACGACAGCCACTCGGGAATGCCGCGGCCCTTGACTTCCTCCATCGCGTGCTCGATCGTCGGGTTCTTCTGCGAGCGGCCGAGCACCGAGACGACGTCCCCCTCCCTCACGGAGTACGACGGGATGTCGACCTTCTTGCCGTTCACCAGGAAGTGCCCATGGCGCACGAGCTGGCGGGCCTGGGGCCGCGACGTCGCCAGCCCGAGCCGATAGACCACGTTGTCGAGCCGCCGCTCGAGCAGCTGCAGCAGCGTCACGCCGGTGATGCCGCGCGTTCGCTCGGCCGACTCGAAGTACCGCCGGAACTGATCCTCCAACACGCCGTAGATGCGCTTGACCTTCTGCTTCTCGCGAAGCTGCAGGCCGTAGCCCGCGAGCTTCGCTTTCCGAGCCTTGCCGTGCTGCCCCGGCGGAAAATTGCGCTTCTCGATCGCGCACTTCTCCGTGTAGCAGCGCTCCCCCTTGAGGAAGAGCTTCATCGCCTCGCGGCGGCACAGACGACAGACCGGACCGATGTAACGAGCCATCAACACAACCTTTCGAGTAATTCCCCCATTACCGGGTTCATCGCTCAGACACGCCGTCGCTTCGGAGGCCGGCACCCATTGTGCGGGATCGGCGTCACGTCGCGGATCGACTTCACCTCGAGGCCGACGGTCTGCAGCGCGCGGATTGCCGACTCGCGCCCCGATCCAGGCCCTTTCACCCGCACGTCGAGCGATCGCATGCCGACGGTCTTCGCGGCATTGCCGGCGTTGAGCGCCGCCTGCGTTGCGGCGAACGGCGTCCCTTTGCGCGACCCCTTGAACCCGATGCCGCCGGCGCTCGACCAGGCGATGACGTTGCCTTCCGTATCGGTGATCGTCACCACGGTGTTGTTGAACGACGCCTGGATATGCGCCAGCCCATGATGGACGACGCGCTTCTCGCCTCGCTTCTTGAATGTCTTCTTGCGCCGTCCGGCCGCGCCTTCTTTTTTCTCCGGTGTCGCGCCTTCGGGTGTCGCCGTCGGTTCGCTCTTCGCCATTTAGATCACCTTCTTCTTCGCGATGGCGCCCTTGCGCGGGCCTTTGCGCGTTCTGGCGTTCGTTCGCGTACGCTGGCCGCGCACCGGCAGGCCCCGGCGGTGGCGCGCGCCACGGTAGCAGCCGATTTCCATGAGCCGCTTGATGTTCATCGAGATCTCTTTGCGCAGATCCCCCTCGACGCCGCCCTGCTCCTCGATGACGCGGCTGATCTTGCGCACGTCGTCCTCCGACAGATCCTTGACCCGCACATCGGGACTGACGCCCGCCTCCTTCAAGATGCCGTTCGAGCGTACGCGCCCGATCCCGAAGATGTAGGTCAACCCGATTTCCACGCGCTTCGTGCGGGGAAGATCAACGCCTGCTATACGCGCCATGCTGTTCGTCCTTGGTTCTAAGTCCTTGGTTCTTTGTCCGTCCTTGGTCCTTCGTCCTCAGCCCTGGCGCTGTTTGTGCTTCTGATTGGGACAGATCACCCGCACGACGCCACGGCGCCGGACAATCTTGCACTTGTCGCAAATCCGCTTCACCGACGCACGCACCTTCATCTTTGTCTCCCGCCAACAAGCTTTTCGACGATCCGCCCGCGCCCGACGTCGACGGGCGAGCGCTCGACCCTCACGTGATCTCCGACGAGGAGTCGCACGAAGTTCCGGTCGATCCGGTCGGCGATGTGGGCCATCAGGCTCCCGCCCTCATCGAGCCGTACCCGATAGAGGCCGCTCGGCAGCTGCGCCGTCACGACGCCGGCGCCGGCCGCCCTCCCGGTCGAGGTCCCCCGCACTAGTTCCGCACCGCGACACGAACGACGGGGACTTCCCTCGCCGTCAGGATCCACGGCCCTTCCGCCGTCACAGCGACCGTGTGCTCGAAGTGTGCCGACAAGCTGCCATCGCGCGTGACGGCAGTCCACCCGTCGGCGAGCACCTTCACCGCCGCCTTGCCGGCGTTCACCATTGGCTCGATCGCGAGCACCATCCCCTCGCTCAACCGTGGCCCCCGGCCCGCTTCGCCGTAGTTCGGGACCTGCGGCTCCTCGTGCATCCGCTGGCCAATGCCGTGACCGACGAACTCACGAACGACGCTGAACCCGTACCCCTCGACGTGCTCTTGAACAGCGTGACCGATATCCGAAATGCGGCCGCCCACCTTCACGTGCTCGACCGCCCTGTAAAGCGCCTCCTCGGTCACGCGAAGCAGCGTGGCTGCCTCCTCCGAGACCTGTCCGACCGGGAGCGTGATCGCGCTGTCGCCGTAATAACCATCGAGGGACGCCCCGACGTCAATCGACACGACGTCGCCCTCGTTCAATATCCGCCGGCCCGACGGAATCCCGTGAATGACTTCCTCGTTGACCGACGCGCAAATCGTCGCCGGGTAGCCGAGATACCCTTTGAACGCCGGTATCGCCCCCGCCTGCCGGATACGCTTTTCCGCCGCCTCGTCCAGATCGGCGGTCGTCACGCCCGGTGCCACGAGCGATGCGAGCTCGGTCAAGACTTCACCGACGAGCCGGCCCGCCTCGCGCATACGCTCGAGCTCAGCAGTCGAACGGCAGATGATCACAGACGGCCCCCGACGCGCGCGTTACGGGCCGCCGCAATCTCAGCGGCCAGCTCCGCTGCGACCTGGTCCGGCGCCTGGGCGCCGTTGACCGATCGAAACGTCTCCCGGTTCCGGTAAAAGTCGACCAGCGGTTTCGTGTTCATTCGATACACTCTTAAACGCTCTCGCACGACGACATCCGAGTCGTCCGTGCGCTGTACCAGCTTTCCGCCGCAAAACGCGCAGCGATCGCCCGCCTCCGTCCGGCCTTGCCCGGGGTCCCCGGGGCGGATGCCGCCGCGAGGCGGAATGTCGGCGGTGCGGCCGCAGCTTTCGCAAATCATCCGCGTGCTCAGTCTCCGCACGAGCTCCGGTTCCGGCACGACGATCTCGACGACGATGAGCGGATCGCGCCCATCCATGATGGCGTCGAGCGCCGTCGCCTGGGCGACGGTGCGCGGAAAACCGTCGAGGATGAACCCGCACGCCGCGTCCGCCCGTGCCAGCCGGTCGCTCACGATGCCGATCATCACGTCATCACTGACGAGCTCGCCGCGATCCATAATCGCCTGCGCGCGCCGGCCGATTTCCGTTCCGTCCTGCACAGCGGCGCGCAGCATATCGCCCGTCGAAATCTTCGGGATCCGATGTTCTCGGGCGAGGCGTTCGGCCTGAGTGCCCTTCCCCGCGCCCGGCGGGCCCAACATGATCAGGTTCAGGGCCATAGGATCGTTGGTGCCCGACGCGCCGCACTCGCTATGCCCGCCGCCCGCGAATCCGCGTCTTCTTCATGAAACCGTCGTAGTGGCGCATGATGAGCTGGCTTTCCACCTGCTGGACGGTATCCATCGCGACGCCGACCACGATCAACAGCGACGTGCCGCCGAAGTAGAACGGCACGTTCATCCCCTCGGTAATGAACTTCGGAAGCGCGGCATCCAACCAGTCGCCGATGAACGGGATCGGCGCGACGCGGAAGCCGGTGATCAGGAAGTTCGGCAGGAGCGCGATGAGCGCGAGGTACACCGCGCCTGCCAGCGTGATGCGCGCGAGAATCGAATCGATGTACTCGGCCGTCCGCTTGCCCGGGCGGATGCCCGGTACGAACCCGCCGTACTTCCGCATGTTCTCGGCCACATCGTCGGGATTGAAGACGATGGCCGTGTAGAAGTAGGTGAAAAAGATGATGCCCGCAACGTAGAGCAGGTTGTACAGCGGCATCCCGAAATTGAGCTGCGTCGTCAGGGCCTCGCTGAGACGGCCCGGGAACGCCTGCGCGATCGTGGCCGGAAACGCGAGAATCGACGAGGCGAAGATCACCGGGATCACGCCGGCCGTGTTGACCTTCAGCGGAATATGCGTGCTCGAGCCGCCGTACATCCGCCGTCCGACGACCCGCTTGGCGTACTGCACCGTGACGCGGCGATGGCCGCGCTCGACGAAGATGATCGCGGCGACCACGGCAACCATCAGCACCAGGAGGAACAGAATGCGGAGAAGGCCGATCTGCCCCGTTCGCATCTGGTCGACCATCTGAATGACCGCGCGCGGGAAGCCGACCACGATGCCGGCGAAAATGATGAGCGACATCCCGTTGCCGACGCCGCGCTCGGTGATCTGCTCGCCGAGCCACATGACGAAGCAGGTGCCGGTCGTCAGCGTGAGCATCGTCATCAAGCGAAAGCCCCATCCGGGGTTGATCACCAGGTGATAGCCGCCCGGCGCGGTGTTCTTCTCGAGAAAGATCGCAATGCCCGCAGCCTGCACGATGCTCAGCAGGATCGTTCCGTAACGGGTGTACTGCGTGATCTTGCGGCGGCCGAGCTCGCCTTCCTTCGAGAGCTTCTCGAGGTACGGCCAGACCACGGTCAGCAGCTGCAGGATGATCGACGCGCTGATGTAGGGCATGATGCCGAGCGAGAAGATCGTCATCTTCGACAGACCCCCGCCGGAGAACATGTCGTACAGGCCGAACATCGTGTTCTTGAGCTGATCCGCAAACTGCAGCACCGCGTTGTTGTCGACGCCGGGAATGGTGATGTGATGCCCGACTCGATACACGGCCAGCAGTCCCAGCGTGTACAGAACGCGGTTGCGCAGGTCCGAAACGGTGAAGATGTTCTTCAGGCTCTCATTCACGCGAGTTGCTCCGTCGCGCCGCCCGCCGCGGCGATCTTTTCAGCCGCCTTCCCACTGAACTTGTGCGCGCGCACGGTCAGCGCCCTGCCGACCTCGCCGCGCGCGAGAACCTTGATCTTCCGGGCGCGACCGGGCACGAGCCCCGTCTCGCGCAGCAAATCAGGCGTGACGATCGTCCCGGCCTCGAATCGCAGGCCGAGCGTATCGAGGTTGACGACCTCGTAGTCGATGCGGAACGGGTTATGGAAGCCGCGCTTCGGCACGCGCCGGTGCAACGGCATCTGGCCGCCTTCGAACCCCCGCTTGAACTTGAACCCCGATCGAGACTTTGCGCCCTTGTTCCCCCGCCCCGCGGTCTTCCCCTGCCCGGACCCCTGGCCGCGGCCGATGCGCTTCTTCGCGTGCTTCATGCCCTTCGGAGGGCGCAGATTACTCAATGACATAGGAGACTTCCTACGGGACCCACCCGACTCCCCTGACTTACCCGACCTCCACTAAGTGTCGCACTTTGTGGATCATCCCGCGCGTCGCCGGCGTATCTTTCAGCTCCACGGTCTGCCTGATCCGGCGCAGGCCGAGACCCGTCACGACGGCCGCCTGACGGCGGTTGAACCCGATTGGTCTCCTGACCAGCGTCACTTTGACGGTTTCGCCCTTCGTGTCGGTTCGTTCGTTGGCCATATCGGGTTCACACCGTCGAAGCGAGCTCGTTGACGTCCTTGCCCCGGAGCCGCGCGATCGCCACCGGATCCTTCAACGAATCGAGCCCGACCACCGTCGCGCGCACGACGTTGTGCGGGTTCGCCGATCCGATCGACTTCGTCAGAATGTTCGTAATCCCGGCCGCCTCGACAACGGCGCGGACCGCCCCCCCGGCGATGATGCCGGTCCCGTCCGGCGCGGGCTTCAACAGCACGCTGCCGGCGCCGAAGTTGCCAATCACCGCATGAGGGATCGTCGACCCCTGCAGCGGCACGCGGATGAGGTTCTTCTTCGCCGCCTCGATGCCTTTCTTGATCGCCGACGGGACTTCCTTCGCCTTCCCGACGCCGAAGCCTACGACGCCGTGCCCGTCGCCAACGACCACGAGCGCGCTGAAGCTCAGGTTCTTGCCGCCCTTGACCACTTTCGTGACGCGGTTGATCGAGACGACGTTGTCTTTGATATCGAGCTGTGACGGGTCGATCCGTTCTCGTGTACGCATGAATACTCCCGCGAGCCTCCCGGCTAAAAATCCAAGCCTGCCTTGCGGGCGGCATCGGCGACCGCGCGAATGCGCCCGTGATACAGGAACCCGCTCCGGTCGAACACCACGCGCTTGATGCCCTTCTCGATCGATCGCTCGGCAATGGCCTTGCCGACAGCCTCCGCGCCCTTCAGGTTGCCGCCGCGCGCGCCCTTCGGAAATGCGCCCTTCAACGAGGCGTCGACGCTCGACGCGGCAACGAGCGTTGTTCCGGCGAGATCGTCGATGACCTGCGCATAAATGTGTCCGGTACTGCGGAACACGCTCAGGCGCGGCCGTTCGACCGTGCCGAAGATCCGCTTCCGCTGGCGAAGCTGGATGCGATGGCGGCGGTCGTGCTTGGTCGTAATCTTCATTTGGCTCCTGTCTTGCCCGCTTTCTTCTTCAGCACTTCGCCCGTGTATCGCACGCCTTTCTGCTTGTACGGATCCGGCTCGCGCAGGCGCCGAATGTTGGACGCCACCTGGCCGACGAGCTGACGATCCGCGCCGGTCACCGTGATGTGCGTCTGCTTGTCGATCGCCACGTCGATGCCCGGGGGAATGTCGAAGACCACCGCATGCGAATAGCCCAGCGCAAAGACCACCTGTTTGCCTTTCAGCTCCGCGCGGTAGCCGACGCCGACGATGTCGAGCTCCTTCTTGAACCCTTGCGTGACGCCGACGACGGCGTTGGCCACCAGACTTCGAGCGAGCCCGTGAAACTTCCCCAGCTCCGGGTTGTCCGTCGCGAGCTTCGCCACGAGATGACCGTCGGCCACCTCGAAGGTGATGCCGGCCGGGTACGCCTGGCGCAGCTTCCCTTTCGGCCCCTGGACTTCGACCGCCCCGGGGGTCTGGTCCAGGACCTTGACGGTGACGCCTTTGGGAATCGCGATGGGTTTCTTGCCGATTCGAGACATATCTGATTCTCTACCAGACGTTGCAGAGCACTTCGCCGCCGACGCCAGCCTTCGCGGCTGCGCGGCCCGTCATCACCCCTCGCGACGTCGTCAGGATGCTGGTGCCGAGCCCGCCGAGGACTTCGGGGACGTCCTCCTTGCCGAAATAGACGCGGCGCCCAGGTCGGCTGATGCGCTCGACGCCGGTGATGAGCCGTTCGCCGTGCGGACCGTACTTCAAGAACAGCCGCAGCGTCCGGGTCTGCACGCTAGTCTCGGTCGACGCCTCGTCCAGGAGCTTGAAGCCCTGAATGTATCCTTCATCCTGGAGGATGCGCGCGATCTCCATCTTCATGCGAGACGAGGGCATGTCGACACGCGTGTGCTTGGCGCCCACGGCGTTCCGAATACGGGTCAGCATGTCTGCGATAGGGTCTGTCATAGCTCGTTACTCGTTACTCGTGGCTCATTACTCGTGGCTCGACCAAATTCGCGATCACCAGCTGCTCTTGGTCACTCCGGTGACGTCACCCTCGAGCGCCAGCTTCCGGAAGCACAACCGGCACAGGGCGAATTTCCGCATGTAGCCGCGCGGGCGCCCGCAGAGGCGGCAGCGATTGCGCAGCCGGATCCTGAACTTGGGTTTCTTCTGCTCTTTCGCGATTTTGGCGGTAGTGGCCATCGTGTTCTCTCGACTCTCGCTCCGTGCTCCCGTTACGAAGCGCGAAACGGCATCCCGATAAACTGCAACAGTTTCCGCGCCTCTTGGTCGGTTCGGGCGGTCGTGACGACCGAGACGTTCATGCCGCGCGCCTTGTCGACTTTCATGTAGTCGATCTCGGGGAAGATCAGCTGGTCGCGCAGGCCGAGCGTGTAGTTGCCGCGGCCGTCGAACCCTTTCGGCGACACGCCCTTGAAGTCTCGGACCCGGGGCAACGCGATATTCATCAACCGATCCAGGAACTCCCACATCCGTTCGCCGCGCAACGTCACCATCGCCCCGATCGGCATCCCTTTTCTGACCTTGAACGCCGCAATGGACTTCTTCGAGCGGCGCGTCACAGCCTTCTGGCCCGTGATGCGCGCGAGCTCGTCGGCGCCGGTGTCGACGATTTTCGCGTTCGACGTCGCTTCACCAAGCCCCATGTTGACGACGACCTTGTGAATCCTCGGCACCGCCATGACGTTCTTGTAGCCGAACTCCTTCGTCAGGGCGGGGACGACCTCCTTGGTGTATCTCTCTCTGAGCCTGGCGGTCATTTGTCGACCACTCCCTCGCACTTGCGGCAGATGCGCACCTTGCGGCCGTCGCCGAGAATCTTGTGTCCGATGCGCGTCTGCTGCCCGCACTCGGGGCAGACGAGCTGGACGTTGCTCGCGTGCAACGACGCCTCGCGCTCCACGATACCGCCCTTGATCTGCTTGCCGGGGTTCGGCTTCGTGTGGCGCTTGATCATGTTCACGCCTTCGACGATCAGGCGGTTGCGGCCGGCCTCGCCCGGCAGCACCTTCAGCACGCGGCCGCGCTTTCCGCGGTCCTTGCCGGTGACGACCAGCACGTTGTCGTTCTTGCGAATCGGGGTGGCTAAGCGTGACATCACAGCACTTCCGGCGCGAGCGAAATAATCTTCATGAAGCGCCGCTCGCGCAGCTCGCGCGCCACCGGGCCGAACACGCGCGTCCCGATCGGCTCGCCCTGATCGTTGATGAGGACAGCCGCATTCCGGTCGAAGCGTATATAGCTGCCGTCGCGGCGCCGCTGCTCCTTCACGGTCCGGACGATCACCGCCTTCACGACCTGCCCCTTCTTGACGTTGCTTTCCGGCGTCGCTTCCTTCACCGAAGCCGTCACGATGTCGCCAAGCCTCGCGTAACGACCGGTCGATCCGCCAATCGGGTTGATGACGGCGATCTTGCGCGCGCCCGAGTTGTCGGCGACGTCCAAAATGGAGCGCATCTGAATCATCGTTGCCTCTCCGCAGTCGCGTCGGTCTGACCTGCCTGACCGACCCGACCTACCCGACCCATCTGGCTCAACTCAGACCTCCGCCGCTCTCCGCACCACGGATTTGAGCGCCCAGCGTTTCCGGCGGCTGAGCGGCCGCGTTTCGACGATCTCGACGATATCGCCCGGCCTGGCTTCGTTCTTCTCGTCGTGCACCAGGAACTTCGACGTACGGCGGGTCGTCTTGCCGTAGAGGCCGTCGCGAACCTGCCACTCGACGGCCACGGTGATGCTCTTCTGCATCTTGTTGCTGACGACGACGCCGGTCTTCTCGGACTTTTGAGCCATTTTTTCGCTACCCTGCCCGTTTCTGGCGCAGCACGGTCTTCACGCGCGCAAGATCGCGGCGGACCGCGCGAACCTTATCGGGAGACTCGAGCTGGCCCATCGACTTCTGGAGTCGCATGCGAAACAGCTGATCGGTCAGCTCGCGCTCCTTCGCACCGAGCTCGTCGACCGCGAGGTCGCGCAGTTCGGCGGCTTTCATAGCATCTTCTCCTGCGCAAAGCGCGTCGCGAACTTCGTGAGAATCGGCAGCTTCGCGGCCGCCAGCTTCATCGCCTCGCGAGCCTCTTTCTCGCTCACGCCCTCCATCTCGAACAGCACCCGGCCGGGGCGAACGACAGCCACCCACTGCTCCGGCGCGCCCTTCCCCTTGCCCATGCGCGTTTCCTGGGGTTTTTTCGTGATCGGCTTGTCGGGGAAGACGCGCACCCAGATCTTGCCGCCGCGCGCGACAAACCGCGTCATCGCGACGCGCGCCGCCTCGATCTGCCGATCCGTCAGCCAGCAGGGCTCGAGCGCCTTCAGCCCGAAATCGCCAAACGACACGTCGCCGCCTCGCCACGCCTTGCCGCGCATGCGGCCGCGCTGCTGCTTCCTGAACTTCACTTTCTTCGGCATCAACATCGCGTCATCCTCGAGCCGCCGGCCGCCGCGGCGCCCGCTCCCTGTATTCCTCGTCCCGACCTCTTTGCGGAACGAGGCGCTCCCCCTTGTAGAGCCAGACCTTGATGCCGATCTGACCGTAGGTCGTGTTCGCCTCCGCGAAGCCGTAGTCGATGTCGGCGCGCAGCGTCTGCAGCGGCAGCTGCCCGTGGAGGTACCACTCGGAGCGCGCGATCTCCGCGCCGTTCAGCCGCCCGGACACGCGCACCTTGATCCCTCGAGCGCCGAACCGCAGCGCCGATTCGACCGCTTTGCGCATGGCCCGGCGGAACGCGACGCGCTTCTCGAGCTGCATCGCCACCGACTCGGAGATGAGCTGGGCATCGAGCTCGGGCTTCTGGATCTCCTGGATGTTGATGAAGACCTCACGGCTCGTCCGCTTCTGAATCTCCTGCTTCAACTTGTCGACTTCCGTTCCCTTGCGGCCGATGATGATCCCGGGCCTCGAGGTGTAGATGTCGATCTTCAGCCGGTTGACGGCGCGCTCGGTCTCGATCTTGGCGACGCCCGCGTGCGCGAACCTCTTCTTCAGGCTCTGGCGCAGCGCCAGATCCTCGTGCAGCAGCTTCGCGTAGTCCTTGTTCGAGTACCACCGCGATCGCCATGTCTTGTTGAAGCCGAGACGGAATCCAAACGGGTGAACCTTCTGGCCCACGTCTACTCCTTCACCTGATCACTTCTTCGTTTCGTTCGCCGGTTTCTTCCGCTGCGGACGCTTGGGTCTCGCGCCCGCCTCGTCGGTCCGGCCGACGGCGACGACTTTCTCGGGCCGCTCGGCCACCTGCACGGTCAGGTGCGCGGTCCGCTTCAAGACGCGGAACGCGCGTCCCATCGGCGCCGGGCGCACCCGCTTGGCCGACGGTCCCTGGTTCGCGAAGCACGCCGACACATACAACCGATCGACGTCGCCGCTGAAGCCCTCTTTGTTCTGGGCGTTCGCAATCGCCGACCGCAGCACCTTGGCGATGTCGTCCGCAATCGCCTTCCGCGTGTACTTCAGCGTCGCGAGCGCGCGGTTGACGTCCTTGCCTCGGATCAACGCCAGCACGAGCCCCGCTTTCTGGGCGGACGTGCGAATATAGCGGGCCGTCGCGCGCCCCGCGGTTTCCGAAGTGGCCATGACTCAGCTCCCGCCTCCGGCGGGCTTTCCGCCGCTCGCCGGCGCAGCCGTCCCAGCGGGCGCCGCGGCCGGCGCCGCCCCCGGGGCTCCCGCCGCGCTTGCAAGCGCCGCGGCTCTCTCCGCCACCTTCGTGGTGTGCCCCTTGAAGATCTTGGTCGGCGCGAACTCACCCACCTTGTGGCCCACCATGTTCTCGGTGATATAGACGGGGATGAACTTCTTGCCGTTGTGCACGGCAAGCGTGTGCCCGACCATCTCCGGAATGACGGTGGATCGCCGTGACCACGTCTTGATGACCTTCTTGTCGACGCCCGCTCGATTCATCGCCTCGACCTTCTCGAGAAGCGGCGTGTCGACGAACGGACCCTTTTTCAACGATCTGCCCATAGTCGTTACTCGTGGCTCACTTCCCGCGCCTCTGCACGATGAACTTGTCGGTTGCTTTCCGGTTGCGCGTCTTGTACCCCTTCGTCGGCAGACCCCACGGCGACACCGGATGCCGGCCGCCGGACGTCTTGCCCTCGCCGCCGCCCAACGGATGATCCACAGGGTTCATCGCTACGCCGCGCACATGAGGACGCCGGCCCAGCCAGCGGCTCCGCCCGGCCTTGCCGATCGACACGTTCTCGTGCTCCAGATTGCCGACCTGACCGATCGTGGCGTAGCACTCCATGTTGATGTTGCGGATCTCGCCTGACGGCATCTTGACCGACGCGTAATCTCCCTCTTTTGCTACCACCTGCACGAACGATCCGGCGCTGCGCGCAATTTGCCCGCCCTTCCCAGACTTCAGCTCCACGTTGTGCACCAGCGTCCCGAGCGGGATGTTCTTGAGCGGCAGGGCGTTGCCCGGCAGGATGTCGGCCGTCTCGCCCGCGACGATCGTGTCGCCGACCTTCAGGCCGATCGGCTGCAGGATGTAGCGCTTCTCGCCGTCGGCGTAGGTCACGAGCGCGATCCGCGCCGAGCGATTCGGGTCGTACTCGATCGTCGCGACCTTGGCCGGAATGTCGCGCTTGTCCCGCTTGAAATCAACGTTCCGGTACATCCGCTTGTGGCCGCCGCCGCGCCACCACGACGTCAGCTCGCCGCGGTTGTTGCGTCCGCCGGACCGGTGGAGCGGTTCGACGAGCGGCTTGTACGGCTCTTCGGAGGTGATCTCGTCGAAGAGCTGCACTGTCTGAAACCGTTGACCGGGCGTCGTTGGATTGAACTTGCGAACAGGCATGCTATGCCCCTTCCAGGAATTCCGGCATTTTGGCGCCTTTGGCCAGGCGCACGTACGCCTTCTTCCAGTCCGAGCGCCGGCCGGCGAAGCGGCCCTGACGCTTGACCTTCCCATGGGCGATGCTCGTGCGCACGCTCTCGACCTTGGCGCCGAGGAGCTTCTCGATCGCGCGCTTGACCTCCATCTTGTTCGCGTTCGGCGCGACCTGGAACACGATCGTCCGCCCATCCTCGCGGAGAATGGATGTTTTCTCCGTGATGAGCGGCCGGCGGATGACGTCTGTCAGTTTCATCGTCGATTCCAATGGCGCTCGGCAGGCGCTACGCGAGCGCCTCCTGCAGCCTTTCGAGTGCACCCCGCGTGGCGACGACGCGGCGGGCATCGATCACGTCGCGGGCGGTCAGCCGCGCGCTCGCCACGAACGACACGCCGGGAATGTTCTTGACCGACCGCGACAGCTTCTCGTCGACGGCCACATCGACCAGGACCGCCTTGTCCACGCAGCCCAGACGCTTGAGCAGCTCCACAGCCGCCTTGGTCTTGATTTCCTCGGCCGCGAGCGCGTCCACCACGACGAGCGCCTGATCCTTGACTTTCTGGGCGAGCGCCGCGCGAAGCGCTCCGCGCTCGACTCTCTTCGGCAGGCGGAAGTCGTAGCTGCGCGGTCGCGGTCCGAACACGGTGCCTCCCTTGCGCCACAGCGGGTTCCGGATCTCGCCGACGCGCGCGCGCCCGGTGCCCTTCTGACGCCACGGCTTCTTGCCGCTGCCGCTGACGAGCGCTCGGTTCTTGGTCATGTGCGTGCCGCGTCGCTCCGCCGCGTTCGCGTGCACGACCGACTCCCACATCAGGTCGGTGTTCACACGCCCGCCGAACACATCCTCACGCACATCGACGGTGCCGACTTTCTCGTTCTCCTGGTTCACGACATCCAGTTGCATGGCTCGTTACTCGCAGCTCGTCATTACTTCTTCGCTTTCTTCGGCTTCTCGACCTGCGCCACCTTGACGCGCTTGGCGGCGACTGCTTTCCGAACCATCACGTAGCTCGCCGGCGCACCCGGAATGCCGCCTTCGACGACGATGAGGTGGTTGTCCGGATCCACGCGCAGGACCTTCAGGTTGCGAACCGTGACGCGCCCGCCGCCCATCCGCCCCGCCGCCCGCATCCCCTTCACGACGCGGGACGGAAACGACGACGCGCCAATCGAGCCGGGCGCGCGATGGAACATCGACCCGTGCGTTGCGGCGCCGCCGCCGAAATGGTGCCGTCGGACGACGCCCTGGTAGCCCTTGCCTCGTCCCGTCCCGACGATGTCGACGCGCTCCCCGTTCGCGAAGATCGAGGCGAGCACCTGATCGCCGACCTGGGGCCGAGCGGCGCCGTCTGGACCTCCAGGGCCCGCCGCCAGCCTCACCTCTCGCCGCACCCGCGTCGGCGGCACATTCGCCTTCTTGAAATGCCCCGACGTCGGCTTGTTGGTCTTGCTGGGTGTTTCTTCGACGAGCCCGAGCTGCACCGCCTCGTACCCGTCGGTCTCGGCGGTCTTGGCCTGCACGACGACGCAAGGGCCGGCCTTGATGACCGTCGCCGGGTGGACGGTGCCGTCGGCGTCGAACACCTGCGTCATCCCGACTTTTCTGCCGATGATGCCTGTCACCATCTCGTGACGCTCCGTGATTCGGAATTCGTGATTCGGGATTCGGCAGTGGCAGCGCCACGACTCCCAAATCCCGAGCCACGACTACTTGTGTTCCTTGCCGAAAGCCTTGATCTCGACGTCCACGCCCGCCGGCAGATCCAGCTTCATGAGCGCGTCGACCGTCTGCGGCGTCGGCTCGAAGATGTCGATGAGCCGCTTGTGCGTGCGGATCTCGAACTGCTCCCGCGATTTCTTGTCCACGTGCGGCGAGCGCAGCACCGTCCACTTGTTCTTCGATGTCGGCAGCGGAATCGGCCCTGCCAGCTGCGCGCCCGTGCGCTTGGCCGTGTCGACGATTTCCGTGGTGGACTGGTCGAGGACGCGGTAGTCGTATGCCTTCAACCGGATGCGAATCTTGTCGCTGAATGATGACGTCGCCATATCGTTTATCTCTCTGGTGATTCGGGATTCGCCGCGTCACTTGCCCTGCATGCGCGCAACGACTTCCTCGCTCACGTTGGCGGGCGCCGGCTCGTACCGATCGAAGTGCATCGAGTAGGTCGCGCGCCCCTGCGTCCGGGAGCGCAGATCCGTCGCATAGCCAAACATCTCCGACAGCGGCACTCTTGCCGAAATGATCTGCGAGCCGCCGCGATCTTCCTGCGACTGAATCTGGCCGCGACGGCTCGAGAGGTTGCCCATCACGTCGCCCATGTACTCCTTCGGGACGACGACCTCCACGCGCATGATTGGCTCGAGGAGCACCGGCCTCGCCTTCTTGGCCGCGTCCTGAAACGCCATCGATCCCGCAATCTTGAACGCCATCTCCGACGAGTCGACGTCGTGGAATGACCCGTCGTACAGCTCGATGCGGACATCGTCCACCGGGTAGCCGGCGAGGACGCCGCGCGTGAGCGCCTCCTTGATGCCCTCGTCGACCGGCTTGATGAACTCCTTGGGGATCGCGCCGCCCACGATCTCGTTCTCGAACACGTAGCCCGTGCCCGGCTCGCCGGGATGCAGGTGAATCTTCGCGTGGCCGTACTGCCCGCGGCCGCCCGTCTGCCGCACGTACCGACCCTCGCCATCGGCCGCGCGCGTGAGCGTCTCTTTGTACGCGACCTGCGGCTTGCCCACCGCCGCCTCGACGTTGAACTCGCGCTTCAGCCGGTCGACGATGATCTCGAGGTGAAGCTCGCCCATCCCGCGGATGATCGTCTGGCCGGTCTGCGTATCGGAGTTGACGCGGAAAGTGGGGTCCTCGGCCATCAGCTTCTGCAGGCCGGTGCCGAGCTTCTCCTGGTCGGCTTTCGTCTTCGGCTCAATCGCAAGCGAGATGACCGGATCGGGGAAGTCCATCGACTCGAGGATGATCGGGTGCTTTTCGTCGCAGAGCGTCTCTCCGGTCGAGACGCTGCGGAGCCCGACGGCCGCCGCGATGTCGCCCGCGTACACCTCCTTGATCTCTTCGCGCTTGTTCGCGTGCATCTTGAGCAGCCGCCCGATGCGCTCGGTTCGCTGCTTGGTCGCGTTGTAGACGCCGGCGCCCGAACGGAGGACACCCGAGTAGACACGGAAGAACGTCAGCTGACCGACGAAGGGGTCGGTCATGATCTTGAACGCCAGGGCCGAGAACGGCGCATCGTCGGAGGCGGCGCGTTCGATGAGAGTCTCTTCCTTCTTGGTGGGATCGATGCCGACAATCGACGGCACGTCGAGCGGCGACGGGAGAAAGTCGACGACCGCGTCGAGCAGCGGCTGCACGCCCTTGTTCTTGAAGGCGGATCCGCAGATGACCGGGACGAACGGCGCCTCGCCCTTGGGGCGCACGGATCTGACGGTGCGCTTGCGAAGGGCGTCCTTGATCTCGGCTTCGCTGATCTCTTCGCCGTGCAGATACTTCTCGAGAATCTTGTCGTCGGCCTCGCTGACCTTCTCGATGAGCTGCTCGCGATAGTGCTTCGCCTCGTCCAGCATGTCGGCCGGAATGTCGCCGATGACGTAGTCCGCGCCCAAGGTCTCATCTTTATAGGTAATCGACTGCATCCTGATGAGATCGACCACCCCGACGAATTTGTCCTCGGAGCCGATGGGGAGCTGAATCGCGACCGGATTGCCTTCCAGCTTGGTGATGATCTGGTCGAACGTCCGCTTGAAGTCCGCCCCGACGCGGTCCATCTTGTTGACGAAACAGATGCGCGGCACGCGATATTTGTCGGCCTGCCGCCAGACGGTCTCCGATTGAGGCTCGACGCCCGCCACCGAATCGAACACCGCGACAGCGCCGTCGAGCACGCGAAGCGACCGCTCGACTTCCGCCGTGAAATCAACATGGCCCGGCGTATCGATGATATTGATCCGGTGATCGCGCCAGAAACACGTCGTCGCCGCGGACGTGATCGTGATGCCGCGCTCCTGTTCCTGCTCCATCCAGTCCATCACGGCAGTCCCCTCGTGGACCTCACCGAGCTTGTAGGTGATGCCGGTGTAGAAGAGGATGCGCTCGGTCGTCGTGGTCTTGCCGGCATCGATGTGCGCCATGATGCCGATGTTGCGCGTTTTCGCTAATGGAGATTGCCTGGGCATTGCTCAAATCCCGAAACACCGAGACACAGAGGCTCTCTGTGTTTCACCATCTGTAGTGCGCGAAAGCCTTGTTGGCCTCCGCCATCCGGTGCGTATCTTCGCGTTTCTTCACCGCCCCGCCCCGCAGGTTCGACGCGTCGAGGAACTCATTGGCCAGCTTCTCCTGCATCGTCTTGCCGTCGCCGCGCTCGCGCGCGTAGCCGACCAGCCAGCGGATGCTCAGAGAGAGACGGCGGTTGGGGTTGACCTCGACCGGGACCTGATAGTTCGAGCCGCCGACGCGACGAGACTTCACTTCGAGACTCGGCTTGACGTTGTCGATAGCCTTCTTGAACACCTTCAGCGGATCGTCGCCGGTCTTGTCCTTGATGATGTCGAAGCTGTCGTAGATGATCCGCTCCGCGGTGCTCCGCTTGCCATTGGTCATCACGCAGTTGATGAACTTGCTGACGAGCGGGCTCTGATAGATCGGATCGGCCGGAATGTCACGCTTCGGAATCTCTCTTCGTCTCGGCATGCGCGGTCTCTTGTCTCAAACCTGAATCACGAATCCTGAATCACGCCTTCTTAGGCCGCTTCGCCCCGTACTTCGATCGACCCTGCATCCGCCCCTGAACGCCGACCGCGTCGAGCGTCCCCCGCACGACGTGATAGCGCACGCCGGGCAGATCCTTCACGCGGCCGCCGCGAATGAGCACGAGCGAGTGCTCCTGCAGGTTGTGGCCGACGCCCGGGATGTAGGTCGTGACCTCGATCCCGTTGGTCAGCCGCACGCGCGCGACCTTGCGCAACGCGGAGTTCGGCTTCTTTGGCGTCTGCGTAAACACGCGCACGCACACGCCGCGTTTCTGCGGGCTGTCCTGCAGCGCGGGGCTCTTGGTCTTGCTGACAATCTTCTTCCGTCCCGCCCGCACAAGCTGGCTGATAGTCGGCATATCTCACTTCGGATTGCGGATTGAGGATGGCGGATTCCGGAATGCGGAGTGAATCACACACTCAATCCGCAACCTTCAATCCGCGATCCTCAATCCGCAATGATGTGTTTCAGGCCTGAAAGCCAGTGGCTTGGCACCTGAAAACCCTAGTAAATCGCGTCGGATTGATCGTTCCCGGTAAAACGGTCAGGGCCGGGACGGCTTGTCCTTCTTGCGGTGAAGCTAGATAGGGTGTCCTAGCTCCAACAGAACCTGACGAATATAGCATGCAGCGCGAGAGCGGCGCAACCTGGCGGGTCGTCAAGACTTGGCAACCCTGGGGACGCAACCGGGGAGGCAGGCGACTTGATATATTGATGCGGTATGGGTTTTCAAAAGACCGAGAAAATCTGGTTCAACGGCACGCTCGTCAACTGGGACGATGCGAACGTCCACGTCCTGGCGCACGGCCTCCATTACGGGTCCGGTGTGTTCGAGGGCATGCGCTGCTATGCCACCGCGGACGGTCCCGCAGTCTTCCGGCTGGAAAGCCACCTCGACCGTTTCTTCCAGTCGGCCGACTTGTACGAGATGTCCATTCCTTACAGTAAGGGGGCGCTCGCCGACGCCACGCTCCAGCTCATCAGAGCGAACCGGTTGGAGGCGGCATATTTACGGCCAATCGCCTTCTTCGACGTCGCGACGTTGAGCGTCTGGACGAAAGAGTGCCCCGTGACGGTGGCCATTGCCGGCTATCCGACAGGCACCTACCTGGCGGATGCTGACAAGGGCGTCCGCGTGACGATCTCGTCGGTGCGGAAGTTCGATAATGCGGCGATTCCCGCTTGGGGCAAGGCGTGCGGGCAGTATGTCAATTCCGTGCGGGCCGTCCAGGAGGCTCAGCGGCGGGGCTTCGACGAGGCGCTTCTGCTCAATTCGCGCGGAGAAGTTTCCGAGGGCTCCGGCGAGAACCTCTTTCTCGTCCGAGACGGCGCGATCGTCACCAACGATCGCGACGCCAGCATCCTGATGGGCGTTACCCGTGCCTCGATCCTCGAGCTTGCCAACGACATGGGGATTCCGACGCTCGTCGCCCCCATCTCGGTGGAGGATGTGTACCACGCCGACGAGCTGTTCTTCACCGGGACGGCGGTTGAAGTCACCGCGATTCGCGAGGTTGACGGCCATGTCATCAGTGGCGGTAAACCTGGTCCGGTGACGCGTCGTATTCAAGAGACATTTAACGCCGTCACCCGCGGGGAACGGCCCGAATACCGGCGCTGGCTGTCGTACGCCAGGCAGAGACAAACAGTGACATCGTAGAGGAGACGAGTTATGCGACGTGTGATCTCCACGATCCCAGCGATCGCGCTGCTGTCGGCTGCAGCGGCTTTCGCCCAGACGCCCGCCGGCAAGCCCGCCGCGGCGAAACAGTCGGCGACGGCTGCCAGGAAGCCCGCGCTCGTCGAGTTCGAGATGATGACGTGGCCGGAGGTGCGCGACGCGTTCGCAGCGGGCAAGACGACCGCGCTCATCTACACAGGTGGGACCGAGCAGCGGGGCCCGCAGAACGTCAACGGGGGTCACACGCTCATGGCCCACGAAATCGTCAAGGCGATCGCCTTGCGGCTCGGGAACGCGTTGTTCCTGCCGGTCCTGCCCTACACGCCGAACAACGCCAGCGCGCAGCTTCCGGGCACGATCGGCTTGACACCCGAGCTGCTCGGTGCCGTCCTCGAACGTGTCACCGAGCAGGCGATGACAACGGGATTCAGGAACGTCATCCTCATGGGCGACCACGGCGGCGGCCAACCCGCAACATATGCTGAGGTCGCCAGGAAGATGGACGCGAAGTACGCCCCCGAAGGCAAGCACGTGTACTTCTGCGACGAGGTGTACGCGAAGGCACAGGGCGACTTCGACAAGTGGCTCGTCGAGCATGGGTATCCGAGCAGCTCGCACGCCGGAATCCCCGATACGTCCACGATGCTGTATCTCGGCGGCGACAAAGGCTGGGTGCGCAAGGAACTGATTGCGACTGCCGAAGGCGATCCCGTTCCGCCGCCCGGCGAACGAGGACAGCGGGGGCGAGGAAACGGAGCGGCAGACCCCAACGCGCCGCCCCGCAAGAACAACGGCATTACCGGCGACGCGCGCCGATCGACGGCCGCTCTCGGCAAGATGGCGTTCGACATAAAAGTCGATTACGCGGTGAAGCAGATTCAGGGCTTCCTCGCCAGCCAGGGGAAGACAACCGCGCAGTAAGTATGGATTTCCAGCAACTCCTTCGCGATCGCAGCCTGCGGCTGGCCGGCGGGTTGGCTATCGCTGTCGCCATCCCGGTGGCGATTCTCTTCTACTTCCAGTTTCGCTCGTTGTCGGACCTGAGACAGTCCTCAACGGTCGTCCTGCGTCAACTGAGCCAGGAGACCGCCGACGCCGTCACCAAGTCGCTTCAAGACGCACTAGGGGCGCCACGCACCGACGTTCTCCTCAAAATCGGCCAGCGACAGACCGAGCCGCTCGATCTCCCGTTCATCGAGAACACGTTCGAGCAGGGCCTTGTCGCGGATCCTTTCGTCGACGGTTTTTACGTGTGGTCCGACGTCACGGTCGAGCACCATGACGACGTCCTGTCGTTCGATCGCGCGACGCACACATTCGTGATCGACCCTCCGGAATCGGCGTTGCTCGTCAGACAATTCCGCAGCCTCGCGCCCCAGAAGCACGCCATTGCCGTGTTCGAGGCGCCGCTGAACGGCCGGCGGACCTATTTCCTGGCGCAGCTGCGGTTCACTTTCCCCTCTCGCGAACGGATGACGAGCTTCACCGCCCTGCGGGTCGACGCCGAGCGGCTTCGAACCGAGTACATCCCGCAACTCGTGGCAAGCAAATTTGCCAACGTCGAGGGGCCCATTGGATTCCCGCCCCTCGTGGTGACGGTGCTCGACGGCGAGAACCGCGTCATCTTGCCGCCGGGCGGCTCGACAGGCCGGGGATTCGTCGACGAACGCACGTTCCCGCTGGTCTTCTACGAGGCCGATCTGGGTTCGTTCGCAGCGCCCGAGGACCGCAAGCCCGAAACATGGCGCGTGCGAACGGGGTATGGCGGTCAGTCGATTCCTCAAATCGTCACGGCCCGCGAGCGACCCCAGCGGGCGATGATGGCCGTGCTCGCAGGCGTCATGGCACTCGGCGTGTTCTTCGTCGCACGCGCAGCCGCCCGGGAGGTCCGTCTCGCGGAGTTGAAATCGAGTTTCGTCTCGGGCGTCTCACACGATCTGAAGACCCCTCTCGCCCTCATTCAACTCTTTGCGGAGACCCTCGAGCTCGGCCGGCTGAAGAGCACCGAGCGCGCCCAGGAGTATTACCGGATCATCAACAGCGAAGCGCGCAAGCTCACGCGGCTCATCGACAACCTTTTGGACTTCTCCAAGATCGAAGCGGGACTCCGCCTGTACAAGCGCGAACCGAAAGATCTCGCCGCCGTCACGGGGCGCGTCCTCGAGTCGCTCCAGAGTCAGTTCCGCCACAACCAGTTCCACGTCACCTCGCGGCTGACAGCGCCCGTGCCCGTGCTGATCGACCCCGAAGCGGCGGAACAGGCGCTCGAGAACCTGCTCTCGAACGCCATGAAGTATTCGCCAGAAAACCGGAATATCGTCGTCGAGGTCGACCGGGACGGACAGTTCGGGGTCATTCGGATCACCGACCGCGGCGTCGGTATTCCCGCGCGGCTGCAACGCAAGATCTTCCGGAAGTTTTATCGGATTCAAACCGACGCAGGCTCGGGCCCCCAGGGCACGGGCCTCGGTCTCGCCATCGTCGACCACATCATGCGGGGACACGGCGGGTTCGTGCGCGTCGACAGCGAGCCGGGACGAGGCAGCACGTTCGCGCTGCACTTCCCGCTCTATGCAGGAGAAGTAGCACGTGACGAAGCGAATTCTGGTGATCGAGGACGAACCGCAGATGTTGCTCGGTCTGCGTGACAACCTCGAGCTCGAAGGATATGAGGTCGTAACGGCGGCGGACGGCGAGGACGGGTTGGCTAAGGCGATCTCGGCCGCGCCCGACCTGGTGGTCCTCGATATCACGCTGCCGCGGAAGAACGGATTCGAGGTATGTCGGGAGCTGCGCGCCCGGGCGAACCCCACGCCCGTGGTCATGCTGACGGCCCGCTCGCAAGAGACGGAAAAGGTCCTCGGCCTCGAGCTCGGAGCGGATGACTACGTCACCAAGCCGTTCAGCATCACCGAGCTGCTCGCCCGCGTCCGCGCCGTGCTGCGCCGGGCCGGTGGGCGTCCCTCAGGCCTCGAGACGTGCCGGATCGGGGACATCGAGATCGACTTCCGCACGCACCAGGCGCATCGCGCGGGCCAGCGTATTGACTTCACGGCTCGCGAGTTCGATCTGCTCCGCTACCTTGTGGCGCACACCGGCCAGGTCGTCACGCGCGAACAGATCCTCAATCAGGTCTGGGGGTACGAGGAGTCGCCAACGACTCGAACGATCGACAACTTCGTGGCGAAGCTGCGGCAGAAGATCGAGAAGGCCCCGCACGAGCCTGAGCACATTCTCACCGTTCACGGCGCGGGCTACAAGTTCGTCGGATAGTACCGCGCAACGATCGCCGTGCAGTTGTCGCGCGTCCCCTGCGCCAGAGCCGCCTCGATGATGCTCTCGGCGATGGCTGCGGGCTCGCCTCCTCGCACCGCCAATTCGTGGAGCCGCCCGTCCTCGACGACCCCGTGCACGCCGTCGGTCGTCAGCAACAGGAGATCTCCTTCGCTCAGACGCTCTTCGGCGATATGCACGTCCATCGGCGTCCGGCGACCGACGACGTTCGTCAGCGCGTGGCGCATCGGATGGTGCCGGTAGATCAGCGGATCGACCGACGGTTCCTGCGCCAGCATCACCGCCATCCACGAATCGTCGGTCGTCAGCAGGCGGAGCGTATTGCCTGACAGCAGGTAGAGCCGGCTGTCCCCGACATGTCCGACAGTCAGCCGGTTGCCGACGACACACGCCGCGACCACGGTCGTCCCCATGCCGGCGCAGTCGTCGGTCGTGACCGCCGTCTCGAGGATCCGGAGGCTTGCCTGAAGAATGGAGGTCCGCAGTACGTTGGCGGCGTGTGAGACCTTCGCATCGAAGCCAAAGGGCCACGACGGCTGGAGGCAGGCCGATTCGAGGCCTGAACGCACGGCGAGCCTGAAGTCGTGGCTGACGGCATCCACCACCATGCGGGCGGCCACTTCACCTGCGTTGTGACCGCCCATCCCGTCCGCGACGATGCAGAGGCCGAGGTCTTCGTGAATGGCGAAGCAGTCTTCATTGGCGGGCCGAACCCGACCCCTGTCCGACACCCCGAACGCGCGCAGTGCCACCGGTATCGACCGAGTACCGAGCCACGAGACCTAAAGCGGATGATCCGGGAAGATCATCGACCGCCACATGTGCGCGACCGGACTGCCGTCGAACCCCAGCCCTTCTTTCGGCTGCTTAAAATGACGTCCCATAATGTCGATGAACGGATCGAGCGACACCTTCATGTCCGGCTGGAACGCATACAGGTCATGGACGGTGATCATCCGCGCTTCCATGTACCACTTGTGGTTCCGCGCGTAGTCATACGTCTTCTTGATATAGGGCTCAGGCACGTAGTCCTTCCCGAAGATCCGGACGTACAGCTCCGGGTACTCGTACCCCACCGACGTATCGGGATAGAACCGCAGTGCCTGGTGATGGCGGATGGCCCACGACACCTTCTCGGACACGTAGGGCTCGAGCATCTGAGCGCCCCACCAGCCGTGATCTACCTTGATGAGGTTAAGGACAACGTCGTGGAGCAGGCACGCGAGAATCGTCTCTTCTTTCTCGCCCTTCCTCAGCGCGTCGGTCGCGCTCTGGAGCACGTGCGTTGCCGGCGCGAACCGCAGCTTGTAGAAGTCGACGAGGGTTGGCTTCTCAGGCATCCGCTCAAGCGGGCGCAGCGGCCGCGGTGCGCCGCCCGAGGGCGACCCCGCGGAGCCGAACAAGTCACCTGAGCCGCGGCGGATCATCAGCTCGTTGCCGGTCGCCTGCTGGTCGAGCATTCCCGTCATGTAGTGCTCGAGAGCCTCGGCCTTCTCCTCGTCCGGCATCCGATTGATGATGGCCGTCGACCCCAGGGTCGCAAGAAACGCTCGTCGATCGATCTCCATGCGGCCTCCTCAAACAAGTTAGCGAGAGGGTAACGCCGTCACCGGCGTGTGTAAACCCTATTTTGCCCCCTCGCGCTGGCGCACCGAGTGCCGGAGCGCGAAGCTGGGCGGCGGCTCGATGGCTCCCATTCGGCCCTCGTCGCACCGACCGCCCCCTTGACGCTTCCCGGCGTCGCGATCACACTCTAACCAACCTTCTGAGGAGTGTCCATGCTCGGAGTGCTTATGGCCGCAGCTGCATTCGCCATCACCAGCCCCGCGTTCACCAACAACGGCAATATCCCCCCGAAGTACACCTGCGACGCGGGCGCGCAGAATCCATCTCCCGCGCTGGCGTGGAAGGAGGCGCCGGCGGGAACAAAGTCATTTGTCCTGATCATGCACGACCCTGACGCCCCCCTGGCGGGCGGCTTCACGCATTGGGTCCTCTTTGATATTCCAGCGTCGACCACCGGGCTGCCGGAAGCCTTCCAGCCGGGTTCGATTGGTGTGTCGGGCAATAGCGGCTTCCGACGCGCCGGCTATGGGGGACCCTGCCCACCCTCGGGCGAGCATCACTATCACTTCATGTTGTCGGCGCTCGACACCCCGTCTCTGGGACTGGCGACAGGAGCGACGAAGGCCGACGTCGAGAAGGCGATGCAAGGGCACGTGCTCGGCACGACCGAGCTCGTCGGGCTTTATCAGCGACAGCCTAAATGACGCGCGCTGACCAGGAGCGGGACGCGCAGCCGCTCATTTCATCTCGACGACGACGAGCTCGAGTGTCTTGTCCGTGTCGTTCACGTCTTTGTGCATCACGCCGGGCGGCATGGGCGCCTGCCAGTAGGCTCTCCCGGTTTCGTAGTGCGTGACGGTCGCCTGGCCTGCGGCGGTCACGGTCGTCAGGTCTCCGCCGGCGATGGCAATCACCGTACGGTAGCGATCGTGCCGGTGCAACGTTGACTCCGTGTGCGCCGGAAGGACGCTCTTCCACGACACGGCGCGATCGTTCTCGAATTGCGGGATACGCTCCATTTGCGATTGAGGCGCCTGTGCCAGCAACGCGAGCACGACGCCGTGGCGCCACATCATCACCGAGTCCTCCAGTCAGATTGCCACGACGGTAACTTCACTCGTCCCTAGAGCTCACGGGCTTCGCCGAGGCCCAGAAGCCGCGCGGCGTTCGCGCCGAGGATGCCGGCGCGCTCCGCGTCCGTAACCGGCAGTTCGGCGATTCGGTCCAGCATCGAAGGGATGCTGCCGATTTTGTGCGGGTAATCGCTCCCGGCGAGGATACGATCCGCTCCTGCGAAATCAATCGCCAGCTTCAGCGACCCCTGATTGAAGTTGACCGTGTCATAGTAAAACTGCTTCAAATAGCGACTCGGCTCGCGGTCGATGTTCGCGCGACACTCCTTGAACGCGTGAAACCCGCGATCCAGGCGTTCCGCCAGGTACGGAATCGTCCCGCCCAGATGGCAGAGCGCCCACCGGACGCGCGGAAACCGCTCGACGACGCCGCTGAAGACGAGTGACGCGGCGGCGAGCGTGGTATCGAACAGGAAGCCGCAGAGCGGCATCAACCAGTAATCGAGCATGGCCTCGACGCCTACGGGGGGCGCCGGATGGATGTAGAGGACTGCGTGGAGCTCGTCGGCCACCTCATACATCGGCCAGAAGCGCCGATCGCTCAGCGCGACGCCATTGACATTGCTGAACAGCATCGCACCGCGCATCCCGAGCTGGCTCACCGCGCGTCGAAGCTCCGTGATCGACGCCGCCGGATCGTTCAATGGCAGCGTCGCGAGCGCCGTGAAGTACCGGCCCCGCGCCTCCACAGCCTCTTTGAGCTCGTCATTGACCAGCGACGCCAGATGCACCGCGCGGTCCCGCGTCTCGACATGCGTCCCCGGCGTCGTCAACGTCAACACCTGCATCATCGCGGCCTGGTGAGCCGCTTCGATGTTCTCGAGAACACCCTGGCGGTACGCGAGGTCGCGATGGCCCAGGACGGCGACGTTGTAGTCGCCTGGATAATGAATGTTGGGGTTGCCGTCAGCGTCGATCGTCACGCGGACGCTCGTCTGTCCCGACTCCAGCGCCCGCAGGTACTTCGGTGGGTAATAGTGGCTGTGAAAGTCGATCATGCGCATGCGAGCGTCTCCAGACCAGATACACAGGAAGTCCCGCCAGAACAATCGCCAGACCGATCACGCTCGTTCCCGGATCGGCGAGGATCTGGTTCACGACGATAGCCAGGCATGTCAGCGAAAACAGGATGGGCGTCAGTGGAAAGCCGGCCGCGCGAAATGCCGGCCGATATCCGGCCGCCCCGCGGCGACTCATGGTCCCGAGCGCGAGCGCGCCGAAGAAGATCCACTCCGTATACACCACCCGCGACACGATCGCGCTGTAGGTGCCCGTCAGCACGAGCAGCGAAGACCAGGCTGCCTGCGCGCCGATGGCGACGGCCGGTGTTTTGTAGGTTGCATGGAGCCGTCCCATCCAGTTGAACAGCAATCCGTCATCGGCCATGGCGAGATAGACGCGCGGTCCTGCGAGGATGATGCCGCTCATCGCGCCGAACGACGAGACGATGACGAGTACCGCGATGGCTGATGCGGCTCGGGGCCCCATCGTCTCCTGCGTCGCGTCGAAAGCGACGTGCGTGGACATGAGCACGCGGTCGAGCGGCAGAACGAGAAGGTAGGCGGCGTTCAAAGAGAGGTAAATGACGACGACGAGCGCCGTCCCGATCATCAGCGCGCGCGGAATGGTCCGCTCGGGCTCGCGGGTCTCTTCCGCCGCGTACGTCACCATATGCCAGCCGCCAAAGGCGAAGAGTCCGGCAACGAGGGCGCGGAGGAAGGGCGCTGCCTGGACGGCCGCCGTCGCAACGGGAACGTGCAGTGAGCCCCCGCCAACGAGCAGGGCCAGCAGCGCGAGAACGGCGGCGACTTTGAGGACAGTCAACCCCGTCTGTACGGCGCTGCCGGGCCTCACGCCGAAGTAGTTGATGATGGAAAGGACCAGAATGCCGCCGACGGCGGTGAGCCGCACGCCGAGATCGCCGAGCGGCGCGATCGTCGACATATAGCGACCGAAGACCATGGCGATCGCGGCGATGATGCCGGAGTGCATGCTCCAGAACATGGCCCAGCCCCAGAGGAACCCCACTGCAGGCGAGAACAGCTCGCACAGGAACACGTAGACGCCGCCCGTGCGCGGATAGGCAGACGTCAGCTCGGCGCAGATGCTGGCGCCGAACCAGGTCAACGCGCCGGCCACCAACCACACCAACAGCATCCCCGAGAAGCTCGGCACCGCGCGGCTGACCTCGGACGGCTGAACGAAGATGGATGCCCCCACGATGGTTCCGACCACCATGGCTGTGGCCTGTGTGAGTCCGATCGAGCGGGAGAGTCTGATGGGCCTTCTTTACTCCGGGCCGGATGCTATCACCGAACCGGCGCCGCCTGGCCGGTCGTCTGGCGGTAGATCGCCTGGATTGTTTCAAACGTGTCCGCGTCCGCGACGCTTTTGTCGGGCCGATAGCCCTTCACCCGCGCGAACCTGAGCGCCAGGCCACCTGGATACTGCGAGCTGGCCTGGATGTCGTTGAAGGCGATCTCGGCGACCACTTCAGGCTTGACGTAGATGGTGTAGGCGTCGCGCGCGATCTCGATCTCCAGAAACCGTTTGGTCTGCCACGCGAGCATTTCGTCGGTCAGCCCCTTGAAGGTTTTGCCGAGCATGACGAACCCGCCACGCTCGGCGTCCCGTGCACCGAGGTGCAGGTTGCTGAGCGTCCCCTGGCGCCGCCCGTTTCCCCACTCGGCGGCCAGGATGACAAGATCGAGCGTCCGGGCCTGCTTCACCTTCAGCCATGCCGATCCGCGGCGTCCCGCCCGGTAGCCCGCATCCAGTGCTTTCGCCATGACACCCTCGTGACCGGCCGCCAGGGCGCGCGCTGCGAACTCCATGGCGTCGGCCGCGTTTGCGGTGACGATTCCCGGCACGGCGTGAGGGGGGCCAACCTGACCGCGGAGGGCCGCGATCCGGGTGACCAGCGGCTCATCAATCAGCACGCCGCCGTCGAGATACAGCACGTCGAAGAAGAACGGGGTGATCGGCAGCGTCTCCTTCAGCCGGTCGACGTCGAGCTTGCGGCCGAACCGCCGCATCGTGACCTGGAAAGGCTGCGGCACGCCGTCGGAACGCATGACGATCGCCTCGCCGTCGACCACGATCTCTCGCGCGGGCATGGCCCGCGCAACGGCCACGACCTCGGGAACGGCCACTGTCACGTCCCGCAGATTGCGGGAGAAGACCCTGACTTCGTCGTCCTGCTTGTGAACCTGGATTCGCGCGCCGTCCAGCTTGTACTCGAAGGAGGCCTCGCCGAGGCTCGCGAGCGCCTCGGACACATCCGCCGCCGAATCGGCGAGCATCGGCTGAACAGGCTTGAACAGCTGGAGCACGAACCGCGAGAGGCCCGCTTCGCCCTCGACCAGCGCGGCTCGCGCCACGACCGGAAGGCTGCCGGCCAACATCGCGGCACGCCGGACCTGAGCGGGGGAGATTTTCGCCGCGCGCGCGACCGCGTCGACGAGCACGCCTTCCAACGCGCCCTGCCGGAGCTCGCCGAAGAGCAGCCGGACGAGAAAGTCCTGTTCGTCGCGCGTCGCCCGGCCGAGGAGTTCCCGAAGCACGTCGCTCCGCGTGGCCGTGGAGCCGGCCCCGGCCGCGCTCGCGAGACGCTCGAACGCCGCGTCGACGTCGCGAAGATCCAGCGCGTCCGGAGCGTGTGAGCCGGCGGAGGGCGCGGCGGCGGGAGACGAGGCCGGAAGCACGTCGCGCGCCGCCTTCCACCACGGGGCAAGCGTCGCGCCGCCCACTCCCACTCTTCCTTGACGTGGCTCGCCTGTCAGGAACGACACGACGATCTCGAGTTCGCCGGGCGGTGTGCGAACCAGCAGGTCGGCCAGATAACCAATCTTCTCGAGCCGTCCCGAAGTGCCGGCGACAGCGGCCGACGCCGCGACGACTTCCGACAGGCGCACCGGTTGATCGTATCGAAATCAACCGGCGCCTGCCTCCGCTATCATGACACGGTGATGTTCACGGTCGGCCCTCGGTGAGACTGTCGTCGTCCTCGCGGCTGGCGTCGGCGGCGGTCCTGGCCGTGCACACTTTCGTCTTCTCCGCGCTGACATGGTGGAGCTGGGGCAAGTGGACTGACCCTCTGGTCGACTTCGGACGGGAGCTCTACAGCCCATGGCAGATCACGCAGGGGAAGGTCCTCGACCGGGACATCGCGACGCTCTTCGGTCCGTTGTCCCCTTACATCAACGCGCTGTGGTTTCGGGTGTTCGGTGTTTCGCTGACGACGCTTGTGCTATGCAATATCGCCATTCTGGCGGCAACAAGCGCGGGGATTTACCATCTGCTGCGTACTTCGACCGATCGCGTGACGGCCAGCGTCGCCACTCTCACCGGGCTCCTCTTATACGGGTTTTCGCAGTACCTCGACGTCGGCAACTACAACTTCGTGTCGCCCTACTCGCATGATGCGACACATGGCTTCGCGCTTGGCGTTGCGGCGCTCGTCGCGTTCTACCACGGCGCGCGGACCTGTCGGTGGTGGTTGTACGCGCTGTCCGGTTTGTGTCTGGGCCTCGTCCTGCTGACCAAGCCCGAGACCGCGCTTGCGACGGCAGCGGCTCTTGGCGTTGGTTGGATGGTTGGAATGTGGATCGACCGCGGAGATCCCGAACGTTTCCACCACGGCACGGTGCCGCGTGTTCTGGCGTTCTCTCTGTCGACGGCGTTCGCTCCGCTGTTGTTCTCGCTGTATTTTCATTTCGGCGCAGGGATGTCCGGCGTACGCGCGCTCGAGGCCGTTGCGGGCGGTTGGGTCACTGCACTCGGGACCCCGATTGCGAAGAACGTGTTTTACACGCGCATTACCGGCTTCGACCATGCCGTGAGCAACGCGTTGCGAATGTTTGGTCTGTTCGGGGGCTTCTGCGTGTTCGTGGGCCTTGCCGCCGGGCTGGCGTCGATCCGCTCGAGCGGCCGACTTTCGCGAGCGCTCGTGACCGTCGCATGGGTTGTCCTGTCATTTGCCGCGGCGTATCTCGTTCCTCGCTACGAGGTGTCGCGGGCACTGTCTTGCCTGGCAAGCCTCGGGTTTGTCGCCTCGGTCGTTCTGGCGGTCCGGAGCCGTCACCACCCCGTTCAGGCGCTGGCACTCCTGCCGCTCGTGCTGTGGTCGACGTTCGCCGTTGTCCTTCTCGCGAAGATGTGGCTGAACGTACAGCCGTATCACTACGGTTTCTATTTGGCGTTGCCGGCGACTACAGTCACGGTCGTGCTGTTGCTGTGGTTCTTGCCGCGGACGCTGGCTCGTGCCAATCCCGGAGCATCAGGTCGTGTTCGACTGATGATGCTGGGGCTCATTGCCGCCACGATCGCCCCGCATTTGGCGCTGTCCAATCGTTGGTACCAGAGCAAGGTCGTGCCGGTCGGCGGTGGGCACGACCGGTTTCTCGCGTCGAACATGCGGAATCTGTGGCAGGGAGCGGTCGTCCAGCAAACGCTCGACTGGCTCGAGCAGAATGCGCCGCCAGAGGCGACCCTGACGGTTCTGCCCGAAGGCGTCATGATCAACTACCTGTCGCGCCGCGAGACGCCGGCGCGCTTTCTGAACTTCATGCCGCCGGAAATCATCGCGTTCGGCGAACGGGCGGTCGTCAGGTCGCTCGACGCGCACCCGCCTGATTTCGTCCTGCTCGTGCACCGGAGCACCGCCGAGTACGGATATCCGTTATTCGGGTCGAGTCCCGACTACGGCCGCGACACCCTGACGTGGGTCAGACGCCACTATCGAACGGCTGCCGTGATTGGACGCGATCCGATGACCGAGGCGGGCTTTGGAATCGAGATCCTCAGGCGTGCTGGGTTGACTACGCCCGACTGAGCGCGCGGCGGAGGCGGTCAAACATGCCGGGCTGGCCGGCCTGGGGAGCGCCGGCCGCGCGCTCCGCCGCCTCCTGCGCGGCCTTGTCCGGCGACGACCGGCGATCCTCGCCGACGCTCTTCGGGACTTCGCTTTTGACGTCTAGCTGGTGATTGACGATCTCGGCCTGCTCGCGCATCTGCCGATCCGCGCGTCGATCGCCTTGCGGAAACCAGCGGCAGAATTCATCGACCGCCGCGTCGGGATCCGCGCCGATGATCTTCGCATAGTCACGAATGTACGCGCGCGCGAAGATCCCGTTCGGCCAACGTGAGAAGTCGTTGCGCTCCATCGCCGCCCACAGCACCTCGCTGACGTTGGTCTCGTTTGCAATTTGCTGTAGGGATACGCCGTGCTGGATCCGGATTCGGCGCAGATTGGGTCCAAACGCTTCGCGCCCGCTCATAGTAGGGAGGCGTGATCGCAAAAGCGCTTCCACCTGAGCCGGCCGCAGGACGACGATTTGTGGCGGTTCGAGGCCTCGCGGGTTTCGCTTTTCGACGGTCGGATTACGAAAGCGTGATCACGTCGGGCTCCGGAGCGGTGGCGCCCTCGGCCATCTGGCGTGTCAGTCGAACTCGCGTTTGGGAGGTGTCTGCTCCTCGCCGCAACGCCCAGCGACGATCTCGGCGCGTGCGTAGTTCTCGCTCTTCATCTTGGCACCAGCCAGCCGGCGAAGCATCGCCAACTGCCCGACGTGCGTGAGCGAGTCCGCGATCGCCCCCTGAAAGATCGTCTCGGGCGTCGCGGCCAGCGGCGCGTCCGACGCCAGGTAGTCGTCGAACCGCTGGAGCGCCGCGTGAAAGCGGCCGACCTCGCCTTGCCATTCGAGCGGCGTTGACTCCTTCCACGCCTCCGCGCCCTTTGCCTGCGAGAGCGCCCACTCATAGAGATCCCCGATGTGGGCGAGGATCTTGGCGGGCGTGCGCGATGATTCGGCTGTTCTGAAAGTGGCGAAGCTCGGCGGCGCATTGCGCACCGCCTTGCCTCCGCGATACGCGACGGTCGCCACGGCGTGTCGTAACAGCGAGCGTTTGGGGTCCATGGCTCTTGGTCCTTGGTTCTTGGTTCTTGGTCCGTCCTGATCCTTGGTCCTACCCCACCAACAGACTACAGCACGTCACCGCCCCCTCGGCCTTCGCCAGCTCGCTCACGTCCACCGGCACGACCCGCAGGCCGCGCGCAGCGAGACGCTCTGCCGTTCTGGGAAACGCCGACGGAAAGATCACTCGATCCCGCAGGCGCAACGCGTTCGCGGCGCCAGGCTCCCGCGGATCCACGGCGACCAGCTCGAACTCACCGAACTCGGTCGCGTCGATCCACTCAGCATTGACCAAGAGCACGTCCTCGTCGATGACCGTCACGGCCGACTTCAAGTGCAGGCACCCCGCCACGTCGACCTCACTCACGGTGTACCCGTGCGGCTCGAGCAAGTGTCTCACCTGACCAGCAGCGTGCCGGTCTGTCCGTGACGAGAGTCCCACGAACACCTGCTTGCCAGACACCAGCACGTCGCCGCCGTCCATGGTTCCCGGCGGCTCGACCGGCCGCAGCTCACGATACTTCGACAACGCTGCCGCCACCGCCTCGACTTCCCCACGCCTGGACTCCGCCCCGGGCCGGGTCACAATCGCCATCTCCTCCAGCACCACGCCATTGTCCTCGACGAAGACACAGTCGGGCATACCCGGGCCCGAGCTCAGGCGTTCGACCCGGTAGCCCGCGTCCGCGAGCGCTGCTTCGTAAGCGGCGTGCTGGGCACGGGCCAGATCCAGATCGATCGGCAGGCGCGCCAGATGCGTCAGCTGGCACGCGCCCAGCGCCGGACTCACTTCGCGCGTCAGGGCCACCACGAGCTTGAGCCTAGTGCGTGAGTCCGTAGACGAGGTAGTTGACGCCCAGCTTGTACGCTTCGTTGGTCTGATCGATGGGACGCAGCCCGGTGCCCGACCATTCCCAGAACTGGGAGACATCCGTGTTGTAGTTGACGATCATCTGCAGCCGCTTGGCCGGATCGTTGTCCTCGAAGACTCCCCGAAAAATGGGCCGGCCGAAGTTGTACGCCTGCGGCACGGTGGTCAGGTCGTCGATCTCGAAGAAGCCATGAAAAATCGGATGCTTCGCGGACATTTCATAGAAGCGGATGTCGGGGAAGACGCGCTTCATGTTCGCCTCGAACACGTCCCACCCGGGACTCCCGAAGTCGCCAAAGACCTTGAAGTCATCGACAATCACGAAGCCGCCTTTCTGCATGTACGCACGCAGCCCGGCCGCTTCGGGATCGGTCAGCGTCCACCAGCTCACCTCGATGATGTAGGCAATCGGGTATTTGAAGAGCGCCGGGTCATCCAGGGTCACAATGTTGATCTCCTCGTGCGCGTTGAGATCGGTGACCTCGTTCATGATCTTCATCAGGTTCTCTTCTGCCGTGGGGTAGCCATGCGCCCATGACGGCTGCCCGCGCCACCAATAGCCCCCGGGCGCCGTCTCGTACTTCACGCGGACGAACGTGAAGCGGCCGTCGTAAGGCGTGTTCGGGGGAATCTGATACGGCACGAAGCGGCCGAACCCAAATCCTCGGCGCTGCGCGAAGGCCGTCAAGGCCACCATGAGCAGCACGAGCGTAAAGACCACGGTTCTGCGCCGAAGCTGAAACGCGAAGGGCGGCCCGGAACTCACCACGCCAGCATAGCACCCGGCAGCCCAGCGGTAGCTCTGATTAGCCATTCATTCTTCTTACGAGCGTCACACTTTTTCCACAGCGTCCGGCGCGTGACAGCGTGATACGTTCGGATTGGAAACGTCCGGATGTTTCGATCGCTCGGTGTCGGTGCCGTCGCAACCGCGTTGATGATGTCCGCGCTCAGGGAGCCGCTTCTGGCTCAAACCCCGCCCTCGTGTGACTCGCCGTCGCCATCCTCGCCAGCTGCATCGTTGCCCGCGGCACCTTTAGCCCCGGCGGACGGAACGTCGGCGCCATCCGCGGCGTCTCCATCGGCGGCCTTACTGTCTTCGCTGACCGCCTCATCGTCCGCCGCACCAATCGCGTCAACCGACATCGGTGACGTATGGCACTGGCTGCGCCATCACGAAGGCGCGCAGGACGAGCAGCCATCACCGGGACACCACTTTCTCGTCATCGCGCCGACGTTCGGCTCGAAGCCGACCACCGGCTTGACGCTCGGCGCCAACACCAACCTTGCGTTCTTTCGTGGCGATCCGGAGAGCACGCACATCTCAACGCTGACGGGCGGCTTCCGTGTGTCGCAGAAGCAGCAGGTGCTCACGGGCGTGCGCTTCTCGGTGTTCACCGCAAACGATCGGTGGTTTCTCCAGGGCGACAATCGGTTCTCATGGACGTCGCAGAACACGTACGGCCTCGGGGCGGACACGCTGCCGACCGACGCCGAGAACATCAGATACGATTTCTTTCGCTTGTCAGAGACCGTCTACCGGCGCGTCGAGCCCGGTCTGTTCGTCGGCGGCGGCGTGATGGTGAACGTGCACACCGACGTACAACCCGGCACCGGCACGGTGGTCGGTTGGAATCAGTCGGCGTACGCGACCTACACCCTGGCGCGTGGGTTTCCACTCGACGGTCAGGCGTCGAGCGGCGTAAACGTCGGGATCCTGTATGACACGCGCGACAACGCCATCAACGCGCAACGTGGCTGGTTTGCCAACGCCTCGTACCGGACGTTCTTCAATGGGTTCCTCGGCGGCGACTCGTCGTGGCAGGAGCTGTCGCTCGATTTTCGAACCTACCGGCAGCTCACGCACGATGGGCGGCACCGCGTGGCGTTCTGGGCCCTGAGCGATCTCGTCACGGGCGGGACCGCCCCCTACATGGACCTCCCGTCCACCGGCGCCGACGGACGTTCCGCCCGTGGATATGGCGAAGGGCGCTTTCGCGGGCCACATCTCGTCTACGGCGAGGTCGAGTACCGGGGAACTCTCACCGCGAGCGGCCTTCTGGGCCTCGTCGCGTTCGCCAACACGACAACGGTCGACGATGTGGAATCGGGAACGAAGCTCTTCCAAGGGTGGGCCCCTGCCGGTGGGCTCGGGTTCCGCGTGCTGCTCAACAAACGCTCCCGCACCAACCTGGCCGCCGATTACGGCTGGGGCAAGGACGGATCACACGGGTTCTACCTCGGAATTCAAGAGGCGTTTTAAACGCTCTTTTGCGCCCGGCCCGGGTACAATCTCAGCCACAAGCGAGGATGAGACATGCGTGAACGATCCTTGTCGCGCGCCGCGGCATCGGCCATTGTCGGCGCAGCTTTGTGGTTTGCTCCGGCAGCAGCGGGCCAGACAGCAAGCCAGACGTCAGGCCCGCGCACGCCCGACGGCACGCCCGATCTGCAGGGGACCTACGACCTCGCGACGCTGACCCCGATCGAGCGCGCCCCCGGCACACCTCTCATCTTGAATAAAGACGAGGCCAGGAGGCTGGAGCAGGCCGTTGCGCTTCGCAGCGCGCAAGGCAACGCTCCGGCGGCCGCCGATCGCGCGGCTCCACCCAAAGGTGGCGACGGCTCGCCCGGTCCCTACGGAAATGTCGGCGGGTACAACAACTTCTGGCTCGATCCCGGCTCACGCTATACCGTCATCGACGGACAGGCGCGGGCGTCGCTCATCATCGATCCGCCCGACGGCCGCGTCCCGCCGATGAGACCCGCGGCAAGTGAGCGCAATGCTGCGCGCCGTGTGGCCTTCACATCCGATCAACGGGCGAACGAGGACGACCCGGGATTCGAGGGGCCCAACGCCTACAACGATCCGGAGCAGCGTCCGCTCGGCGAGCGATGTCTCGTGGGGTTCAGCTCGACCTCCGGACCGCCAATGCTGCCGACATACTTCTACAACAACCTGCATCAGATCGTGCAGACACCGACCCGGATCATGATTCTCACCGAGATGGTGCACGACGCGCGGATCGTCCGGATGAACGAGCCGCACCTGCCCGCAAGGATCCGGAAATGGCTCGGCGATTCGGTTGGCCGCTGGGAGGGCGACACGCTCGTGGTCGACACGACGAACTTCACCGATAAAACGCGCTTTCGCGGGTCCTCGGAGCAGCTGCACGTCGTGGAGCGTTTCACGCGACTGGACCCGAAGACCCTGCGCTATCAGTTCACTGTCGATGACCCGACGACCTGGGATCGGTCGTGGACGGGAGAATACGCCTGGCCGTCGACGGATGAGCGCCTTTACGAGTACGCCTGCCACGAAGGGAATTACGCTCTGGGCAACATCCTGCGCGGCGCCCGCCTGAAAGAAAAGGACGAGGCAGGGAAAACGACGACGAAGCAGGAGTAGCCATGGCGGGCCCGCGGCCCCGCCCGCGGCAGCGCCTACGGCCTCTTGTCAGCCTCTTTCGTGTTAATCGGAATCATGATGTGCGCGCCCGGCGTTCCCGGCAGCATGAGCCAGGGCAATCCTTCGCCCTTCAACGCCGCGTCGCGCTGGCTGGCGGTGGACACGCCGATGGACTCGGGTGTCGCGTTCGGTACCGACATCACCCACAACCGCTTGATCCGACCGTCATCGCTCGAGAGCCGGTACGACATCATGCCGTAGGCGGGCGCCGTGATCGTCCCCGCTTTGGTCGCCGCGGCTATGGCGTCCTGAATCTCCTTGTCGGATTTCTTCTCGGCGCGCAGCTTGGCCTCCAGGTCATGCCGGGGGCCGAGCGCTTTGTTGTAACAGCGCGTGAACCCGTCGGCCGGGTTCTTGGGCTGACACTCGAGGGCGTTGGTCCCTTGACGCAGCACCTTGCGCGCGCCGCTGGCCGGATCGTAGGTGACGACCGTCGCGCCGGCGCGAAGATCCTCGGGCAAGGGGAGCACCGCCGCCGCGATAATCGACTCGGGGGACTGGGCAGCCTGTGCCCTCACCGAACGCACACCGAACCCGCCCGCAAGGGCCATGGCAACCGTCACGCCGATCACGTGCTTCATATGAGCCTCTTTCTGGCGTCTCACTTCTTCTTTCGCGCCGCGCCTTCCGCCGCTGCCTGGATATCCGCGCGCCACCAAGCGTCCGAGTTGACCCGTTGCGCCTGATTTACGCCGACCACAATCTGATCGGTCGGCTCGATGGGCGAACCATCGAGCACGAGCGTCGAGTACTTCGTGCCCCGCGCGTCGAGCGTTCTCCGCCCCGGCGCGGTTTGCCGGGCTTTCAGCGTGCCCTCCGCGTTGAAGACGAACGCAATGACGGTAAACTGATCGAGCGCGTCATCGGTGAGATTTGTGGCCGAGTACACGAGCACCGGGGGGCCTTCCGAGCCCGTGAAAATCGTCGCCCGATCGAGGCGGACGGGCGAGTCCGGCGCCTGGACGGTCATGGCCGGTTTCTCGACCTGCGTCGCGCCGAGAACCATCGTGAAAAGCGCGGATAGGAGGAGCACCATCGCTCGCGCGCTACGGCTTGACCGACACCTTCAGCAACGCCGTCGTCCAACAACACCCGAAACCGCCGCCGCCGTCACCTGAGTAGTCATTCGCGGTGACGTGCAGCATGTAGTCACCCGCTTCGCCGAACTTGACGTTCGTCACGGCTTTCCCGCTGAACCCACCCTCTCCGGCTGAAAGCTTTTCCACCTCGGGCCTCGCCTTGTCGAACGTGACGGTGCCGGGACCGCGGTACTTCGACCATCGGACGGACACCGGCGGCCGTGGCGTGCTCATCGGCGCACCCGTGCCGCTCGTGTACTTCATGTCATCGTTCGCCCAGATCGTGAGCGCAAGGGGAGCAGAGACCGACGCCGTGCGCGCGGGCGCCGCCGCAATCGACGCCAGGGGCCCTTGAACCGTCCTGCCGTTCTGTTCGAAACCGATCACCGGCGGCGTGTTGCCCACGGAGATCTCCGAGAACGGACTCATCACGTAGTCGGGCAACAGCCGCAGCGGAATGCTCGCGGTCTCGCCGTTCGCCGTGAGCGTCCAGATGTAGCTGTCGGTGGGCTTGAAGTCCTTTGGCGCCGGCACGGCGAACATGCCCCACTGCCGGCCCGGGAGGAAATGCGTGGGCTGCCCCATATCGGGGCCGCCCGGCTCGATCCGGTTGTTCGGCCCGATCGGGATGTCGAGCTCCTGCTGCGAATTGCGGTTGTAGTAGCCGATCAGAAAGCTGCGGCTGCCGTCGCGGTTGTAGAACCAGCCCTCGAAGGCGCCGGTAACGCTCGCGCCGAACTGCCTGCGCGGCTCGGGGACGCGTGTCTGGGCACGAGCGTGGACGGACAAAAAAATGCCGCCGGCGATCGCGCCGGCGGCACCAAGCGTCACGAGCCTGTTCACTGCTGCTTCTCGTCGTTCGTCGTCTTGACGGTCTTCGCCTTGCGTTCCGCGACGAGCTCCTTGTACTCGGCGTCGTTGAAGTACACGACGTTCATCCACGCGTGCGCCATCTCATCGACCGTCCGGTCTCCGTAGCCGACCCATTGATCAGGATCGGGGTTGTTCTTGTTGGCCTTCGTGTTGTCGTACCACGCGGTCACATGGATGACGGTCCCCTTTGGCAGAAGCGGCGCCGCATCGTCGTCGTAGATGTAGTTGGTCATCCAGTTGAAGTTGAAGTTGGCGACATAGCTGATGACCTGCTTGCTGCCGTCCGGGAGAATCGCCTCGACCTGCATCGACTTGCCGCGCAGGTGGAAGTGCGGTTGGAAATTCTCGATGAGGGCGTTCTCTTTGAGGACAGTGAACCCCTCCGTCATCGCCATCGAGTTCGGCGGGATGTCGAGCATCTTCGAGCGATCGATCCCGGTGAATCCAATGAGGTAGCTGCGCTTTTTCGGCTCTTCGCCTTTCTTGTAGAACCAGAGTCCGACTTCAGAGCCGCCCGTCACCTCCTCGCCAACGGCGTGGATGTGCTGATCCCAAGAGATCTTCTCACCCGGCAGGACCAGCTTGCCGGTATCCGGCCGGTACAAATCGTAGCCCTTGCCGATCGCCCATTCCATAAGCTGCGGCCGACGGTTCACCAGGTCGTCCCCGAAGAAGCGATCGGGACCGTTCGCGGTGCCGGTGTTCACGGCTTCAGGATCGTTGTTCAGGACGAGATATGCGATCGAGTGATGGATGATCTTCCGCGCCTTGAGGCTGCTCGGACGGATCTCGACCATCTTGACCCAGCGGGGCTCGGTCAGCGGGATGTCGGACATCGGACGGTACCAGACGTCCTGATGCTCGGCGGGCATCGTGTATTCGGACGACTTCACAACGAGGTCGGGTGGGCCGTATCCATCACGCACAGCCTTCCACTCGTTGTCGGTCACCAGAGGCTTGGGAGGCGGGAGGTCCTTCGGGTCGCCTTGCAGCGCGCCGCCGTCCACCCAGCGCACGATCGTGTCGACCTGTTCGTCGGTCAGCGAGATGTCGTTCTTGAACTTCTGGACGCCGACGCTCTTGTCGATGTGCCAGGGCGGCATCTGCCGTGACGCGACGCGCTCCTTGATCGAGCGCACCCACGGACGGGCTTCCTGATAGGTGATCAGGGACATCGGCGCGATGGAATTCGGCTGATGGCATTCCTGACACTTTGCCTGGAAGATGGGCGCGACGTCCTTGGAGAACGTCACCTGCTTCGCGGGCGTATCGGCTGCCACGGCAGGCGCCGCGAACGCTAGCACTGCGCCGAACGCGATGAATCCGCGACCAATCATGAGTCCTCCCTTTCGCTATTTTAGCCCAAACGGCAGCTCGTCTTGCCGTGCCGACGCCGCGGGTACATCCGGTTACATCTGCTAGAGAGACGAGGACCCGGGTGCCGGATTCTAGCATCAGGCACCGAGCGGTGCTACCATCCGCGCATGATGAATCAACCTTCGCGACGTGCCATCCTCAAGGGCAGTCTGGCTGCGGCTGGCCTGGGCGTGCTGGGCATCCCCGAGTGGGTTCTGCCCGCCCTCGCGCAGGGCGAAGCTGTCGTCCCGTTCACCGATATTCCCGACAATGTCCGCTGGGACACGCCGCCTGACCGGCGGTTGCTCGATGTCCGCACGATCGACGGCCCGTTCACGCCAATAGACAAGTTCGCCACTACGCAGCACTACGGCCATCCGGAGATCGACATCGCCGCGTTCAAGCTCAAGGTGTCGGGTCTCGTCGACAAACCGCTCCAGCTGTCGATCGACGACCTGAAAAAAATGGGGCCGGCCGACCTCGTTGCCGGGTTCGAGTGCTCCGGCAATCGCGGTCCGTTGCAGGGCCTGTGCGGGAACGGCCGCTGGACGGGCCTGCCGTTGAAGAAAGTGCTCGACGCAGCCGGCGTCAAGCCGGCGGCGCGCGAGTTCGTGTTCTTCGGCGCGGACAAAGGTGAGGAAGAGGTCGAGTGGCGCACGCAGAAGTACAAGATTGACGTTCCGTTCGGGCGCAGCCTGAATCGCGAGAAGGCCATGTCGCCCGACATCTTCCTGGCCTACGCGCTCAACCAGCAGCCGCTGTCGAAGCATCAAGGCGCGCCGCTTCGTCTGATCGTTCCTGGCTGGTACGGCGTGGCCAATGTGAAATGGCTGTCGCAGATCCACATTCAGGAAGACGCGTACCTCGGCAAATATCAGGCGCGGTGGTACCGAACCGTGCGGGGCGAGATGATCGACGGCGAAATGAAATACATGGAAAACGCCGTCACCCACATGAATCTCAAATCGTTCGTCGCGCGGGTCACCAAGAGCGGAAGCTCTTACAAGGCCCTGGGCGTCGTGCTGAACGACGGCACGCCGATCAGATCGGTCGAGGTCAAGCTGGACGACGGACCATGGCAGCCGGCGACTCTGGATCCGGCAACCAAGGAGAAGTACTCCTGGAAGCTGTTCACCTACTCGTGGACCGGCACCGCGCCCGGCGAGCACACCATCGTCTCGCGCGTGACGGACATCAACGGAAAGGTGCAGCCGACTGAGAAGGATCTCGAAACCAAGAAGTCGTTTCTCGAGCAGAACTCGCAGGCACCCCGAAAATTCATGGTCGCGTGACGCGGCACGGTGACCGCGCCGACGTGAAGCGAGCCTGGGCGGCACACTAAAATGGACGTGTGACCACCGCGACTGCCACTGCAGCTCGGAGCCGGCGAAGCCGCACGCCGTCGACTGCGTTCGCGGTGCTCGCCGCAATCAGCTTCTCCCACCTGCTGAATGACACAGTCCAGTCACTCGTCCCGGCAATCTATCCGCTCCTGAAGTCAGCGTTCGCGCTGACGTTCGCCCAGGTCGGGCTGATGACGCTGACGCTGCAGCTCAGCGCTTCCCTGCTGCAGCCCGTGGTCGGCCTCTACACTGATCGGCGCCCGACACCCTACTCGCTCGTCATCGGCATGGGGTTCTCGCTCGTCGGCCTGCTGCTGCTTGCCGGCGCGCCGACATTTCCGGCGCTGATCGTGGCGGCCGCCCTGATGGGCATCGGCTCATCCGTCTTTCATCCGGAATCCTCGCGCGTCGCCCGCATGGCGTCCGGCGGGCGTCACGGTCTGGCGCAATCGCTCTTTCAGGTCGGCGGCAACTTGGGTTCCTCATTCGGACCGCTCCTCGGCGCGTTCCTTGTCGCCCCCCGCGGACAGTCGAGCATCGCCTGGTGCTCACTTCTGGCGCTCGTGGCGATGATTGTCCTGTGGCGAATCGGCGGGTGGTACCGCGACCAGCACGCCACGGCGAGCCCCACGACCTCAGGGCATGGGCGGCAAGCCGCGGAACCCGGTATGTCCAGTCGCCGCGTCGGATGGTCAATCGCGATTCTCGGCGCGCTGATTTTCTCGAAGTACTTCTATCTGGCGGGTCTGAACAGTTATTACACGTTCTACTTGATGACCAGGTTCCACGTGTCGGTCCGGACGGCGCAAATCGATCTCTTCGTCTTCCTTGCGGCGGTGGCTGCCGGCACGATCCTCGGCGGGCCGGTCGGCGATCGGTTCGGCCGGAAGTACGTGATCTGGGGATCTATCCTGGGCGTGCTCCCGTTTACGCTCGTGCTCCCCTACGCCAACCTGTTCTGGACGCCGATTCTCAGCGTCGTGATTGGGCTGATTCTCGCGTCGGCGTTTTCGGCGATCGTGGTCTACGCGCAGGAACTGGTCCCGGGCAGGGTCGGGATGATCTCCGGCGTGTTTTTCGGGTTCGCGTTCGGCATGGCCGGCCTGGGGGCTGCCGTCCTTGGCGAGCTCGCAGATCGCGTTGGCATCGAATCCGTGTACCGGCTCTGTGCGTTCCTGCCGCTCATCGGCGTGCTCGCGGCGTTCCTGCCGGACGTCAAGCACAGAGACACGGAGGCACGGCGCACCGTGCCCGGAACGTAATCACACCGGCGATTCGGCGAGGAGCGCGAACGAGGGATTCTGACGCTCGAAGTACTGGCGCTCCCAGTCGGATCCGAACAGCAGCGCACGATGTTCATGGCGATCCGCGACCAGCGTGATCTGGCCCGTCAGGAGCGGGATCGTGGCCGTCGAGTCGGCGACCCACCGTGCGACTGCGAACGAGGCAGGCTCGACCTCGGCCGTGACGCCGTACTCGCCGCGCAAGCGACTGCTAATCACGTCAAACTGCAATGCGCCTACGACGCCGACGATCGGCCTCCGGCGATCGCCCGTCGTATAGAACACCTGCATCAGCCCTTCTTCCTCGAGCTGCCGAAGGCCCTCGTCGAACTGCTTGTACCGCGTGTCCAGGAGCCGCACACGGCCGAAGTGCTCCGCCGGGAACCGCGGAACGCCTGCGAACCGCACAGGCGCGCCGGTGTGCAGCGTGTCGCCGATGAAGAACTGTCCGGGGTTCACCAGGCCGATGATGTCTCCCGCGTAGGCCACATCGATCGTCTCGCGTTCGCGGCCGAAGAACCGGTAGGCGCGTGACGCGCGAATCGGCTTCCCGGTCCGGCTGTTCATGATCTGCATGTCCTTCCTGAACCGCCCCGAGCAGACGCGAACGAACGCGACGCGGTCCCGGTGCCGCGGATCCATGTTTGCCTGAATCTTGAAGACGAAGCCGCTGAATCTCTCGTCCGTCGGGCTCACCATCTCTGCCGGCGCGTGGGATTCGGCGGCGTGAGGCAAATCAGGCTCCCCGGACCCTCCGGAGCGGGAAACGTCCGCATGCGATTGCGGGGAGGGAGCCAGCTCGACGAGCGCGCGAAGGAACGGCTCGAGGCCGAAGTTGGTCAAGGCGCTGCCAAAAAACACCGGCGTCTGTCGGCCTGCGAGATACGCCGCCACATCGAACGACGTCCCTGCCGTCCGGATGACCTCGAGCGATTCGATGAAATGATCGTAGAGGTCCTCGCCAACCAGTGCGCGCGCGCGCGGATCGTCAAACGACGCCATGTCCACCGGCGCCCGATACTGGCCTTGCGCCTCGCGCTCGTAGCGCAGGAGCGTCCGGCGGCCGATGTCGTAGACGCCTCGAAACTTCTCCGCATTGCCGATCGGCCAGTTCACCGGCGCCGCCGCAATGCCCAAGGTCTTCTCGACGTCGTCCAGGAGCTCGAGCGGGTCGCGCGCCGGGCGGTCGAATTTGTTGATGAAGGTGAGGATCGGCAGGCGGTGGCGGCGGCACACCTCGAACAGCATGCGCGTCCGCTCCTCGACGCCGTTGGCGCCGTCAATGACCATGACGACGCTGTCGGCAGCGATGAGGGCGCGGTACGTGTCCTCGCTGAAGTCCTTGTGACCTGGCGTATCGAGCAGCGACATGCGGCGACCCTCGAGCTCGAACTCAAGCGCCGCGGCGGTGATCGAGATCCCCCGCTGCTGTTCAAGCTCCATCCAGTCCGATGTGGCGTGGCGGCGCGCGCCTCGCCCGCGGACGGCGCCCGCCAGCTCAATCGCGCCGGCATACAGCAACAGCTTCTCGGTCAGCGTCGTCTTGCCCGCGTCGGGGTGGGAGATGATCGCGAACGTCCGCCGACGCCGAACTTCGCGTTCGACGTCGCTCTGCGCCGAAGGATCGACTCGTGATTCGAGTTGGTTCGCTGCGGGATCCGAGGTCGGGGTCACTGATCTACTGGTTTCTCTCTTTTAGCACAATTCTGACGAAGCTCAACTGTTTCGGGACACACTCCCAGCACCTTCAAGGGGAACATTCGTTCAGCCCGGAACGATGTATTCCGAAAACTGACGGACCGGTCGCGACGCTCGTCCTCAACCGGCCGCACGTCTTGAACTGCGCGGACCAGGCGTGGGTCAGTTCATCTCGACACGTTGTCGATGGTCGCCGTACACAACGTGCCATCCGCGTGGCTCGTCACCGCGAGGCCTACGTAGACGCTGCTCCCCGCCAGCGAGAGCGACTGCGTGCCGACCGCCGTCCAACTCACCCCGTCTGCCGATGTCGATGCCGTGATCGTCGACCCGCTCAGTACGAGCTTCAGCCACATCGGTGCTGCGCCGGTCGATGCCGTATATGTGGTGATCTGCCCAGCTGGAGTTCGCGTTTCGAACGCCACGCCGTTACCTGGCGTCACCACGAGCGCCGCGTGCATCGCGGAGGCCGTGAGGTCGTTGCGGATCATGACCCCGGCCTTCGCCCAGCCGTTCGTGTTCTGAATGCTTGCGACCCGCGCGACAATCTGCCCATCCCC
>DATKHR010000284.1:0-8815 GCA_035510155.1 Vicinamibacterales bacterium
ACGCCTTCAGCTTTCTGGACGGAAGACGATTCATCCTGATCGCGTCGGCCGCCGACGGACTGACTGCGTCTTCGGACGCGCCGGGCACGATCGTCGAGAGCGAAGGCGATCGATTGGTCGTCGCAACCGGCAATGGCGCCCTTCGGCTGTTGCAGATCCAGCCGGAGGGCAAGCGATCGATGTCGGTGCGGGACTTCCTGGCCGGCCACCGGACGGCGCGCGGCGCGCGCTTCTCGCCGTGATCGCGCCGGCCCGAATCGCCGCGTTGAATACATTGTTGGCCGTTTCGTCCGGCGATACGGACCTCCCCGCGGCAATCGCCGCGTCTCGCGCGCGCCTTCAGGATGACCGCGACCGCGCGCTGGCGGCGGAGATCGCGACCGGAGTCCAGCGGTGGCGCGCAGCCCTGGATCATCTGATCGTTGTCTTTTCGAGACGAGAGCTTGCGCGTCTGGATCCGGAGGTTGCCGAGATTCTCAGGCTCAGCGCCTATCAATTGCTGCATCTTACGCGGGTCCCCGCGGCGGCGGTGGTGGATGATGCAGTCGAACTGGTGAAGCGTGCGGGCAAGCGGAGCGCGAGCGGGTTCGTCAACGCGGTCTTGCGTACAATTTCACGCCAGCGTGCCAGGCTGCCGCTCCCTCGCCGTCCGTCTGACGCAACCGACAGGCGGGCCGCGCTGGACTACTTCAGCATAACGCTGTCCCACCCGCGGTGGCTTGCCGAGCGTTGGCTCGATCGACACGGGTTCCACGCCGCCGAAGCGTGGATGCGATTCAACAACTCTCCGGCACCGCTGACGCTACGGTGCAACCGCATCCGCATGAGCCCGGAAGAGCTCGGGACGCGTCTGGACCAAGACGGCGTGAAGGTACGTCCCGGAGCGTTTGCTGCAGACGCCCTGATCGTTGAAGCCGGCCATCCCCTTCGCGGCCAGGGTCTCGACCGGGGATGGTTCGTGATCCAGGACGAGGCGTCGCAGCTCATCGCCTGCCTGGCCGGGGCGCGGCCCGGAATGCGCGTCCTCGACGCATGTGCCGCGCCCGGCGGAAAGACGACCGCAATGGCAGCTGATATGCACCGGCGGGGCCTCCTCGTCGCCTGCGACGTGCGCGAACGACGGATCCAGCTGTTGCGGTCGACCGTGACCGCCGCCGACGCCCCCAACGTTGCCGTCGTGCGAAGCGACCTCCTTCGGCCATTGCCCTTCGGCCGCCCGTTCGATCTCGTCGTTGTCGATGCTCCCTGTTCCGGCTCGGGGACCTTGCGCCGCGACCCCGACATCCGCTGGCGACGCCGCGAGGCGGATCTGCCGTCGCTCGCCGCCGCAGAGTTGACGATGTTACGGCATGCGGCAGATGCGGTGGCGCTCGGGGGCCGGCTTGTGTACTCGACGTGCTCCAGCGAGCCCGAGGAGAACGACGGCGTGGTTGACGCGTTTCTCCGCGGGACCGAGGACTTCGTAGCCCTCGACGCGCACGAAGCGTCACCGGCGCTGCCGAGCAGCGTGATTGACGACCGAGGGCAGCTTCGGACCGACCCACACCGCCACGGCCTCGAGGCGTTTTTTGGGGCCGTCCTCCAAAGAACGCGTCCCTAACTTGTAGTACGATCTTTGCCTTCATGCCCTTGAAGACCCGCATGTGGAGTGCGGGAAAGCTCGTCGTGCTGGGTGGAGGGCTTGTGGCGACCTACATTGTGTTTGCTGCGGCCTCCATGCGCCTCGCGCTCAGGGCGCGCGAAGTGCAGGTGCCGAACTTCGCCGGCCGCACCACGAACGAAGCGACGACTATCGCGGCAGAGGTCGGGTTGGCACTGCGCGTGGACGATACGCGCCGCCCGGACCCCAAGATCGAGGCGGGCCGGATCGTCGCGCAGGAACCCGTTGCCGGGTCGACCGCGCGCCGCCAGCGGAGCGTCCGCGTCTGGATCAGCGCCGGACAGCGTGCGACGTCAACACCGCTCCTTGTTGGAGAAACGGAGCGGGCCGCCGAGCTGCGGCTGGCGCAGGACGGGCTGGCGCTCTCGACGGTGTCCGAGATCCGATCTCACGATCTCCCCTCGGATGTAGTCGTCGCTCAACATCCCCCTCCGAAAAGCGCCGCGGCACAAGTGGCGCTTCTGGTCAATCGGGGCGAGCGCGGCCTCAGCTACGTCATGCCTGACCTCATCGGCGTCAACGGCGATCGGGCAGCCGACATCCTTCGTGAGCGCGGCTTCAGGGTCGCGGTGGTCGGCTCCATGCCGTATCCAGGGGTGGCCGCTGGTATCGTCATTCGCCAGAGCCCGCAGGGAGGGTTTCAGATCGGCCCTGGCGAGCCAATCTCTCTCGAGGTCAGTCGGTGAGCGTGCTCATCGCTCCATCGATCCTCTCGGCAGACTTCGCCGCGCTCGGGACGGCAATCGCGGCGGCTGAGCGGGGCGGCGCGGATCTCATCCACGTCGACGTTATGGACGGCCATTTCGTGCCCAACATCACGATCGGGCCGCCGGTCGTCAAATCAATTCGCCGCGTCGCGACCGTGCCGCTCGACGTGCACTTGATGATCAGCGATCCGGACCGCTACATCGACGCGTTCGCGGAGGCCGGCGCAGCAATGATCTCGGTCCACGTCGAAGTACTCCCCCACCTGCACCGGACCGTGCACGCCATTCAGGCGCTCGGCGTGAAGGCAGGCGTCGTGTTGAATCCGTCCACTCCGGTCGTGACGCTCGAGGATATTGCGGCCGACCTCGACTACGTGCTGGTCATGTCGGTCAACCCCGGCTTCGGCGGCCAGACTTTTATTCCACGTAGCGAGTCCAAATTACGGCATGTCCGCGCGTTGCTCGATCGGGCGGGCAGTCAGGCCGTTATCGAGATCGACGGCGGTATCGACCACGGGAACGTGGGGCGGGTCGTGTCGGCAGGGGCCCGCGTCATCGTCGCCGGTTCGGCGGTCTTTCACACTCCAGACCCTGAGCGCGCGACGCGCGAGCTGAAGACGGCGGCTCTCGATGCCTTGGCGACCGCGTCGCCGACGGGCATTCCGAGTTAGCCGGCGTGACGTCTCCCCGCTCTACTTCGAGCCTGCGCGTGCGGTACGCCGAGACCGACGCCATGGGCGTGGTCTACTACGCCAACTATCTCGTCTGGTTCGAGATCGGCCGAGCTGACCTGCTCAGGCAAACGGGCTGGAGCTATCGCGAAATGGAGGCCGATGGAGTTTCCCTTCCCGTGGTCGAAGCGCACTGCGAATACAAGCTACCGGCGCGGTACGACGATGAGCTGGAGGTGAGGACGACGGGCAGCATGGTGTCGCCGGTCCGGCTGCGCTTCGACTACCACGTGGTCAGGTCCGCGGACGGCACAATCCTGGCCAATGGGTATACGGTTCACGCATCGCTCAATCGGTCGGGGCGTTTGTGCCGCGTGCCGGCGCGCGCACGGGAGCTGTTTTCATGAACGCCCTCGTCACAGGCGTCGCGGGATTCATCGGATCGACGCTGGCCGAGCGGCTCCTGAGCGAGGGGGTGAACGTCGTCGGCATCGACTGCTTCACCGACTACTACCCGCGCGCAGTCAAGGAACGCAATCTGTCGGCAGCGCGAAACCGGCCGCGGTTCAGATTCGTCGAATCGCGCGTCCAGGACGCCGATCTCGGGGCGCTGCTCGCCGGCTGCACGCACGTATTTCATGTCGCGGCGCAGGCCGGCGTCCGCAGAAGCTGGGGCCGTTCGTTTGACGCCTACACGGTCAACAACATCGAGGCGACCCAGGTGCTCCTTGAGGCCTGCCGGGATCGGCCGCTCGAGAGATTCGTGTATTCATCGAGCTCGTCCGTCTACGGCGATCACGTGCCGATGCCGATGCGTGAGGACGCGCTCGCGCAGCCCGTGTCGCCGTACGGTGTCACCAAGCTGGCCGCCGAGCAGCTTTGCCATCTCTACTTCGCCAATTTCGGCGTACCGACCGTGTCACTCAGATACTTCACGGTCTACGGTCCGCGGCAGCGTCCCGATATGGGGTTCCACCGGTTTCTCACCGCGACGCTGCGCGGGGAGTCCATTACTGTGTACGGGGACGGCGAGCAGACGCGTGACTTCACATTCGTCGCCGATGCAGTGCAGGCCAACATCGCCGCGGCCGCCAGGGGCGTTCCAGGCCGTGTATACAATATTGGAGGCGGATCACGCGTATCGATCAATCAGGTGCTCGACATGATTGCTCGCGTTACCGGACGCCAGCCGGTGATCATCTCTGAGCCCGACCAAAAAGGAGACATGCGACACACGTACGCTGAAACCTTGCTTGCCCGCAAGGACCTCGGCTTCGCGCCAACAATCGGGCTCGAAGAAGGGCTGGCCGCGGAGTATAGATGGTTGTCAGACACCCTGTGAGAGGGCATCACACTCATCGGCGTTTCTCGCGTGTCGCCAAGGCTCTGGCGCTCATGACACTCGTGATCACCGGCGGTTGCGCGACGGGTTCCTCTCGAACAGTCGTGCCTCCGGGCACGAGCGAACCGGACAAGTTTCTCTTCGACAAGGGAACGGCCGCGCTGAATGCCAAGAAATGGCTTACGGCTCGCGAATACTTCAAGCAGGTGACCGAAACGTACACGCAAAGCACGTACCGGCCGGACTCCAAGCTCGGAATCGGCGACACGTATCTCGGGGAGGGCACGGCGGAAGCGCTCGTCCTTGCGATCAACGAGTTCAAAGAATTCCTGACGTACTACCCGACGAATCGGCGCGCAGACTACGCACAGTTCAAGCTTGGGATGGCCCACTTCCGCCAGATGCGGGCGCCCGAACGGGATCAGACCGAGACGCGCGAAGCGGTTCACGAGCTCCAGACTTTCGTGGATCGGTACGGCGACAGCAGCCTGATGCCGGAGGCCAGTACGAAGCTGCGGCAGGCCAAGGATCGGCTCGACGGGTCCAGCTACCTCGTGGGGTACTTCTACTACCGGCAGCGTTGGTATATCGGCGCCGCCGATCGTTTCAAGTCTGTCCTCAAGGACGACCCGGAATACACCAATCGAGACGCGGTGTACTTCTACCTTGCTGAGTCGCTCGTCAAGATGAAGAAGGAAGCCGAGGCGCTCCCCTACTTGGAAAAGCTGGTTGAGGAGTTCGAGCAGAGCCAGTTCCTGCCGGAGGCGCGCAAGCGCATCAGCGAATTGAAGGCTCTTTCGCAGAACGCGTCACGACAGTAAGCACTGGTCCCGCTCAGGCCACGCGGTTGTCCCGCGAGACCGTGCTGTCATGCGGGACCAGGCCGTCACGCCGGGGGCTCTCGGCCTGACTCTCGTGGCGCGAGAAGAGACTGAACCGCCGGAAGTAGTCGGCCGCCGAAACGAGCGCTGCGACGACCACCACCCATAACGCGACTTGACCGATCCACCACAGAAGATCGACCGCATTTCGCGCCGACGACAGGATCAGCGCCAGGATCGCAACGACCTGCGCGATCATCTTGATCTTGCCAAGCGGCGACGCGGGGATCGCCACACCGCGCGCGAAGCTCAGCGACCGCAAGCCCGTCACCGCAAATTCGCGCCCGATGATCACCGCGACCATCCACGCCGGCGCGAGCCCCATCTGCACGAGCGAGATGAGGGCGGCGGACGTCAGCAGCTTGTCGGCGAGCGGATCGATGACCTGGCCGAGCGGCGTGATCTGTTTGCGCCGCCGCGCCAGGTAGCCATCGGCCCAATCGGTCAGCGAGGCTACCGCAAAGATTCCCGCGCCGACGAACTCTGTGGGGATTCCGAGAATCTGTCGGCCCTCGAACTTCGTCAGCAGCACCACCACGAGCAACGGCACGAGGCAGATGCGCGTGAGCGTCAGCGAGTTCGGCAGGTTCATGACCGGCTGTACTCACATGATATCATCGGTGGTTGCGATGAAGGCGATCCTGCTCGCGGGGGGCAAGGGCACTCGACTGCGGCCGCTCACGATTCACACACCAAAGCCGATCGTTCCGATCTTCGAGCGTCCGTTTCTCCACTATCAGCTCGATCTCCTGAAATCGGTTGCCGAGATCGACGAGGTGATTCTGAGCCTCAACTACCAGCCGAGGCGCATCGAAGAAATCTTCGGTAACGGCGGCGACTTGGGGCTCGCGCTCCGATACGTCGTCGAGCCCGTGCCGCTCGGCACTGCCGGCGCCGTCCGCTACGCGGGCGAATCGCTGCACGAGTCGGTCGTCGTGTTCAACGGCGACGTCCTGACGCAGGTGGACCTGGCGGCGGTCATCGCGCTCCATCGCGAGCGCCGGGCAAAGGCAACGATCGTGTTGACGCCCGTCGAGAACCCGGCCGCCTACGGGCTGGTGGAAACCGACGCCCAGGGAAACATCCGGCGCTTTCTCGAGAAGCCGAACGCAGACGAAATCACATGCGACACGATCAACGCCGGCATCTACATCCTCGAGCCCGACACCTTCGACCGTATCCCGAAGGACACCGCCTGGTCGATCGAGCGAAGCTTCTTCCCGTCGCTGGTTGAGCGGGGCGAGACGTTCATCGGCTACATCTATCGCGGGTACTGGATCGACATCGGCACATCGGAAAAGTACATGCAGGTGCACCGCGACATCATGGATGGCCGGTACGTGTACAAGGGGCTGCCGTTCTCGTCATCGGCGGCTCTCTGCGTGTCGCCCCACGCCAGGGTCGAAGATGGCGCCACGCTCGAAGGACCCTGCTTCCTCGACGACGGCTCGGTCGTCAAGGCGGGCGCTCGCATCGGTCCGTATGCGGTCGTCGGCCGCCAGTGCCACATCGAAGAAAACGCCGTGGTCGAACACGCTATCGTCTGGGCGAACACACGCATCGGCCAGGAGGCCGTCGTCCGCCGCTCGATTCTCGGCAGGCAGGCGCACATCGGGCGCTCAGCCACCGTTAACGAGGGCGTGGTGCTCGGGGACAAGTCGGTCATTACCGACTACAGCCACGTATGAGGATGAACGCGGCGATCTTCAAAGCGTACGACATTCGAGGGGTTTATCCGATGGAGGTCAACGAGGACATCGCGCGCGCGGTTGGCGCCGGCTTCGCCGCGTATCTCAAGGCCCGGTGCGTCGCCGTCGGCCGCGATATGCGGATCTCCTCGCCCGCGCTTGCAGCGGGGTTCATCGACGGCGTTACGTCGCAGGGCGCTGACGTCGTCGATTACGGCATGATGCCAACCGACATGCTGTACTTCGCGGTCGCAGCCGACGGCCTCGACGGCGGCGCGCAGATCACCGCGTCACACAATCCGAAGCAGTACAACGGGGTCAAGATGGTGCGGCGGGAGGCGCTGCCGCTCAGCGCAGATGCCGGAATCTTTGATATCCGGGACATGGTCGCCAACGACCGGCTGCCGGCGGCGGCCGCTCGAAAGGGGCAGGTACGGGGAAAAAACGTCCTTGACGCCTACGTGAATCACGTGCTGTCGTTCATTGACCCATCGATCGTCAAGCCGTTCAAGGTCGTGCTGGATGCCGGCAGTGGCATGGGCGGCATGGTTGCGCCCAGGCTTTTCGAGCGGCTGCCGTGCCGGACGACGCGGCTGTGCTTCGATATCGACGGGACGTTTCCGCTTCACGAAGCCAATCCCCTCATCGAGGAGAACCGGCGCGATATCACAGAGCGCGTCATTGCCGAGAAAGCCGACGTTGGCATCGCGTGGGACGGCGACGCCGATCGTTGCTTTTTCATCACCGGCACCGGCGAGTTCGTGCCGGGCGATTTCGTCACGGCGCTCCTTGCCGAAGCGTTCTTGATGAAGGATCCGGGCGCTTCGATCATTTATGACCTGCGCGCCAGCTTTGCCGTCAGGGATGTCGTCGCCAGGTACGGCGGCGTGGCGTTAATGAATCGCGTCGGCCACGCCTTCATCAAGCAGCGGATGCGCGAGACGAACGCCATTTTTGGCGGCGAGGTCACGGGCCACTATTACTTCCGCGACAATTTCTACGCGGACAACGGCTTCATTCCCGCGCTGCTGATGCTGGAGCTGATGTCGAGAAAGGGTCAGAGCCTGCACCAGCTCATCGAGCCGTTGAAGGCGAAGTATTTCATCTCGGGAGAGATCAATACCAAGCTCGCGCACCCCGACGCCGTGCCGGTGAAGTTGGGGGAGATCGCCGCGAAGTACGCCGACGGCAAGCAATACACGCTGGATGGGCTCTCGGTCGAGTACCCTGAATGGCACTTCAACGTCCGTCCGTCGAACACTGAACCGCTCCTGCGGCTGAACCTCGAGGCGAAGACTGAGCGGTTGATGGAGGGCAGAAGAGACGAGGTGCTTGCGTTGATTCGATCATGATCGAGCCAACCCGCGCGCTGCGGCCGCTGGCGCAGCCGGTAACAGGCTGGTAAACTACCCACTTACCGACGGGACTGCGGGAGTAGTTCAGCGGTAGAACGCAGGCTTCCCAAGCCTGATGTCGCGGGTTCGATCCCCGTCTCCCGCTCCATGATTTCCGAAGAAAAACCCGGATCGTCGGTTCCGCCCTGGTTCGTCCCGGTGCGTACTATGCCCGGTACTATGCCCGCCGCGAGATCGAGTTGCTGCGCCGCGACCGACAAGTCGCGCTCGCTCACGATGTCGTACCGGCGGTAGATGGCCTCTGTCCTGTGACCGACCATCGCCATCGCCACGCTCCGCGGCACGCCAGCCCGCTCCAGGTTCCTCACCGCGGTCCGCCGATTATGCCGGGCCCGGCATAACCGGCGGCATGCCGGGTCCCGGATTATGCCGAGTTCAGGGCTGGAAGGGTGCCTTTCGGGCCGTTGACGATCAATTTGGCGCTTGCCAAGTCGGCATAATCCGGCTGTCT
>DATKHR010000285.1:0-26808 GCA_035510155.1 Vicinamibacterales bacterium
GCAATACTGAGGGGCCGTCGGACGTAGGTTCTGGTACATCCCGGCGATGAAGTTCTGGGCTCCGGAGAAGCGGAATCCACCGTAGAACCACAAGACGTCTTTGATCAACGGGCCGCCGATCGTCGGATTGACGTCCCAGATCTTGTTGACGCTGTTCACACGCAGCAGCCCCTGATTGACGAGATCCTGCGTGAGGTTGTTGGCCTGGAACTTGTCGTTCGCGAAATTCGTGAACACGCTGCCACGGAACGTGTTGCCGCCTTCCTTGGGAATCGTGTTGGTGAGCACGCCGCTCGATCGGCTCTCCGCCGACAATCCGCTGGTCGTGACGGTCATTTCCTGCACCGTGCCGGTGTTGATGACCAGCGTCGTGTTGTAGCCGCCGCCCGTGTTGTTCATGTTGTTGTAGGGCATGCCGTTGATGACCAGCGGCATCAGGTCGGAGCGGCTTCCATGCACCGACAGCGTCTGGTACCGCTCGCCGCCGGTCCCGCCGACGTCCTGGATGTTCCCCGCGCCCAGTGTCACCCCCGGCACCAGCACCGAAAGATTCTGAAAGCTTCGCCCGGTGGGCAGCGCGTTGATGACATCGCTCGACAGCGACTTGTGTTGAGTCACGCTCTGGGTGTCGACGAGCGGGCTCTCCCCCGTCACCGTGACGGTCTCGGCGACCGCTCCCACTCGAAGCTCGGCGTTGACCGTGGCCGTGAAATCCACGGTGAGCTCGATACCGTCGCGCTTCACCGAGTTGAAGCCGGTCAGGGTGAACGTCACGCTGTAGGTGCCCGGCCTGAGGTCGATGATCTTGTACTGCCCCTGGCCGTCCGACACCGCCACCCGTGTCTTCTCGATGAGCGCCGGACTCGAGGCTTCGACCATCACGCCCGGAAGAACGGCGCCGCTCGTGTCCTTGACGACACCGGCGATTGCACCGGTCGTCTGCGCCGCCGCAACGGTCGAGCTGAGGACCCCGCCGACCGCCACGACAACGGCGACTCTGATCACTCGACCCATGCCTGGCCTCCTTCCTCTCAAGGCCAAAATCGCCGCAACTGTAGCAGGGAGGCGCGAAGACAATTGTTAAGAATTGATGTTTTGCTGGTCGGCTCACCTGTTTCAGCGCAAAATCCGCGGCATGGATGCCCTGACTGCGGGCCCTCCGGGGTCGTCAGACCCGACCGGCTCCTCGCCTCGGGCACTGGTCGTCGAGGACGAGCGTAGCATCCGGGAGCTGGTGTCGAATCAGTTGCGGAGGGCAGGGTATGACTGCCTCGCCGTGGGCGACGGTCGCGAGGGGCTGGACCGCGCCCGCAGCGAGCCGTTCGATGTCGTCGTTCTGGATCTCATGCTGCCGGGCATCGACGGCATCACGCTCTGCCGCGCGATCCGCCGGGAGGGCGTGAACAGAGATGTTCCAATCCTGGTCTTGACGGCTCGCCGGGCCGAGAACGATAAAGTCCTGGGCCTGGAGAGCGGGGCCGACGACTACGTCACGAAGCCGTTCGGCGTACGCGAGCTCACGGCACGCGTCGCCGCGCTCACGCGCCGGATCCATCGCGCTCAACCTCAGGTAGCCGGGGCTCCGCGCGCGTTACTCGTCGCGCGTGACGTCGAGCTGGATCCCGCGAAGCACCTCGTGCGTGTGCGCCGGACGGAGGTCAATCTCACGCCGCACGAGTTCGAGCTGCTCTATCAGCTCGCGTCAAAGCCCGGCGTCGTTCTCACACGGAAAGACCTGCTGGCCGCCGTCTGGCGCGGCCAGGCGTTCGTCACCGAGCGGAGCATCGACACGCTCGTCAGGCACCTGCGCTGCAAGATCGAGCAGGATCCGACCTCACCTCAACTGATCCTGACAGTGTGGGGATATGGCTACAAGTTCGCCGGCTCGTAAACCCCTTTGGCCGCGGAGCCTGTATTGGCGAATCGTGCTCACCTTCTGTGTGTGCCTTGGGGCCGTTCTCGTCGTGCAGATGGCGGCCGTCGTCCTGTGGCTCTACAGCACGCCGGATCCGGCGCGCCTCCATGCGTTCACCGATGCCGTCGCCGCGGACCTGGGGGACGCGCTTGCGATCAATCCGCGACTCGACGTCGACGCGTACGTCCGCCGGCGCTACAGCAATCCGCTCGCGTCGCTGTACATCGTCATCGCAGAGACGGAGCAGGTGGTCCTGTTTGGACCGTTGCAGCCGCCGCCCGCTTCCATCACAGGGGCCCTGGAGTTCTACAGGCAGCGCCCGGCCCGTCTGCCCGAGAGCTGGCTGACGGGTCCGTATCAAGTGGCGCCGATTCTGGTCAGCGGCCAACTGGCCGGTGGCGTCGGCGTGGTTGTCCCAGTCACCTGGAAGCAGCTCGCCGGCTGGAAGATGGCGGCGTTTTCAGGCACGCTGCTGCTCGTCGGCACGGGGCTCGCGGCGTTCTTCATTTTCGGTCCAATGCGCCAGCGGCTCGACGACCTCGACCGAGCCGCGCGCCGCTTCGGCACCGGAGATTTCCGGGCGCGCGCGGTCGAAAACGGCGGCGACGAGCTCGCTTCGCTCGCCCGCACGTTCAACCGCATGGCGATCGATCTCGAAACCCGGGACGAGCAGCTGAAGGCGGCCGACCGGACGCGACGGCTGCTGCTCGCCGACGTCTCGCACGAGCTCATGACACCGCTGACGGCGATCCGTGCCTATCGCGAGGTGCTCGCGATGAGCGACCTCATGCGCGACCCGGAAGCCGCGCACAATCTCGACGTCATCGGCGATGAGACCGAACGGCTCGAGACCGTCATCGGCGACCTGCTCGACCTGGCCCGGCTCGAAGCCAGCGGCGACTCCCTCGATCTGCAGGACGTGTCGGTGGAGAACCTGTTCGGGCGCGTCGCCGCCCACCATGAGCCCGAGGCCAGGCGCAACGCCGTCACAATCACTTCCGTGGTTGGCGCCGGCGCGGAGATTCTCTACGGCGACCCGTTGCGCCTCGAGCAGGCGCTGCAGAACCTCGTCGCCAACGCGCTGCGCCATACGCCGCCTGGCGGAGAGATCGAGCTGGGTGCCGAGGCGAAGCCCGACGCGGTGCTGTTGTCCGTCCGCGACACGGGAAGCGGAATCCCGCCCGAGCACCTGCCGTTTCTCTTCGACCGCTTCTACAAAGTCGATCCGGCCCGCGCCGCCGGCCGTCCCGCAGGCAGCGGCCTCGGGTTGTCCATCGTCAAAGCGATCGTCGAGCGCCACGGCGGAACCGTGTCGGTGCTGAGCGACCCCGGGATCGCTACGGTCTTTGCGATCCAGTTGCCGGTGAACGGAACCGGTCCATAGAACGGCAGCAGACCGGCGCGGCAGGTCAGCGCCCCGCGGTCGCCGGCGACTGGGAGATCTTGCCGCCGCGTGCCGAGAGCATCAGCGAGACCAACGCCTCGGTGACGTTGGGTTCGAGCCCTTCCGTGTGCCCCTTCTCCAGACGGACAACGTCGGCGACCACGCGGCCGTTCTGGCAGTTTGGATAGACGTACACTTCGGCCCTGCCCGGTCTGGGCAACAGTCCCCATGCTGGCACCGGAGGATTCTGGCGCGTGCTGTCGTAGACGTAGCCGGCCTTTGTGTCGACGACTTCCTTCGGCGCGCCTCTGGTGCCGCAGCTGTACTTCGAGGCCCAGTCCGACGTCGGCGTGAGCCCCTTGTCGTCCATCTCCCGCTCGCCTGTTTCGAAGATAAAGGAAAAATCAGCGGCCGGCGGTTCGCGCAGGGCGGCCATCGCAGCCGCAAAGCCTGGAGCCGTGGCGCGACCGCCAGCCCCCGCGGTTGATGCCGATGTCGTCGACGTGGGCGAGGTCGCTGAACCGGGCGCCGCTCCGCGCGCCCCGGGGCCCGGAAGGGATGCGCCGATGGCGCCAAAGTCCCCCCGGCCCGGACTCCCGCCGAGCCGCCCACCCGACAGGCTGAGCCAGCCGTCAACCTTGTTCTTGAAGAACTCCGTGCGCACGAGGCGGTTCGACGTCATCCCACCTTGCGAGTGGCCGGCCAGCCAGAACGCCCTGATGTTCCTGCTCCCAATCTGATCCACGATGGACGTCACGATGTTCTGCAGGTACTCATCGTCGGCCTCGGACCACACGCGCGTCGGCGAGTTGGGCGTGGCGATCACCAGGCGGTACTTGTCCCTGTAGTCCATGATCGGGAAGTAATGACGCTGCCAGTTTCCGTACGACCCGGCCCCGTGGAGGCTCAGCACGAACGTGACCGGCTCGTCGTGTCTCAAGTCGCACGGATAGTCCAGGAAGTACGTCCTACGAGTCTTCATTTCGACCGCCTGACCTTGATTGATGACCCGGTCCGACGGGCAGTCTTTGTCAGGGCAGTGCAGGACCGGAGGCGTGACGCAGGCAGCGCCGGAGAGCTGAACGTATGGTTGTTGGGCTCCGGCGGGACCGGTGATGACCAGCGCGGCACCAACCGCAACGAGCAGCCCGGCCAGCTTGAATGATGCAAACATGTGATTCGCCTCCATTCCCCTTCACCCTGCAGATTTTTTCAACGTTCGCTCTATATAGCCCCGAATCGCATCAAGCGTCGAGTCCGCGCACCACAGATCCTCCACGGTCCGGTCGAATCGCGCCTTGCCATCGGCTATCCGCGCCATCGCCGGCGCGCGCAATTGACGCTTGGTGAGCGCAAAGGCCGCTGCGGGTCTCGCCGCAAGCGACGCCGCCAGCTCGAGCGCATCCGACAGCAGCGCATCGTCCCGAACGACCCTGTTCACCAGACCGCACGACTCGGCCGCCTCGGGCAAGAGAGTTCGACCGCTCCATATGAGACTGTCGAGATCGTCATGGCCGCGTGGCGCCACGGCGCGAATGATCTCGAGGGCGACTGTCGGAAACGGCACGCCGACAAGCAGTTCTGGAATGCCAATCCGACCGTTGCCGGCAGCCATCACTCGCTGATCCGCGGCGCACGCAAGAACGCACCCACCCGCGATGGCATGTCCGTTAACGGCCGCGATCACAGGCTTCGGGCATGCGAAGACCGACTCGAAGACCTGCGCGAGCTCCGGCAAAAACGCGCTCACGTACGATGCGCCGCCGTCCACCACACGCATCAGATCGACGCCCGCAGAAAAAATCCCGCCGTATCCGGTGATGACAAGAGCTCCGGCTTCCTCGCATTCGTTGAGCCGCGCGGTCAGCTCCGAGCAGAACTCGAGGTCCATCGCGTTCGCCTTGCCGTGCCGCATCTCGATGAGCGCGACATGGCCACGCCGCGCGATCTCGATGCTCATGGCCTTGCGCGCGGGTCCGCCTTCACGGCCAACGGCTGTGAGTAACTCGTGCCGTTCACCGTCAACTTGACCGAGTAGCTGCCAGGCGCAATCGGCGGCGGCCCACCGCGCCCGCCGCCGCCGCCACCACCACCGCCGCCGCGGCCGCCGCGTCCCCCGGGCGCCGGCCGCGGCCGGAAATCCCAAACGACGCGATGCAGGCCGGCGCCCGTAGACAGGGGCGCCTGCGTGCGCTGCCAGACGGCATTGACCACCAACGTGCCAGCGTCGAGGGCCGCCACGGGATCGGTGCTCGCGTACCTGCGAACCGTCGCGCCACCGCTGTTCAGAATCTCGATCGTCACGCCGTCACTCGCCGGCGACTTCAGGTAGTAGTCGATGATCGCGCCGTCAGGCGGATTCTCCGCCCACGCCTCGTCCTTCTGCGTCGGCGTCCCATCGTCAGTGCCCGGCGGCAGAATGAAGGCATCAGCCGGCCGGAACAGCCATGCCTCCGCCGTCCCGACCTCTGCTGCCTGCCTGAGCGCGCTGATGTCATCGAGGATCCAGAACCCTCGTCCGTGTGTGGCGACGATGAGATCGTTGTCTTTGAAGGCCAGATCGCGGCTCGATGAGGGCGGCAGGTTGAGCTGCAGCGGCCGCCAGTTGTCGCCATCGTCGAACGAAACGAAGACACCGAGCTCCGTGCCCGCTACGAGGAGGCCGCGCTTCTTCGGATCCTCTTTGACCGTCTGCACGTAAACACCCGGCGGTAGACCGCGAGTGATTTTCTGCCAGGTCTTGCCGCTGTCCGACGTGCGATAGATGTACGGCTCGTTGTCCTCGAGCCGGTGTCGATCGACCGCCGCCCAGGCTTCGCCAGCATCGAAATGCGAGGCCGCCATCATCACGACCTTGCTCCACGGCGTGAGCTCGCGCGGCGTCACGTCCTGCCACGTCTTGCCGTCGTCTGCCGTCAGCTTGATCAGCCCATCGTCGGTGCCGATCCAGATAAGCGGCGCGCGAACCGGCGATGGCGCAATCGTGTAGATCACGCCGCCCTTGCCACGCGTTCGATCGACATCCGCCGACGTGGCGGCGTCGAGGTTCGCGGGGTCGACCGGATGCGGCCGGGTGAGGTCGTCGCTCAGTCGCGCCCAATGCTCGCCGCCGTCGCTCGTCTTGAACAGGAATTGATCCCCGAAGTAGAGCGCGCGCGGATCCGCGAGCGAGAAGACGAGCGGATTCGTCCATGTATGACGCGCCGGCGCCGGCAAGTTGACTTCGGGTGTCACGTTCTTCCGCTCGCCCGTTTCGACGTTGCAGCGTTCGACCGTTCCTCCAAACACGAGGTCCGGGTGGAGCGGATCGGGCGCCGTGTACCCGCTCTCGCCCCCGGCGCAGAGCGGCTCCCAATCGCGCATCGTGATACTGGCGAATTTGCCGCGCGATCTGACCCGCACGGCGCCACTGTCCTGCTGCGCGCCGGTCACCCAGTACGGGAAATGAAAGTCAGGCGCCACGTGATACAGCTCGGCAATCGACTGGTTCAGCCACGACGTCCATGTCGGGTGTTCGGAAAGGCCGTCCACGCTGATCACCGCGCCCTGATCGCCACCCAGGATCATGCGGTTGCCGTCATCCGGATAAATCCACAACTGGTGATAGTCGTCGCCGCCCGGCGATCCCTTGAACGGCTCGCCGAACGTCCGCCCGCCGTCCCGCGACCGGTAGACACCTGTATTCGACACGTACACGAGATCGGGGTTCTTCGGATCGACCACCACTTTGCCGAAATACCATCCCCGTCCCCAGATACGCGTGTCGCCGGACGCCTTGCCCCAGGTGCCCCCCGCGTCGTCCGACCGGTACAGCCCGCCGTCCTTGGCGTCGACGATGGCGTACACGCGGAGATGATTGGACGGAGCCACCGCGATGCCGATGCGTCCGACCCCTTCTGAGGGAAGGCCCGCGGTCAGCGCGTGCCAGCTGTTGCCTCCGTCCGTGGACTTGTAGAGCCCGCTCCCGGGCCCCGTTGAAGGCGGATACACGCTCCAGGGAGGACGGCGAGTGTTCCACAAAGACGCGTAGATGGTCTGAGCCGTCGACGGATCGAAAGCGAGATCGATCGCGCCGACGTCATCGTTCTTGAACAACACACGCTGCCACGTGGCACCGCCGTCCTGTGATCGGTAGACGCCTCGATCGGGATTCGCGCCATACACGTGGCCGAGCGCCGCGACGAAGACAACGTTCGGGTTGCCGGGATCGACGATCACCCTGCCGATCTGACGCGTGGTGTCCAGGCCGACGTGTGTCCACGTGGCTCCGGCGTCCGTCGACTTGTAGACGCCGTTGCCAAACGAGATCTGCGAACGCATGTCAGCCTCGCCGGTGCCCACGTAGACCACGCTCGGATTCGCTGCCGCGACGGCGATGGCGCCTATGGAGGCAATCGGTTGCGAGTCGAAAATCGGAAACCACGTACGGCCGGCATTGGTGGTCTTCCACACGCCGCCGCCAACCGACCCCGAGTAGAACACGCTCGGCTGTCCCGCCACGCCGGTGACGCCGTTGACCCGGCCGGCTCTGAAGGGCCCCACGGATCGCCACTTCAGGCCCGCATAAAGGGATGCAGGGACGGGCTGGCCAGGGGGACCCGACTGACCGCGCGGCAACGCGACGGCAGTTGAAAGGAGGAGCGCCGAAGCGATGACTGTGTAACGCACTGGCTACCTTCCCTGCGCCCGGTTGATGGCCGCAAAAAGCGCCCGCTTGGTTTGCTCGTTCGCGACGAAGAGATCCTCCGGCATTTTCGTCACGTATCGCAGCATATCTGTGTAAATCGCGTCCGCCTGGTACAGGTTCAGTCCCAGGCCGGCAAGGTATTGCAGCCGCAGGTTCCGATCGCGGTTGATCATCGCGTCGCGGAGCCACGGCTCGAGATCGGGTTTCCTGCCGGCGTAGGTCGAAAAGAGATCGACAGCGGTGTTCATGCCGATCTCGCGCAACGACTTCGCCATCTGCGCGTACTCGGGCCGCTCGAGCTTCGCTTGAATCGCGTCCACGTCGATGGTGACGGGCTCGGCCGTTCCCATGAGCACGAGATCGTATCCGCGGCCTTCATTCGTGTTGCCCCAGACGATGCCGTTTGGAAACGCCTCGAGGAACGTGGCGATCTCGCTCTTCACGGCGGCCGTGTTGCTCTCGTACAACTGCACAAACAGTGTGACCGCGCCGCCTCGATTGAGGTGACGCTTCACCCCCTCGAAGAACTCCCTCGTGTAGAGCATCGCCGCGCCCTTCACCCATGGGTCGAGCGGGTCGGACGTCACGGCATCGAATTTCTCCCCCGTCGTCTGCAGGAAATTCCGTGCATCGTCGATGTGCACGCGCACCTTCGGGTTGCGCACGACATCGAAGTTGTATTCGGCGAAGTAGGTCGACACGACGCGGGGAACAAGGGGCTCGATTTCGGCGATCGTCTCCCGCTCGACCGCCGGATCGATGGAGACTGCGCCCGCGGTGACACCGGCGCCGCAGCCGATGACGACGATCTTCTTCGGACTCGGCGGGATGAGCGTGGTCAGGTGGCCGAGCATGCGCTGCAGCCGCATGTCCTGCGGCTCGCTCGACGCCTGGACCTTGCCCGCGTTGTGGTAGTTGAGGACGCCGTTCGACATGCGCGAAACCGCGACCGACGCGTTCAAGCCCTCGCCCACATAGATGACGTCGGCCTGCCCGATGCGCGTGGCCGCGAAGCGCCCGTACGCGACCAGAAGGCCGGGAAGCTCGCGGACGCTCCGCGCGAGCAGACCGGCCGCCACCATGGCGACCACCAAGAAGGCGGTGGCTGCGGGGTGCCAGCTCTTGCGACTGCCGCCCGCGGCGCGTTCGCCGCCGGGCGCGGCCCTCTCGTCAGCGCCCGTGGAGGTCGGGTCGAGCATCAGCAACGCTGAAAACGCCGACAGCACGATGAGCACCTGCTGGGCATGCGAGCTGCCGATCCACGGGATCAGGACGAAAGTGGCGACAAGGGAGCCGAGGATGGCGCCCACTGTATTCGCGGCGTAAACGCCCCCCGCGAGCCGCGCCGAATCTTCTTCGTGCGCGGCGGGATCCGCCCCCGACGGATGACTCGAGGCCGCGGCGGCCAGAGCAAGCGGAAAGCTGGCGCCCCAGAGCATCGCTCCAGGCAGCACGACCCAGAAGCAACGCACGAGATCGAGCTGCAGCGTGTACCAGGGCGACGTCGAGAGGGACGGGTTGATCGGCCAGTAGGGCAACGACTCCGTGTTCATGTACGCCGCCCAGGCCATCGCCGCGCACAATAGAAGCTGACACCACCCGAGCGCGTGGCGTGGTGACGATGTTTCGCGAGCGATCACGGCGCCGGCCGTGCTGCCTACTCCGAGACCGACAAGGAAAACGGCGAGGATGATCGAGAAGGTATAGACCGTCGCCCCGAAATGAAGTGACAGAATGCGGGTCCAGATCACTTCCGAGGCGAGCGCGGTCAGTCCGGAAAGCGCGATCGCCACATACGCCGACCAGTTCCCCGAGCCCGCGGTCGCGCTGACCGGCCCGACCTCGTGGACGTAACGCGTCACGCGGGCCAACAACCACGCCACGGCCGCCACGACGACATTGACACCGAAGGCGGTCCATGTCGCAGCCACCACATCGTAGACGCGCAGCAGATAGAATCCCGCCGCCAGGCTTCCGACGACGCCACCAGTGATGTTGCCGCCGTAAAAAAACCCAAGCCACGAGACGCCCTCAGGCGTTGCCTTGACCCAACGAGAGATCGCCGGCAGCGTCGCGCCCATGAGCACGGTTGGCGGGATCAAGCAGATGCCGGCCGCAACCGCACGAAGAATGACGCCGGATGTCCCGGTGCCCGCCCACGCGGTGTACGCACCGCCGACGACCGGCATGCCTGCGAGGATCAGCAAACCCAGAACGCCAATGCCCAGCTCCAGCGCCGCGTAGACCCGCATCGGATGCCGTTCGGGCGAGACGACGCGCGGAACGAGCAGGCTGCCGAGACACATCCCGCCCATGAACGTCCCCAGGAGGATGCCGAGAGAGATGGCCGACGACCCGATGACCATCTCCAGGAGCTGGAACCAGACGATTTCGTAAATCAGCGCCGCGCACCCGCTGCCGATGAAGAGAAGAAAAATTGCAGGAAGATACCGCCGTGACGTCATCGCGCATCCTTCAAAAGGGAATGCGCGATGCTACCACGAGGGCATTTGGCCCGACCGGACGTCGGCCCGAGGGCCGATTCGTCCTTACGGCAGAACCGCCGTGATGTTGCGCTTCGGGACCTGGCCGACGGCAATCCGGGCGATCTCCGTGTGTGTCGCGACGTCCACGGCCGACACGGAGTTCGATCCGGCGTTGGCCACGTAGATCCGCTTGCTGTCGGGGGTGAACGTCAGCCAGTCGGGGTGATCGCCGACCTTCACGCCGGCAACGAGCTTCAGGTCGGGCATCGAGTAGACATACACGCGGCTGTTGACCTTGCTGTTCACCCACAGGGTCTTGCCGTCCGGCGCGATGCCGATGCCGTGCGACGGCGACCCTTGCAGCCCCTCGGTGTGGCGCTCGTTCACCGGAACGTCGGGCAGCTTCACGCGATCGACAATCTGCCGGCTCGCCCAGTCCACGCCGAGGAAGCCATGGAAGTCCGACAACTGCACGAACATCCGGTGGGTCGAGCCGTCGGCGTTCTTTTCGAAGCAGATCGGCCGCACGCCCGCCTCCATCGGAATCGTCCACACGATCTCTTCGGTCTTCGCATCGATGACCGAGATCTTGCGGCCGATGATCGAACCGGCCACGACGTACAGGCCGTCCGGCGTGACATACGTGTTGTGGACGCCACCCTCCGTGCGGATGCTCTTGACCCGCGTCAGCGTCGCGGTATCGATGACGTCCACGGCTCCTGCCCCAGCCACGATGGCAGCGTAGACGCGCTTGCCGTCCTTGCTGATGGTGATGTTGTTAGGATGGTTCGTCAGCGGAATCCTCTTGATCACCGTGAGGCTCTTCGCATCCGCGACGTCAACGGTCGACTCTGCTTCGTTGGTGATGTAGAAGCGGCTGCCGTCCGGCGCCACGGCGGCGCCATGGTTCACCTCAATGTCGCGAATCTCGCCGACCACACTGTTGGTCGCCGGATCGATCAGCATCACGCTGTCGCCTGCCGAATTGGTCTGGACGATCCGGACGTGGTCACTTCGGGCCTCGAGCGAGAGGCTGGCCGCGAGGAACGCAATCGGCACGATGAATGACTTGGTCTGCATAGGCGGATACTCTAAGCTACTCTAGAATACCGGACCATGTGGCTCACTCTTCTTCTCGTTCAAGCTTTTTTCATGGTTCAGGCCGCCGGCCCACCCCCCGCGCCGCCGGCGACTCCGCCCGGAGCGCTGGACTACGAGGTCTTCAAAGCCAGAGTCGAGCCGCTGCTGCTCGAGAAGCGCCCGGGCCACGCGCGGTGCTATGTGTGCCACTCGACCGGTACCGCGTTCCGGTTGCAGGCCTTGTCGCCCGGCTCCAGCATGTGGACCGATGACCAGTCCCGGAAGAACTTCGACGTGGTGAAGCGCTTCGTCTTGCCGGGCGTGCCGCTCAAGAGCCGTCTGCTGACGATGCCGCTGGCAGCGGATGCCGGCGGGGTCGCGTTCCATCCCGGTGGCAAGCACTGGACATCGCAGGACGATCCCGAATGGAGGACGCTCGCCGACTGGGTCGAAGGGAAGCACTAAGACACTGCCGTGCGGGCACCAGAGCGGCTCGAGACCGATCGTCTGATCATCCGACGTCCCACGCTCGGAGACGTGAAAGCCATCTTCGCGACGTACGCGTCGGACCCCGACGTCACGCGGTACGTCGGGTGGCCCCGTCACGCACGCCCGAACGAGACACGCGCATTCCTCCAGTTCAGCAACGCCGAGTGGCGCAAATGGCCGGCTGGACCCTATGTGATACTGGTCCGCGATTCGCAGACGCTCATCGGGAGTACCGGCCTCGTTTTCGAGACACCTGCGCGGGCCGCCACGGGGTACGTGCTCGCGAAGAACGCGTGGGGCCGCGGCTACGCGACTGAAGCCTTGCGCGCCATGGTCTCGGTCGCGGCCGGCTGCGGCGTCTGCCGCCTGTACGCCCTCTGCCACCACGCCCATCGAGCGTCCGCCCGCGTGCTTGAAAAGAACGGCTTCACGCTGGAAGGCACGCTCAGGCGCTACGCCGAATTCCCGAACCTCTCCCCTGGCGTGCTTTGCGACGTGCTCTGCTACTCGGCGATTCTCGAAGACGGCCAGGACGCGAGGGCCCGGGCGTGAACCTGGTACAAGGAGGAAAATGCGTTCATAATATGGCGCAGCCGGTTCGGCGGGCCGCTCACGGGCGGGCGACCTTCACAGCTTGACGGCTCAATCGACATCAATCACAGGGAGACGACATGGCCAAGAAAGCAGCGAAGTCGAAGCGGAAGCCCAATGCAGCCTTCATGAAGCCGGTGCAGCCGAGCGCTGCGCTGTCGGAGGTCGTGGGCTTGAAGCCGCTGCCCAGAACCGAGGTCACCAAGAAACTGTGGGCCTACATCAAGAAGAACAAGCTGCAGGACGCGAAGAACAAGCGGATGATCAAGTCTGACGACACCTTGAAGCCGATCTTCGGCGGCAAGGCGCAGGTCAACATGTTCGAGATGACCAAGCTGGTGGGAAAGCACCTCAAGTAAACGAGCTCTGTCATGGCTGATGGCTGATGGCTGGCTGAACACTGGCATGGCTGATGGCGTCATGAGCCATTAGCCATTTAGCCATCTTCGAGATGGTGCTCAACGCCCCACTCCTTTATCCGCGGTCGGCGCGGGATCGCTCATGCGATGAAACGGCATGCTCCACACGCGATCCTGGACGACCCGGAAGCCGATCGGACGGCCCCCCGCGTCGCGGTTGAAGATGACGGTGCCCAACGAGTCGGCACGAAACGCATCGGCATAAACAGGCGTCAAGCGGATAGTCGCATCCGGCCGCCGCTTCAGGAGAAGCCCTTGGGCGTCGACCTTCGCCGTCATGTCGACCTCCGCCTCGTCGCTCGCATAAGCCCCCGCATACGCTTCGAGCTCGTGCAGGCTCGGCCGCGCAGCCGCGACGCGCTCGTACAGGTCGACGGTGCCATACTCGTCCTCCGCCCGCGCGCCGCCGTTCCCGTCGAAATCCCACGTCTGATTCAACGCGGTCGCGAAATGCAGTCCGGACGCCGGAACCAGCACACCCAGCCGCGCAGCGCTCAGCCTGCCGTCCTCGAACACGATCGTTAACGGCGCGCCGGTCAGCTTGTCGCGATACAGGCCAGTGATGCGCGCGGCCTCGAGGCCCGTCAGCGTATGCGTCGCCTTTGGCGGAACGGGCGGCTTCAAGCGCCCCGCGAGAGCGACATCGCTGACCTCGTGCGCCAGGGTCGTCGCATTGGTGGCGACGTTACAGAGAACCGCCACGGATACGCGCTCGTCGGGAAACCGCGTCAAGAACGCCGAGTAGCCCGCCGTCGAACCGCTGTGGCTCACCTCCCGCAGGCCCTTGTACGTTCCGATAAACAGTCCGAGGCCATATCCGTGCTGGCGACCGTCAGTGAACGCACCGCGCTGCTGCTGGTACTCCGCGAACGCGGGGTCGCCAACCACGTGAGTTGTGAAGTTCTCGTTCCATTTCAGGAGGTCGCCGACCGTCGTGAGCAGCCCGCCGTTGCCGTACACGTTCTCGAACGGCATGTCAGTGTGAAACGCTCCATGTGACTCCACATACGCAATGGCCCGGCCTTTGACGATTCGTGTGTAGTCATCGCGCCAGGAAGTGTGGGTCATGCCGAGCGGCTCGAACAGCCGCTCCCGCGTGAGCTCGGGGAACGGCTTCCCGCTCACGCGCGAGACGATGATGGCTGCAAGGTTGTACCCGGTGTTGCTGTACGACCAGCGCGAGCCTGGCGGGAAGTTGAGCGATTGCTGCCGGCTGACGATGTCGAGCACATGGGCGTGCGTATGGACCCGCGTGGTGCGCGGCCACCCCGCAATGGCGGCGACGCTGCCCCAGTCGCGCAGGCCGCTCGTGTGGTTCAGCACGTGACGAACCGTCAACGGTGGCCCCGGAGAATACTCGGGCAGCTCCGGCACATACTTGCGCACGGGATCGTCGAGAGACAGCTTGCCGTCCCGGGCCAGGAGCAGAACCGCGGCGGCGGTGAACTGCTTCGAGACGGATCCGGCTTCGAAAATCGTGCCAGCAATGTGGCGGCTTGTCCTTGTCCGAGCGTGACAGCAGCCCAGAAAGAGAACAGCACCACGCCGGCCCACCCGGGCCCGCGGGAGCGGCGCGTGCACTCACACTTCGTCATCCTGTCACCGCCTCCGGCCGGTCGTCGCTCAGGCGCCGGCGACTTGTCCCACCATTTCGCAGGGCAAAGAAAAAGGGCGACAGAACGTTCGCTGTCGCCCTCTATCCCGATGCTTCCGCTACTTCCTGACGTCTGATTTCCCGATACCCGATCCCGCTCTCACGGCACCGCGTTACGCCGCCGCAGTTGTCCGCGTCTTCGCCGGGAAAATCTCCTTGAACGCCTTCGTGAACCGGTCCATCTCGTCCGCCGTTCCGATCGACACGCGCATATGCGTCGTCATCGGCGGGAACGGCCGGCCGACCATGACCTTCTTCGCGCGGAACTCGTCGATGACCGGCTGTATCTCGCGGCCGATGTGCACCATGAAGAAGTTCGTCTCGGACGGTATCGTCTCGTAGCCGTAGGCCTCGAGCTCGCTCGTCGTCTTCTTGCGAAGCGCGAGGGTCTTGCTCTTGACGTCTGCCTGGGACTGCGTGTCCTTGAGCGACGCGACCCCGCCCCACTTCACGAGCGCGTTGATGCTGCCCATGCTGTACGGCCGCATGGCCTGGATCATGTCCGCGGACGCCACCGCGTAGCCGAGGCGCATGCCGGCGAGCGCAGCGATCTTCGAGAACGTTCGCGCGATGATCACCGGGCGCCCCTCGATGACGTACGGCACCGACGTCGCGTACTGCGGATCGTCCACGAAGTGGTGATACGCCTCGTCGATGAGCACGGGCATGCCGGGCGGCAGGCCGTCGAGGAGCTGCTTGACTTCATTCTTCGTGACGACGACGCCCGTCGGATTGTTCGGGTTGCACAGGTAAACCAGGCCGATCTCCTTCGCGCGCGCGTTCGCCGTTTTGATGAACGCGTTCATGTCCTGCCGGTAGTCTTTGGTCAGCGGCAGCTTGATCGCGGACGTCTTGATGCTCGTCGCGTGCTGATACACGGAGCTGTAGGTCGGCTCCACACCGAGCACTTTCTTGCCGCCCAGGAGGTACGTGGTACCGACCACGTCGAGGATCTCGCCGGAGCCCGCGCCGAGCAGGACGTTGTCGGGCTTCACGCCGTGATGCTTCGCAATCTCTCCGACGATGTTGCCGTCCGGATACCCGTACCGGTTCGAGTACTTCCACGCCGAGGTCATCGCCTTCATGACGGAATCGGGCGGTCCCCAGCAGTTCTCGTTGCTCGACAGGTGCGCGAAGGAATCCCAGTCTTCGTTGCCAGACGCCGCGGACCGGACCCGCGCGGCGGCGCCAGGCGCGTTCTGCTGCGCGAAGAGGTCTGCCTCCGGTCCGACGCCCAGATATCCGACCGCGGCGGCGACGCCGCCCATGAATCTCCGGCGGGAAACACTCATGGTTCCTCCTTGTCCCGGCATTTTAGCGCGGAAGCGGCGCCTCTGCGAGCCGTTTCAACTCGTCCCCGGCGAGGCGAAAGACCGTCCAGTCGTGCATGGGCCGCGCGCCGAGCCTCTTGTAAAACCCTATCGCCGGCTCGTTCCAGTCCAGGACCGCCCATTCCAGGCGCCCACACCGCCGCTCGACAGTGATCCGAGCCAGCTCGGCGAGCAGCCGTTTGCCAAGGCCCAGTCCTCGAAATTCGGGTTTGACGAACAGATCCTCCAAGTACAACCCCTGACGCCCGACGAACGTCGAGAAGTTGTGGAAGAACAGGGCAAAGCCGGCCGCCCGTCCCCCCACGTAAGCAATGATCACCTCCGCGGCCGGACGCGGGCCGAACAGCGCTTCACGCAGCCCGGATTCGGTGGCCACGACCTGATCCGACATGCGCTCGTACTCGGCGAGAGCCCGAATCATCTGAAAGACCGTCGGCACATCGCGCTCCGTTGCGCGATCGACGCGAATCGAGGGGGCCGACGGCCGGCCAGAGTCGTTCGCCTGGGCCCGGTCGTCCCTGGCTTGGCCCGGACCAAAGCGCTTCTCCCCCTTCTTGCTCGTCGGCATCGCCGGGGGCACTTTCTCGCCTTTCGCCGAGCTGTCGATCAACACGGCAAGCCGGCGGGCGCGCGTCGCCTCTTGTTTGGCGCTGACCACCCAGTAGGTGACCATCCGCCGGTAGTAGGGCGGCGCGGTCTCGAAGTACGCCCACGCTTTCTTGTTGGCTCGCAGCTGGCGTACGAACGCCGGCGGCATGCTCGCCGCCTGGCGCTCGAACGAGTACACACCTGTCTTGCGTGCATCTCGCGCGTGAAAGGCCTCCAACCCCGCCGCGTGCATGCGCCCCTCGCGTGTCAGAACTTCGACGCGCTTCGTATTGACCAGGCTCCAGATGCTCCCGCGTTTGCGCAGCGTGAACCGGATCGAATAGCTTCGTTCGTCGAGTCTGTGACGCACGCCGTCGATCCAGCCGAAGCACAACGCCTCGTCGACCGATTCTGGCCACGTGATGCTCGGGGCGCCCGTCCTCTTCTTGTGGAAGCCGACGACCAGCTCGCGAGCGGTCGCGTGGTACTTCTCGAGCCACGCGCGAAACGCCGGGGGCGACTTGAAGAATCGCGGTTTCATCGCGAGGACCGTTCGAGGACTTTGCCGAGGAGCACGATTTGCCCTCCGTGGTACGTCCCATGCTCGATCACGCCGTGCAGCAGGTTGGAAACAGTGTAGTCGAGGCCGGCGACCTTCTCGCCAATCGCGTGCTCGTCGAGGTGACGAACCTCCCGGGCCAACGCGCGGTGGCTCTCCCGCAATCGTTCGACGACCGCGTGCCACTCCGCTTCTCCCGTCGCTCCAACCGGCGGCCAGTCCTCGGCAGGCGTGGGATCGCCGGTCCGCTCGCCGTGGATCCTGGCCCGCGCGATGTCGGCCCACGCGGTGACGTGGAGGACGATCTCCCAAATCGTGTGAGCTCCTGCGACGGGTCTCCGAGCCGCCTGCTCGTGCGAAACACCATTGAGCGCTTGTGCGAGCGCAGGTCCGTGCCACATCGGTCCGGTGACTGTGCGCGTGATGTGATTGGCCAGCCGGGCCGGCTCACGATCCATGAGGTCTCCGAATGGACGTGCCATCTGGGTTTCCCGCGCACGCGCCGGAACGCGGCCGTCGCCCGCGGTAAACTCTCAGCGTCGCCCGTTCGTCTATCTTTCCGGGACTCTTGTCCACGTCATCCGACCGAGCGGCCACAAGGCCCGCAATCGGCTCGTGAGAAAGCATATGCTGAACCTGAAGTTTGCGCTCCGCACGCTGTTCAAAGCGCCGTTCGTGACGACTGTCGCCATCGTCTCGCTCGCCCTCGGAATCGGCGCCAACGCTGCGATCTTCTCTCTTTTCAACCAGATCCTGCTGCGGCCGCTGCCCGTGCCGGACCCCGATCACCTGGTCAATATCGGCGCGCCCGGCCCGAAACCCGGCTCGAACTCCTGCAGCATGCAGGGAAGCTGCGATTGGGTTTTCAGCTACCCGATGTTCCGCGATCTCGAGCGCGCTCAAACGCCGTTTACCGGTCTCGCCGCGCACGTCACCTTCGACGCAAACCTGGCCGCCCGCGGCCAGACCGAGAACCTCGAGGGCATCCTGGTCTCAGGCAGCTACTTTCCGGTCTTGGGCATCCAACCCGCGATTGGCCGCCTCCTGACGCCCGATGACGACCGCTCGCCCGGCGAGTCGCATGTCGTCGTCCTGAGCTATGGCTACTGGCAGCGGCGCTTCGGGCTCGATCCGGCGATCCTGGATCAACCCATTGTCGTGAACGGCCAGACGATGACCGTGGTCGGCGTGAGCGAGCGTGGATTCGATGGAACCACGATCGGTCTCAAGCCGGCGCTCTTTGCGCCGATCACGATGCTCGGGTTTTCTCAGCCCTCCAAGGAGTTCGACAACCGCCGCAGCTACTGGGCGTACGTCTTCGCGCGCCTGAAACCTTCGTTGACGATCGAGCAAGCGCGCACCGCGCTCGCGACGCCCTACCACAACATCGTCAACGAGGTCGAGGTGCCGCTGCAGCGCGGGATGAGCGATCAGACGATGGCGAGATTCAGGACGAAGACGCTCATCATGGAGCGCGGCGCGCGCGGACAGAGCACTGTGTCCACGGAGGCCGGCGCGCCCCTCAGGATTCTTCTTGGGGTCACGGCGTTCGTCCTCCTCATCGCGTGCGCGAACGTTGCGAACCTGCTGCTCGCGCGAGCGGCGTCCCGCGCGGGCGAGATGGCCGTGAGACTGTCGATCGGGGCAGGTCGCGGGCATCTGATCCGGCAGCTGCTCGGCGAGTCCTTCCTGCTCGCGCTCCTCGGCGGGGTCGGCGGCATCTTCGTCGCCCAATGGACCTTGAGCCTGATGGCCGCCATTCTCCCCAGGCAGGCGACCGACGCCGTGCTGTTGCGCGTCGACAACAGCGCCCTGTTGTACGCGGCCGCCCTGACGCTCGGCACGGGACTCCTGTTCGGTCTGTTCCCGGCGCTGCACAGCACGCGCCCGGATCTGGTCTCGGCGCTCAAGGGCGCCACGAGCCAGACGGCCGGGGCTCGAACGGCCGCGCGCTTCCGCACGGCGCTCGCCACGTCGCAGATAGCGCTTTCGATGGCGCTGCTGGTGGCGTCAGGGCTGTTCGTGAAGAGCCTGGTGAACGTCAGCCGCGTGCAGTTGGGCCTCAACGCCGACAACGTCATCTTGTTCGCGATCTCTCCCGAGCTGAATGGCTACTCGCCCGAACGTACGAAGCAGCTCTTCGAGCGCGTGGAGGAATCCTTGAGCGCGCTGCCGGGGGCGAACGGAGTGACGAGCGGCCAGGTCGCGCTGCTCTCGGGCAACAACTGGAACAACAGCATGAGAGTCGAGGGCTTCGAGGCCGGGCCTGACACCAACACGGCGGCGAGCTTCAATCCGATCGGGCCGGCGTACTTTCGAACGCTCGGCATCCCCGTGCTCCGGGGGCGCGAGTTCAGCAGAACCGACGCGCTCGGCTCCCGCAAGGTTGCCGTCGTGAACGAGGCGTTCGCGAAGAAGTTCAACCTGGGCGCGGACCCGATCGGCAAACACATGACCAGCGAAGGCAGGGACAAGCCTCTCGACGTCGAAATCGTGGGTCTCGTGAAGGACGCCAAGTACAGCCAAGTGAAGCGCGAAATCCCCCCGCAATACTTTCTCCCCTATCGGCAGAGGGAGCGCATCGGGTCGATCACCTTCTACGTCCGAACCGCGGGCGACCCCAAGCGCTTCATGGCCAACGTCACAAAGACCATCGCGCTATTGGACCCCAACCTGCCGGTCGAGAACCTGAAGACGCTGCCGCAGCAGATCCGCGATAACGTGTTTCTCGATCGCTTCATCAGCGTCTTGTCGACGGCGTTCGCCTGTCTGGCGACCGTGTTGGCTGCCATCGGCCTCTACGGAGTGCTCGCATACACCGTCTCGCAGCGTACGCGTGAAATCGGAGTGCGCATGGCGCTCGGCGCCGCGCCCGCGCGCGTGCGCGCGATGGTGCTGCGGCAGGTCGGCGTGATGACCATCGTGGGCGGCACCGTCGGCCTGATCGGCGCGATCTCACTCGGGCGCCTGGCGGCGTCACTGCTCTATGAGCTCAAAGGCTGGGATCCGACTGTGCTCGCGGGATCTACGGGGGTCCTCACGCTGGTGGCACTCGGAGCAGGACTCATTCCGGCCCGCCGCGCATCGCAAGTCGAGCCCATGCGCGCGCTCAGATATGAATAGAGTACCGAGCCACGAGTACCGAGCCACGAGTACCGTTATTTGATTGGGCCGGCCAGTTGAAAGTCGCCGGCGTCGACGACGAGACTGCTGGCGTCGAGGATGACGACAACTGAGCGTTCGGCGTCTGACGGGTGGAGGCGGGCGCGGCCAGAGAAGCTGGCCCAGTCGGCCGTCGTCTGCAGCAGCCCGAAATCCTTCATGTCGATCGTCGTTTTCGACTGAGGATCCCGCAGGCGAAACGAGCCAGCCGCGTGCTTCGCCCGGGCGTCCTGCGCAACTTCGAGCACCACCTCCGCTCGATCGACTCGACCACGGCGAGCGAGCGATCGCCGGCTGTCCAGATTCATCGGCCGCGTCGGCATGTGCTCGGTTCTGACCAGTGGGCGTCCTGCCTGAACCCCGAGCGGCTCCCCGTCGCGCACGACAAGACGGCCGTTGATCACGACGAACCGGACGCCCTCGGACGGACGCATGGGTTCCTCGAACGTCGCGTGATCGATGACGGTGTCCGGATTGAAGACCGTCACGTCGGCGGCCATGCCGGGCGCCAGGAATCCCCGATCGACCAGCCCGATTGTCGTCGCCGGCAGTCCGGTCATTTTCCGTACGGCGTCTTCCCAGGTCAGGGCCTTCTGCTCGCGCACGTAATGGCCCAGCACGCGTGGGAACGTGCCGTAGTAGCGCGGGTGAGACGCCTGACGGGCCACGGCGCCGCAGTCGCACGCAATCGACGTCGTGGGGTGCTGGAGGATCTTGACAAGGTCCGGCTCGGCGCCGAAGCGGGCGATGATACCCGGGCTTCCTCGCTCCAGCAGGCGCACCACGGCTTCGCCCGCCGTGACCTGAAGCTCGCGCACGACGGCGGCGAGTTCCTGCTTCGTGTCGGTCAGATAGACACCCGCGGCGCCTCCGAATCGCGCGTCCATCGCCTCCTCAGCTTCCCTTACGATGCGCGCACGGAGGGCCGGATCCCTGAAGCGCTCGAGCATCGCGTCACGGCCGCCGTCCTGCGCCCATCCAGGGATGATCAACGCGACCAGGCCGGTCTGACCGGCCAGGTACGGATACACATCGGCTGCCGCGTAAGTGCCGCGCGCCGCAACGTCGCGCATCTGACCGAGGATCCGATCCGCCGTGCCCTGTTCGTGCCCCTGCACCTTCATATGCGTGATGACCGGCGCGAGGCCGGACCGCTCGCCGATGGCGAGCGTCTCCATCATGCCGGCGTACGAGCTGTAGCCCGACTCGGGCGTGACCCGATCGTGATTGGTGAAGTTGGTTCGCCACGGCCGCGCGGCTTCCATGACTTCGATCACCTCCTCGGCCTGCGCGAAGTACGCGGGCTTGTAGTCGAGCCCCGCCGACACGCCCCACGCACCGTGCACCAGGCCCGCCACGACCAACGTCTGCATCCGTTCGATTTCGGCGGCCGTCGCGCGGCGATCGACGGCTCCGACCACGGCGGACCAGATGCTGTTGAACCCGATGTTCGCGCCGATGTTCACAGCGAGACCGCGCGCGAACGCCGCATCCAGCTGGCTGCCGATGTCGACTGGGCCGCCGCCATCGGCGTTGAGGATTTCGGTGGTGACGCCCTGCGTCAACATGTTCTCGGCGCGCGGCAGACCATCAAGCGTGGCGTGGCTGTGGATGTTGATGAAGCCAGGTGCCACGAAGAGCCCCGTCACGTCGATGTCGACCGGAGCATGCTCGCCGTTCAGTCGCCCCATCCGGGCGATCGACCCGCCGGCGATCGCGAGGTCGCCTTGATACCGGGGCAGCCCGGTGCCGTCGACGATCGTGCCGTGGCGCAGGATCAGATCGTAGGCGGCCGTCTGCGCGTGCGACAGCGAGACCGCGGCGGCCAGGAGCGCGGCGAGCAGGAGGGTTCGCGTCTTCAATGCCGTCCGGCCGCACATGCTAGCATTTCCGCCCATGCCGCTCATCGAAGAAGGAAAGAAGGCGCCGGCTTTCGCATTGAAGGATCAGGACGGCAAGACGCACCGGCTCTCGGATCATGCGGGACAGCCGGTCGTGGTCTATTTCTACCCCAAGGACGACACGCCGGGCTGCACGAAAGAGGCGTGCGCGTTTCGCGACAACCTGCCGAAGTTCAAGTCGAGCAAAGCCGCAGTGCTCGGCATCAGCATCCTCGACGAGAAGAGCAAGGCGAAGTTCGCGAGGAAGTTCGACGTCAATTTCCCGCTGCTCGCCGACATCGATCACGAGGTTGCCGAGAAGTACGGCGTCTGGCAGAAGAAGGCGCTCTACGGGCGTTCGTTCATGGGCATCGCCCGCACGACCTATCTGATTGGCGGGGACGGCAAGGTCGTCAGGCGATGGGACAACGTGAAAGTCGACGGCCACGCCGACGACGTCCTGGCGGCCGTGAACAGCTTGTGACTAGGTGCCGGCTTTCTCGGCCAGGTAGCGCCGCCGCGCGCGGACAATCATGGACGAATCGTTCACCTTGACCGTCAGCGCGTGCAGCTTGCCGTCCAGCACGGCCGGCGTGAATCCGAGCGCGTACTGGTGGTGCAGCTCGTCTGCGACGCGCTTGAATGTCGACCCGAGATCGGACGTCGACATCAGCTCGAAGTAGCCGCCGCCCGTCGCGCCGGCAAGCTCCTTCAGTCCGGGGTCGGGACCCTCGTCGAACGGCTTGCCACCGTAGATCCGCGCGCCGCCAAAGCCGCCCCCGGGAAACCCGCCTCCGGGAAACCCGCCGCGCCCCCCGCCATGCCCGTGCCCGCCCGGGTAACCGCCCGCATGCGGTCCGTTGTCGCCCGAGAAGCCGATCGCGTACACCATCACGTCTTCTTCCTCGGCGCGTTTCATGACGGACTTCAGCGAGTTGTTGTGGTTGCTGAAGTTCATCGGATTGTCGACACCGTCCGTGAAGACGAGAACGACGCGCCGGCCCTGCTGGTGCAGGAGGTCCGTGATCCCGACGTTCACCGCGTTCCAGAGCGGCGTGGGACCTTCTTCTTGCAGATCGCGCTGCAGGATCGCGATGAGCGCGGCGTGATCCGACGTGAAATCCGGCGGGTCGATCTGAATCCGGTTCGAGAAGCTCCCGATGCGGGCTTTGTCCGCCGGGAGCATCTCACGAACGAATTCTTCCGCCGCCGCCTCGACGCGCGCGAAGTTCGCGCGCATGCTGCCGCTGCGGTCCAGGAGCATGACGATCGTGATGGGCTGGATGTCGTTGGCGAAGAGCGTCAGATCCTGCCGCTTGCCGTTGTCGGCCACCTCGAACTGATCGCGGTCGAGATCGGGCGCCAGGCGGCCGGATTGTTGCGTCACCGTGGCAAAGACGGCAACCGTGCGGTTCGTTACCGAGAAGGGCGGCGGCTGAGACTGCGACTGGCCGGAACCGACCGCTACCGCCGCAACGACAACGGCGAGGACTTTCATGACGGGAACGATGGCAACGCGTGCGACGATAAAGGAACGGGCTGGCAGCATGGCACTCCGCCAGCAGGCGCTCCCCGAATCATACTCCGACGTTGCCCAATGCGAGGGATCCCGCCCCCGCGGACGGCTACCGGGCCCTGGCCAGCTCCGTCACGACTTCCCAGTTGAAGCGGACGAACCTGTGCAGTTCGCTCTCGAGCAGACGCTCCTGATCGCTGTGCGCGCCGTAGCCCTTGGGACCGTCTTCGCTGTCCACGGCGGGACCGATCCCGAAACACTGCACGCCCTGGGCGCGCAGTTGCGCCATGTCGGTCGCCCCGGTGCTCATCGTCGGCAGGGTGATGACGTTGTATACGCGCGTGTTGGACGCTTCGATGGCTCTGTACGCCTCGACATCGAGCCGGGCCTGGGCACCGGACGGCCTGCCCTCTTGCGACGCGAAGCGGACCTCCACGGTAGGATCGTTGACGACGTCTTTCACCAGGTCGAGAAATTTGGCGGGATCTTCGTCCGGCAGCATCCGAACGTCCAGGGTGGCCTTGGCCTCGGACGGAATGACGTTCGAGCGGTAGCCGCCCGTAAAGATGTTGGGCGAGATCGAAGTCCGCAACATCGACGAATGCGACGGCTCATTCTCGAAGAGCCAGTCATCCGCCGCGGCGCGAACTTTCGGATCCGGTGACAACACGTCCTGGTAATGCTTCGCCACGTCCGGGGGCGAGACGGTCGCGAGCCTCCGGAAATACGTGCCGGTCGTTTCATTGAGGCGGATGTCCGGCCTCCACGCCCCGATCCTCGCGACGGCGCCCGCAAGGTGGACGATGGCGTTCGACTTGAGCGGGACCGAGCCATGACCGGAAATGCCGTGGGCGACCAGCTCGATCCCGTGCGGCACTTTTTCGAGCGTCTGCACACGGGCGTATTTCACCTCGCCGCCGACACGCGCCACGTTCCCGCCTTCGGCCAGGCAGTACTCGGCGTCGATTTCGGGGAAGCGCTGATTGACCATGAACCCGATTCCGACGCTCGAGTTGCCCTCCTCGCCCGCTTCGGCGAGAAAGATCACATCCCGGTCGAGCGGCACGTTTTGTCGCTTCAGGAGCAGCATCGTCATCAACGCCGCTGTGGCGTTGTCCTTGTCGTCGATCGTGCCGCGTCCATAGACGTACCCGCCGTCGCGCGTCGCGCTGAACGGCGGAAACTTCCATTTCGACGGATCGACGCTCACGGTGTCCGTGTGGCCCATGATGAGCAGGGGGCGCTTGCGGCCGCTGCCCTTGAGGCGCGCGACCACGCTCGGACGATCTGGCTCGAGCGCGAAGAGTTCGGCCGGAATGCCGTTCTCGTCGAGCACCCGCTTGAGGTATTCCGCCGCAGGCCGCTCCTTGACGGTCGTATCGAAGCGAACGAGCGTCTGGTAGTGACGCATCGTTTCTTCTTCGATAACTTTCCAGTCCGGCGGCGCCTGTACAATGAGCGCGACAGGCGCCCGCGAAACGAGAGCCACGCTCGCGAGGCACGCGACGGCTGCGCCTGCCACGGTGACGGCCGAGGTCTTCATCGGTTGCGTTCTGGGCTCAGGGCTTTCCGCTGTATTCGGCGTCGGTGACCTTTTCCATCCATTTGATGTCCCCGCCGAAGCTGACGGCGACCTGAACATAACGCTCGGCGGGCACGGCGCCGTGCCAGTGCACGACGTTCGGGGGCGTGTAGTCGCTGTCACCTGGCTTCAGCTCTTTGATCGGCTCGCCCTTGCGCTGCACGCGCGCCCGCCCCTCCTCGACGAACAGCAGCTGACCCTTGTCGTGGCTATGCCAGGCGGAGCGGGCGCCCGGCTCGAAGCTGCGGCGGCCCACGCCAAGATCCTTGGAGTCGAGCGCGTCGGACCGGCCCGTGAACCGAGGGTCATTGCCCGCTCCAGCGGCTCCCCTCCCCTGAGCACTTGCCGGCTGCGCCGCCGTCCACACCGACGTGGCGGCCAGCGCGAGAGCGAAGGACAATACGAGGACAAGACGTTTCATGATTGCCTCCGGCGGACTGTGGCCCCTTCACTTGATCGCCGAAAAGTCCGTCGGAACCATGAAGGTGGATTCGACTTTCGTGACGATGCGGCCGTCCCGCTGCGACTCCTCGGACACCTTCTGCCACTCGGGGTCGGCGCTGAACTCGGCCCAGTTCTTCTTGGCCGCCTCGCGGCTCGGGTGCGCCAGAATGTAGATGAGCGTGTTCTGCGACTGCGGGGCATCCTCCGGCACCCAGTAGCCGATGCTGGTCATGCCGTGCTTTTCGAAGATACGGCGCGTGTGATCGCGGAACCTCGCCTGCAGCGCACTGAGCTTCCCCTCGGGGGCCGTATAGGTGCGCAGCTCGAACACGCGTTGACTGTTTTGCGCGCGCGCGGTGCCAAACGGCGTCAGCATCCCTCCGACGAGCACCCCCGCGCCGAACACGAGAACCATCGTCGCTTTCATCATCGCCAGCGCTCCTTGCACGCGGATGCTAGCACTTGGCCGGCGGAGCGCAAAGCGCGCCGGCCCGCCGAACCGAGCCCCCACTTACACGCCGTGGCCGTAGCCCGGTTCCTCGCCGGACTCGGGGGGGTCTTGGCCCGGCGGCGTCGGAGGGCGACCGCCGGGCGGTGGTGTCGGACCGCCGGGCGGCACTTGCAGCGCCGGCGGGCGTGCCTGTTTGGGTTCGTCATGTGGGGCGGGATCCATTGGTTACTCCTTAAACGCCAAAAGGCCATCACCCGTTTTCGGGTGATGGCCTTTGATTGAAGCTTTGTTTGTGTTCTGGCTACATCACCCGCTGCACGTCGGCATACGAATGCCGACGCCGATAAGCACGAGGCTAATCAGCAGTGAAGCGCGGAGAGCCGGGACAGGCAACGACACGACCGGTCTAATCCTCACCTCTAGGAAAGCAGAGATCGGCCGTCCAAGTCAACTGGGCGGGTGCACGGCGAGGCGAGTGTGCGACGGGCCAGGCTTGCAGCGGGGCGGGCTACCAGCCGCGCGCTGGCGCGACCGTGATGCAGCCGGGGCCGGGCTTCGCGGCCGGAGCGTCCGGCGCGAAGGCTGGCGCG
>DATKHR010000286.1:0-3947 GCA_035510155.1 Vicinamibacterales bacterium
TGCAGCGGCGGGAAGAACATCATCTGTCCTCGGCCATACGTCATCGTCGACTGGCCGGTATCAGGACCCGCGATGATGCGAACCACCACGCCTGCCAGCGGCTTCGCGGCAGGCGCGGTTTCCGTCGCAATGCCCGAAAGCAAGAGCGTGCCCGACTGCGGCGGGAGCTGCTGTGGGTTGACCGTCATATCGAGCATCCCGGCGCCGTTCTGGTAGTTCGCCCGCACGTAGATGTGACCCGAGCGCACGACCGTGAGCAGGCCTGAAGGCGACACGGTTGCGATGCTCGTGTCGGAGGTGATCCACTGCGAGGCGGTCGTCACATCCAGCGACGTACCGTCCGTCATCTGCGCTCTCGCCGCCATTTGGTACGTCGTCTGCGACGTGGGCGCGCTCGTGACAACGATCGCGCGCACGCTCACCGGAGTTGGTGTCGTGGGACTCGTCGGATTGGCCGGTGCACCGTTGCCTTTCGTCCCGCACGCCACGAGCATCGCCGCCGCGATGGCCGCCGCACTGGTTGTCAAGCACACGCGTGTCATAGAAGCGTCTCCTTGTCTTTTCCGCGGCGCTCCTGTTCCCAACCGAACCGCTGACATGGGGAGGAGCAAGCCGGATACCACGGCCGCGAACCTGAGCGCTGACAACGTTTAGTGCGTCTGGGGGTCGAACGACGGTTGAGGCTGGGAGACGTGAACTACCGTCTTTGAGGATCTCGTTGCTTTACTTCAGGGAGACTCCGGCGGCGATGATGAGCAGCGTCGTTCGCGGGCTGCCCGGATGGCCGAGATACGGCGGGCCGGCGCTGATTGCGTAGTACCTGACGTCAAAGCTGAAAGCGACGTGCGTCTTCGCAAACCACCGCGCGCCGCCGCCGTAGTTGAGCGTCTTCAGGAGCTCGGTGTCCGACGGAAACGGCTCGTCGCGGCCTTCCGGAATGAGCGACCACTGCGACACGCCAAGTCCTCCGCTGATATAGCTCCACCCGTGCCCGCTCCCGAAGTTGAACGAGAGCTGCGGAGACGCTGAGAGAAACTTCTCCTCGGTATTCTGCAGCACGGCGCTGCTGTCGGGCGGTTGCGGCGGCTGCACGCTCGCGCGATTGAGCGACACCTCTCCCCCGATGCCGAACGTCACGAAACGCCAGCGCACGGGATACACGTGCGCGCCGACCTGAACACCGAGCCCCGCGCCCGGGAGCTCGGCGAGACTATCGAGGCCACGGCTGTCGACAAGCGCCTGCTCGATCGGGAATCGAGGAAGCGTCGCGTGCACATCGATGACGTAAAGCGGAATCCGAGGCGGCGGCTCCTGCGCGCCCGATGGAACGGCGGCGGCAACGATGAAGAGCAGGATCAGGAAGGTCTGCGGAATCGGGCGGGCGCGTCGCATGCGGTCGCGACATTGTACTCGTCAATCGCGTTCCCGTCCGTCTGACCCGAGCCTCGCACGCAACGTCGTTTGCAAGTCGGCTGTCACGACGAGTCTGGATATCTCACGCATACGCTTCGCTTCGCGATCGGACTGATCGCACGCCTCGCCACCAACCGGCTGCCCCGCGAGATCGAAGCATGCGAGCGCGGTCCCGCGCGTGAAGAACAGGTGATGGCTGTCGATCCATTCGCCGTACGGACGCAGAACAGGACCCTCTCCGGCGGTTCCGAGCAGATTGCGTCCGATGTACGGCAGGCCCGCGGGATCGATGCCGAGAAGGGACAAGATCGTCGGGGCAAAATCGGTCTGCCCGGCTGGTGCAGCGCGCACGCCGGCCAAACCCTCGTCGATGCCGGCCCGACGCGGCAATCTGACGAAGCACGGCACCCGATCGTTCACCGTCCAAGCGATCCGGCCGTCGGGGATGCCAATCGTCCGCGTAAGCGCCGCCGTTTGTTCGAAGCCGGCGTCATGGTCTCCGAACACCATCACCACGCTCGTGTCGAGGAGGCCGCGCGACGAGAGTGCCCCCACGAACGCATCGAGCGCGGCATCGAAGAAGTGCATCGTGTGCAGGTAGTTCCCGAATGACGTGCCCTCGAGCGCGCCGAGCTGGAGGACCTTGTGGCGCGCGGGAAAGTCATCGAATGGATGATGGAGTGACAGCGTGATGAGCCAGGCGGCGAACGGCTGGCCGAGATGCTCCAGCCGTGGCACCATCTGCGACAGGAAGTCGCGGTCGTCGAGTCCCCAGCCAATCTGCTCGGTCAGCTCGAAGTCCGACTCGAAGAGAGACTGCTCGAACCCGTATGACGGGTGCATGACCTGACGGTTCCAGAATCCGGGCTCAAAGGCCACGGCAGACAGCGTAGAGTAGCCGTGCTCGGCGAGCACGCGAGGCAACGCGACGTAGTGATTCCCTGGGTAGCGGAACGCCACGGCGCCATGATCGAGCGGCAGCAGAGAAGTCATCGCCGTGAACTCGGCGTCCGAGGTCCGGCCTTCGTTCGTCTGGTCGGTCACGTTGGTGAACCGCAGGCTGTCATCGGCCCAGCGTCGGAGGTGCGGCATCACGTCCTGGCCATTGACGCGAAAATCGACCGCGAATTCCTGCAGCGACTCGACCTGCACGACGATCAGATTTCGGCCGCGCGCGACGCCGAAGGAAGGGGCCGGCGGCCCGGCACGCAGCGGTGTGCGCCGAACGAACCACGAGAGCGCGTCGCGGACCTCCCCCTCCGTCGCGTCGTGGCGAAGCCACCTGGAGCGCGCATAGTTCCACCCATCGTACGCGTGAAACCCAAAAAGACCCAGCTGCTCCACGACGGCACGATCGCGAAACATCTGGTCGAGGGGTGTCGACGCAAGAACCCGCGGCGCGGATACCATCAGGCCCGCGGCCACGAGCACGGCGGCGATCGCTCCCGCTGTTCGCGCGCGAAGTGCGAGGGGCGGCGACGGCACGCGCAATTTCGAGACGCGAACGGCCAGCCAGATCGCCACAGGCAAATCGATCACAATCCACAGCAACGCCGGCGAGAGCAGCGCGCGAATCGAGCCCCACACCCGCCCAGTCTGCCGCGCGGCCAGGAGCGCCGGCGCTGACAGGACATCGCCGAAGAATCGGTAATACACGACGTCCCCGAGCACGACGAGCGATCCGAGAACGCCGATGCCGACGAGGAGCCAAGCGCGAGTCCGCCGTCGCGGCAGGAGAAGGCCAACCATCGGCGGCAGCGCCGCGGCCACGGCGATCAACCAGTACGCGACGGGGGTCGGCTCGAGCAGCGCGTCGTGGACGACCATGAGCGGCTTGCAGGCGAGCGCGGCGGCGCACCAGAGGGCATCTGCCGGTCCAGGCAGCAGCGGCCACCGAGCGGGCCGGCCCGCTGTGGCTCGCCTCGCCGCCAGCACGCCCAGAAGGGCAATGCACAGCGGAATGGGGGCGGCCATCCACGCGAGCGGTGGCAGAACGAGTACGAGCGCGCGCGGTTGTCGGGAGCCGTTCTGAGCAAACCACGCGACACCCTCGTCCACCATGTCCCACTGCAACCAGTAGAGTCCCGGCCATTCGGGCGCGAGAAGCCGGCCTTGGACGGCAACGCGCGCGCCCGGCGCGACGGGCTGGCCGAGCGCGGATCGGATCCCGTCGTGGTACGGCAGGTCCCAGCGCGACCTTGACAAAGTCTCGCGGGGAACGATCCAGAGCCAGTGATAGGACAGATGAACGCGGGATGGATCCCACGTGAGCCGGCCGGTATTCGTCAGGTTGAGCGGAACCCCGATCTCGCGTGATGTTTCAAGAATACGCGGCCGAGGTCCCTCGAGATGAAACCCGGGACTGGATGACGACGCGGTTGCCCCCCGGCACGAGGTGGCGCTCACTCCAGCAAGGATGATCAGCGCCACGAAGGACGTGACGCGGCTCAACAAGCGGCCGCGTTCGCATCGGGCCAGGCAGCTGGACAAGACCAATCGAACGGATCGGGTAGCCGCGCGGTCGAAGAATCTAG
>DATKHR010000287.1:0-14942 GCA_035510155.1 Vicinamibacterales bacterium
TTTCACGCTAGGACGCGAAGAGGCGTACATCGGCATCCTGATCGACGACCTCATTACGAAAGGCTGCCTCGAACCCTATCGAATGTTCACATCGCGAGCCGAGCACCGCCTGCTGCTGCGCATCGACAACGCTGATCTTCGTCTCACGCCTCGCGGGCGTGAAGCAGGTCTCGTCGACGACGCGCGCTGGGAGATTTTCAATGCGCGACGCTCGCGTTATGAGTGGAATCTCAGCTACCTTGACGGCGCACTTGTACGCACACCCGATGGGAACCGGGTCTCAGCGAGCCAATTCCTGCGACAACCTTCAGTGCGGCTTGAAGGTCTCTTAAAGGCTCTTTCCCACACAGATTCTGCTGCAGAGGTCTCGGGGATCAGGATCGACTCGCAAACAGCTTCCCTGGACATTGCAAGCGCCGAAACTGCCATCAAGTACGCCGGCTATTTGAAACGTCAGGAGAGCGAGATCGAGCGCGCTCGAAAAAACGAGCGGCGCTCCATCCCGAAGAACTTCGCGTTCGAGTGCGTGCCGGGGCTGTCCCGCGAGGTCGTTCAGCGGCTGGGGCAGGTTCGCCCGGATACGCTCGGCCACGCGCTGCGAATCCCGGGCGTGACGCCTGCTGCCGTGGCAGTGCTCGCGGCATACGTCGGTCGGACCCGGGCCGTTCGCACCTCCCCTGACGAGTAGCCAGTGACAAGCAGTGAGTGGCGAAGCCAACTCCTTCAGCGGTCGGAGAAGGCCGGCGTCAACCTGGCGGACGAGGCCATCGAGAAACTAAGGTGCTACTTCGAGCTCCTCGCGAGGTGGAACAGGAAGATCAGCCTGACGGCCCTTCCGCTCGACCCGCCGACTCGCGAGACACTTGATCGCTTGTTCGTTGAGCCGCTTGCTGCTTCATGTCATTTCCCACGCGATCCGGTTGCCTGGTTCGATCTCGGGTCGGGTGGCGGTTCTCCCGCCATTCCACTCAAGATTCTCCATCCTGAGGCTTCCTTGACGATGGTCGAGGCCAGGGTGCGGAAGGCCGCATTTCTCCGCGAGGCAGTTCGCGGGCTCGTTCTTTCGGGGGCTTTCGTCGAGAATGCCCGATTCGAAGCGACCGCCCAGGCGCGTCCTCGCTCGGCAGAGCTTGTAACCGCACGAGCGGTCAGACTGGATGACGCGTTTGCCTCTTCCGTACGTCAACTGCTGGGCATAAAGGGACGGTTGCTCGTCTTCCGATCGACATCGCAAGCACAGCGCATCGAAGGCATGACTCATCAAGAGACAATTGAGCTTCTTGGCAACGGACGAAGCTTTCTCTCGATCTACAGCAACGGGGAGCAATCGGGACGGCTCCGGTCGGTTGGTTCCACGTGAAACAGTGGGAAGCTGTCGAGGCTCCCCCCGCCTTGCCCTGCCCTGGTCCTTCACGGCTAGCCCAAGGGCCGATCCCGAGTTGACCTGGGGCCGCTCCTCCCGTATCCTCTGAACCGCCGTCACCCGCCGCTAGTTTCCAGCGGTTTATGGCATTCACCAGAAAAATGGCCCGCATCGTCGCCGTTGCCAACCAGAAGGGTGGCGTCGGCAAGACCACGACGACGATAAATCTGGCCGCTTCCCTGGCCCTATCGGGTTGCAAGATTCTGCTCGCCGATGTCGACCCTCAGGGAAACCTCACGAGTGGCCTCGGCCAGCGAAACAAGACGGCCGAGCGCGGCACGATGTACAACGCCCTCACTACCCTCGAACCCACACGCGACGCGCGGCCGTTCGTCATCCCGACCGCCGTCACTGGACTCTCGCTGATCCCCGCCGATAGACACCTCACGGGGGCCGAGCTGGAGATGGTCTCGCTGCCTGCTCGTGAAGAGCGCCTTCGCGCGTTGCTCCAAACCGCACGCGACGACTACGACTTCCTCTTTATCGACTGCCCTCCGTCGCTCGGGCTGCTCACGCTCAACGCCCTGGTTGCGGCCGACGCCGTCCTGATTCCCCTTCACTGCGAGTACTTCGCGCTCGAGGGCCTTGCGGATCTCGTCACGACCATGCGCCGGGTGCGCGCAGCTCTCAATCCGCAGCTCGACATCGAGGGCGTGCTGCTGACGATGTACGACGGGCGCTCGAACCTTGGTCAACAGGTCGCCACGGACGTTCGCGAGTTCTTCAAGGAGAAAGTCTTTCGGACGGTGATCCCTCGCAATGTGAGACTTGGCGAGGCGCCCAGCCACGGCATGCCCGTCATCACGTACGATGTGAAGTCACGCGGCGCGGAAGCCTACCTTGCTCTGGCGAAGGAGATTCTGGAAAAGGCCGCGCCCGCGGCCTGACTGACAGGTGACTATGCAGCAGAAACGCCCCGCCCTCGGCAAAGGCCTGAGCGCGCTCATTCCGGACGCGCCTGAACCGCTCCGCGATTCGACAACTGACGTCGACATCGACAGGCTGACGCCAAACAACCTGCAGCCCCGCGTCATGCTCGACGATGCCCGGCTTCACGAGTTGTCCCGGTCGATCAAATCGAACGGCGTCATCCAGCCGATCATCGTGCGGAGACAGGGCGATCACTTTCAAATCATCGCCGGCGAGCGGCGCTGGCGCGCCGCCAAGCTTGCCGGGCTGCAACGGGTTCCGATCAGCGTCAAAGAGGTCGCCCCCGGGCATGAGCGCTCGCTGCTCGAGATCGCGCTCGTTGAAAACCTCCAGCGCGAAGATCTCAATCCCATCGACGAAGCGCTCGCGTACCGCCGCCTCGCCGACGAGTTCGGGCTCACGCAGGACGCGATTGCCACGGCTGTCGGCAAAGAGCGCGCGACGGTGACGAACACTCTCCGCCTGCTGAAGCTCCCGCCGGAAGTGCAGGCAGAGGTCACGAGCGGCAGACTCTCGATGGGACATGCCCGGGCGCTGCTCGCGCTGGCGCGCCCGGGACTCCCCGAGAGCGGGCCTGCGACGATGCCCGACGCCGATAGAAGTCGCCATGGGCACGACAACGTGGCCGACCAGCTGCGAATCGCGCGCGACGTGATCGCGCGGGGCCTTTCAGTGCGCGAGACCGAGGCGCTGGTCAAAAGACTCGTAGACGGCCCGCCGCCCCCACCCGAAGCCTCCAAGACGAAACCGGTCGACGTCCACACGCGTGCTGCCGAAGATCGCCTGAAGCTCCTCCTCGGCACGCGCGTCCGCATCGTCCGTCGCGGGGTGCGCGGCCGCATCGAGATTGATTTCGCGTCAGAGGATGAGCTCATTCGTATCTACGATCGGATTACGGAACTGAGGTGAAAGGAGGACCGTGGCCAAGCGCTTGACCCAGATGGTCGCCTGCGCCGGTTGAGCGAGCAAACTCGCCGCCGGCGAGCTCGCTCAGGTGCTGAGCGACATTCCCGCGCAACACGACGACCGCGTGCTGATCGACTTCAGGACCGCGGACGATGCGGGTGTGTTCCAATGGGAGTCGGGCCCGGCCCTGGTCCAGACCGTCGATTTTTTCACGCCGATCGTCGACGACCCCTACGTGTACGGCCAAATAGCGGCCGCTAACGCAGTCAGCGATGTCTATGCCATGGGCGGCCGCCCGTTGACCGCGCTCGCCATCGCGGCATTCCCGAGCGCGGGCCTCGAGCACGACACGATTCAGGCGATCTTTCGGGGCGGTTTCGACAAGCTCCGGGAGGCCGGCGTCGCGCTGCTCGGCGGGCACACGGTGCAAGACAAGGAAATCAAGTTTGGATACGCAGTCACGGGAGCGATCGACCCGAAGCGAGTGCTGTCGAACGCCGGCGCCAGAGCCGGTGACGCCCTCTACCTCACCAAACGTCTGGGCACCGGTATCGTCGGAACAGCCATCAAGTTCGATCGCGCCACGCCGGCGATGATGAAGCTGGCGACCGAGTCGATGACCGCGCTCAATCGCGCGGCAGCCGAGGCGCTCCAAACGCTCCCCCCCGGCGCCGTTCACGCCTGCACGGACGTCACGGGCTTTGGGCTCGCGGGACACGGAACGGAGATCGCTCGTGCGAGCGGAGTGACGCTCGAAATCACGACGGCGCAGCTCCCGGCATTTGACGGTGTCTTGGAGATCGCGGCACAGAACCGCTCGGGCGGCCTTGGCTCGAACCAGGATCACTTTTCATCCGGTGTGAGGGCCGGGCCCCCCCAGCCTGGGGCCGCCGGATGGGACCTGCTGTACGACCCGCAGACGTCAGGCGGCCTGCTGGTTGTGGTTGATCGCGAGGCGGTCGACCGGCTGGAGGCCGCGTTTCAGGCGTCCGGCGTGCGGGCGTGGCGCATCGGTCGGGTCATCGAGGCCATTCCGAAGGTCCACATTTGTATGGTATAAACGTGTGGCGCTTGTGAAATGATTCTCAAGCGCCCGGGCCCGCCAGCCGAACGCCGAAGCCAAAAACCGAGAACCCGAGAGCCGAGCACGAAGTCAGAGAAATGTCGACGAAGACAGCGGCCAATCGCTACGCTCGCGCGCTCTTCGAGGTCGCCCTGCAGGAGAAGACCGATCTCGATCGCGTCGAGCAGGATCTTGCCGACTTTCACGATCTCTTCGACCGCGAGCCGACCTTGAAGAAAGTCATGCTCAATCCAGCGGTGCCGGTCACCAGGAAACGCGCGGCGATGGTCGACTTGACGGCCCGTGCGAAGACGACGACCATCGTCGCCAAGTTGCTCGTTCTCCTCGCCGAGCGCGACCGCCTGGTCTTGCTGCCCGACCTTCTCGCCTCGTATCGCGACCGGCTCCTCAGCTATCGCAAGGTTGTGCGAGCCGAACTGACCACCTCGGCGCCCCTTGATGCCGCCACGACGGAAGCCATTCGCCAGCGCCTCGCCCAGGTGACGGGCAACACCGTCACCTTGCAAACGCGCGTCGATCCGTCGATCGTCGGCGGCCTGGTCGCCAGAGTCGGAACCACCGTCTATGACGCCAGCGTCACCAGACAATTGGAGAAGATGAGGGACCAGCTGGCCGAACGCGCGTGAGACCATCATGCAAATCAAAGCCGAAGAGATCTCCAAAATCATCCGTGAGCAGATAGGCAGCTACGCCGTCGATGTCGACGTCGCCGAAGTCGGGAGCATCGTCTCGGTCGGCGACGGCATTGCGCGCGTGCACGGCGTCGACAACGCCATGGCCGGCGAGATGCTCGAGTTCCCGCACGGCGTGTACGGCATCGCGCTGAACCTCGAGGAAGACAGCGTGGGCGCCGTCCTGCTCGGGGAATTCAGCGAAATCAAGGAAGGCGACGCGGTCAAGCGAACGGGTCGCATCATTTCCGTTCCGGTCGGCGAGGAACTGCTGGGCCGTGTGGTGAACGCCCTGGGCCAGCCGCTCGACGGCAAAGGGCCGATTTCCAGCAAACGCTTTGCGCCCATCGAACGGCTCGCCCCCGGTGTCGTGGACCGGCAGCCGGTGAAAGAACCGATGCAGACGGGGCTCAAGGCGATCGATGCCATGGTGCCCATCGGGCGCGGGCAGCGCGAGCTGATCATCGGCGACCGCCAGACCGGCAAAACGGCACTCGCGATTGATACGATTCTCAATCAACGGGATACGGGCGTCGTCTGCATCTACAACGCCATTGGGCAGAAGCAGTCGACCGTCGCGCAGGTCGTCCGCACGCTCGAGGAAGCCGACGCGATGCACTACTCGATCGTGGTGGCCGCCACGGCGTCCGATCCAGCGCCGCTGCTCTACGTGTCGCCCTATTCCGCCTGCACGTTCGGCGAATACTTCCGCGATAGCCGCCGACACGCGCTGGTGGTCTACGATGACCTCTCCAAGCACGCTCAGGCGTATCGCGAGATCTCGCTGCTCCTCCGTCGCCCTCCCGGGCGCGAAGCGTATCCCGGCGACGTGTTCTATCTGCACTCACGCCTTCTAGAGCGCGCGGCAAAGTTGAACGAAGGCAACGGGGGCGGATCGTTGACGGCCCTGCCGATTATCGAGACGCAGGCCGGCGACTTGTCGGCCTACATCCCGACCAATGTGATCTCGATCACAGACGGGCAGATCTTCCTCGAGTCCGATCTGTTCCACCAGGGCGTCCGCCCGGCCATCAACGTCGGAAACTCGGTTTCCCGCGTCGGCGGATCCGCGCAGATCAGGGCCATGCGCCAGGTCGCCGGCTCGCTGCGCCTCGACCTCGCGCAGTACCGGGAGCTGGCGGCATTTGCCCAGTTCGGCAGCGACCTCGACAAGTCGACGCAGGCCCAGCTCAATCGGGGCGCGCGGCTCGTTGAAGTGCTGAAACAGCCGCAGTATCAGCCGCTGCCGGTCGAGCGCCAGGTCGCGATCATCTTCGCCGGAACGAACGGGTACCTCGATAAGATTCACGCCGCCGACGTCCAGGCCTTCGAGTCCGAGTTGTTCAAGTACATCGAGACCCGGTACGGCGATCTCTTCAAAGGCATTGCCGCCAAGAAGCAGCTCGACGATCAACTCAAAGCCGACCTGAATGCTGCCGTCGGCGAGTGTGCGCGCGACTTCGCTGCGAGAAAGGCAGCGGCCGCGTAGGGCCCCATGCCGTCCCTGATCGATCTCCGGCGGCGCATTCGCGCCGTCAAGAACACGCAGCAGATCACCAAAGCGATGAAAATGGTCGCGGCATCGAAGCTGCGCCGCTCGCAGGAGCGGGTGATGAATGCGCGCCCCTACGCCGAGGAGATGCAGCGGGTGCTCGCGAGCGTCGCCTCTCGCGTGGACGCGTCGGTGCACCCGCTCCTCGCCCGGCGCGAGCGGACGCCGAGCTCGAAAACACTCGTCCTCGTTATCACCGCAGACAAGGGTCTTTGCGGCAGCTTCAATACCAACGTCATCAAAGCGGCCGGCGCCTTCATCGTTGAAAGCGCCGGCCCATGTGAGTTGGGGTTGATCGGACGCAAAGGGCGCGACTTCTTCGCCCGCCGCGGGTTTCGAGTGGCGCTGGAGCGTATCGGCATCTTCCAGAAGCTGAGCTTCGGGGATGCTCAAAGCATCGCGCAGGTCGCGATCGAACAGTTCCTCTCGGGCGCCGTCGACCGCGTCGTGCTGGTTTTCAACGAGTTCAAGTCGGTGATCTCCCAGCGGGTCGTTGTTCATGAACTGCTGCCGATTCCGCGTGACGAGGTGCCGGTGCCGGCCGATGGCGCGGCCGCGCAATCGAGCGGTGTCGGCGCGGAGCTGGGCCAGGGGACCGGCGAGTACCTGCCGGCCGAGTATCTCTACAGGCCGTCGGCGCAGGAGATCTTCAATCGGTTGCTGCCGAGGCACGTCGACGTCCAGGTGTACCGCGCTCTGCTCGAGTCGAACGCGGCATTCTATGCGGCACAGATGACGGCCATGGATACCGCGACGAAGAACTCCGCGGACATGATCGCGACCCTGACGCTCTACATGAACAAGGTGCGGCAGGCGGCTATTACGAGAGAAATCATCGAGGTCGTTTCAGGCGCGGAGGCACTGTAAGAATCCGAGCCACGAGTAACGAGCAACGAGTTATGCAGGACACACACACCGTCGGCAAAATCGTCCAAATCATCGGCCCCGTCATCGACGTCGAGTTCGCGGCGGGTCGCCTCCCGGAAATCTACCACGCGCTTCGCATCACAACCGACGCGAAGGATGAGATCGTGGCAGAGGTCGAACAGCACCTCGGCGAGAATCGGGTGCGCGCCGTCGCGATGAAGCCGACTGACGGCCTCCGCCGCGGCATGGACGCGATTGATCTCGGAGCTCCCATTTCCGTGCCCGTCGGACCCGAAACGCTTGGCCGCGTGCTGAACGTCCTGGGGGAGCCGGTCGATTTTCCGGACCGCCCGGTTGCGGCCAAGGAGCGGTGGCCGATCCATCGCGCCGCACCGGACCTCGAGAGTCAGTCGACCGATCTGAAGATGTTCGAGACAGGCATCAAGGTCATCGACCTGCTCGAGCCGTATCTGCAGGGCGGCAAGATCGGCCTCTTCGGCGGCGCCGGCGTCGGCAAGACCGTCATCATCATGGAGCTCATTCACAACATCGCTCTGAAGCACGGCGGCGTCTCGGTGTTCGGCGGCGTCGGCGAACGGACGCGAGAAGGCAACGACCTCTGGCTCGAATTCCAGGAGTCAGGCGTCATCGATATCAAGGACCCGTCGAAGTCCCGCGCGGCGCTCGTTTACGGCCAGATGACCGAACCCCCGGGCGCGCGCCTTCGCGTCGGCCTGTCGGCCCTGACTGTGGCCGAGTACTTTCGCGATGCCGAAGGCAAGGACGTACTGCTCTTCATCGATAACATCTTCCGGTTCACGCAGGCGGGGTCCGAAGTGTCGGCGCTGCTCGGCCGCATGCCGTCGGCGGTCGGTTACCAGCCGACGTTGTTGACGGAGATGGGCGAATTGCAGGAACGCATCACATCGACCAAGAAGGGGTCGATCACATCCGTGCAGGCCATCTACGTCCCTGCCGACGACTACACCGACCCGGCGCCCGCGACGACCTTCGCCCATCTGGACGCGACGACGAACCTCTCACGCGCCATCTCGGAGCTCGGCATCTACCCCGCCGTCGACCCGCTCGCCTCGACGTCGCGTATTCTCGATCCGCGCATTATCGGCAATGAGCACTACACCGTCGCGCGGCAGGTGAAGCAGATTCTGCAGCGCTACAAGGATCTGCAGGACATCATCGCGATCCTCGGGATTGACGAGCTGTCCGAGGAGGACCGCCTGACCGTTTCTCGCGCGCGCAAGATCCAGAGATTTCTCTCGCAGCCGTTCTTCGTTGCCCAGCAGTTTACCGGCTTCGAGGGCAAGTACGTGCTGATTGCCGACACCATTCGCGGGTTCAAGGAGATCGTCGAGGGCAAGCACGACGAGATTCCCGAGCAGGACTTCTTCATGGCGGGCGGCATCGAGGACGTGATCGCCAAGTTCAAGGCGAGGAACTAGCGCCGAAGGACCAACTGTGCTCCCAACCAAGCTCCAACTGCGCATCGTTTCCGCCGACCGAGCGCTCGTGAATGAGCCGGTCGAAGAGGTCGAGATCCCCGGCGCCGATGGCTATTTCGGTGTGCTGCCCGGACATACCCAGCTCGTCTCCATGCTGGGTGCCGGCGAGCTCTGGTACCGCATCGGACCGGTGGAACCCGAGGACCAAAAGCACTATCTCGCGCTGTCGTTTGGATTCGCCGAGGTACAACCCGATAGCGTCACGATTCTTGCCGACGTCGCCGAGAAGGCCCACGAGATCGACGTCCCCCGCGCCGAGGCCGCAAGAAAACGCGCCGAGGAGCGCATCGCCGATGGGACGAACCCGGACATGGACCTCGAACGCGCGCGCATCGCGCTCATGAAATCCCTCATCCGCCTGCAGGTCGCGAGTCGGGCTAAAATCCGTTCATAATTGTTTTCCAACTTAGAAAACCTGTTGCGCTATCGCGGGCTCGTCTCGAGCCTGGTGGCGCGCGAGCTGAAGGCGCGTTATCGCGGGTCGCTCTTCGGCTTCCTGTGGTCGTTCATCAACCCGCTGCTGCTGCTCCTGATCTACTCGTTCGTGTTCACCAAAGTGATCCCGAATACGACCGAGGGCGCCCAGCCATTCGCGCTCTTCATGTTCTGTGGCATCCTGCCGTGGACCTGGTTCGCCACCTCGCTCTCCGACGCCGCGGGGTCGCTCATTGCCGGCGGCAACTTGATTAGAAAAGTGCTGTTTCCCGCCGAGGTGCTGCCGCTCGTGAGCGTCTTTGCCAACATGGTGCATTTCTTCCTCGGACTGCCGATCCTGGTCGCCTTTCTCCTCTACGCGAAGCATTATCCCGGACCCTCGGATCTGGTCTGGTTTCCGGTCGCCGTGGCCGTCCAGCTGATTTTTTCATCGGCGCTCGCGCTGCTCCTCGCGGCGCTGGCGGTGCATTTCCGCGACATCCGCGACATCCTTGCGAACGTGCTCACACTGTGGTTCTTCGCGACGCCGATCATTTATCCGTGGTTTCAGCCGACCGTTCGGGACTACAAGCCCTACTTCGATCTGAACCCCTTCACGCATCTCGCCATCGCGTATCAGGAGATTCTCTTTTTCGGGCACATCGGCCACTGGCGGTGGCTGCTCGCGCTCGGCGCCGCCTCGGTCGCTCTGTTCCTGGCCTGCTACTGGGTCTTCGATCGGCTGCGGGACTCCTTCGCGGAGGCGGTATGACCGCCATTGAGCTCGTCAACGTCTCAAAGGTTTACCGCCGGTACGGCGGCAAGCAGTTTGCGACTCTCAAGAGCGCGTTCCTGCAGCGCAGCATCCTGCGCGAGCTGCAGCCGAGTGAGGCGTTTCCCGCGCTGACGAACGTCTCGTTTGCGGTCCCGCGCGGATCGACCTACGGCGTGATCGGCCCGAACGGCTCCGGCAAGAGCACTGCGCTGAAACTGGTGGCGGGCATCACGAAGCCAACGAGCGGCACCGTCCGCGTTGAGGGACGAATCAGCGCGCTCATCGAGCTCGGCGCAGGCTTCCACCCCGAAATCTCCGGTCGCGAGAACGTGTACATCAACGGCATCATGCTCGGGCTCTCGAAGCGCCAGATTCAGGACCGCTTCGACGAGATCGTCGAGTTCGCGGAGCTCAAAGACTTCATCGACGCGCCCGTGAAAACCTACTCGTCCGGGATGTACATGCGTCTCGGGTTTGCGGTCGCCATTCACGTCGACCCCGATGTGCTGCTCGTGGATGAAGTGCTCGCCGTAGGGGACGAGGGCTTCACGCACAAATGCCTGGACAAGTTTTCCGAGTTCCGCCGCCGGGGGAAGACGATTCTGCTCGTGACCCACTCCCTGAATCTCGTCGAACGTTTCTGCGACGAGGCGATCTGGCTCGACGCCGGCCGGGCCATGTTGCATGGCGATCCGAAGAGGGTCGTTGGCGCGTACCTCACCGCGGTCGAGGCGTCGGAAGAACAGTTGCTCGCCGCTGAGACGGCGAAGGCCATGAAGGAGGGCCACGCGGAACCAGACGCTGCCGAGCGCCCGGCCGACCCAACATCGACCGACATGTTCCGTGCCACCGAAGGACGATGGGGCGCGCGCGAGGTCGAGATTACCGATGTCCAGTTCCTTGGCCCCGACAGCCGGCCTGCCCACGTTTTCCATACGGGCGACGCCATGTCGATAGCCGTGCGTGTTCGCGCCAAGCAGACGACGGACGACTTCGTGTTCGGCATCGGTCTCTTCAACGCAGATGGCGTCTGCTGCTACGGGACGAATACGTACCTCGAGGAGATACGGCCCGAGCGGCTGTCAGGCGAGGCCCAAGCGGTCTTTGCGATCGACAGCCTCGATCTCGTCGAAGGCACGTACAAGGTCGACGTCGCCGTGCACAAGCGCGACGGGTATCCGTACGATTACCACCGGCTGCTCTACACCTTCCGCGTGAAGTCGCGAACGCACGACGTTGGCATCTATCGCCCAAAACACACGTGGACGTTCTCATCCAACGTCAAGTTCAGTCCGGGTGGCCCTTCCTCCCGGTCCGTCAAGACGAACACGTGACGGTCGACCAGGCCGTTCGCCTCACCGAACAATTCCAACGAGCGGGCAAGAAGGTCGTGTTCACCAACGGCGTCTTCGACCTGCTCCATCCCGGCCACGTGCGCTACCTCCAACACGCCCGCACCCTCGGCGACGCGCTCATCGTCGGCGTCAATTCCGATCGATCCGTGCGGGCAAACAAAGGCCCGGGACGCCCGATCACCCCAGAGACCGAACGGGTCGAAATCCTCGAGGCGCTGCAGTCGGTCGATGGTGTGGTCGTCTTCGACGAGCCGACGCCGCATCAGCTGATTTCGGCTCTCCAGCCTGACATCCTCGTGAAAGGCGACGACTGGCCGGAGAACGCCATCGTCGGCCGGGACGTCGTCGAGGCGCGTGGAGGCCTGGTCATCCGTATCGCCATCGAGCCCGGCTATTCGACGACAGCGATCATCGAAAGAATTCGCCACTTCCCGAACTAGCTCTCGCCGGCAGTGAGTAGACTAGAAACGAGCAGCGAGTAGTCTTGATGGCCACGTCGACGTCTCTGAACCTTCAGGCGGTTCTCAAAACGGCAATCGCGCGCGCCGGTATGGATCTCACGGCACGCGTCGTCTCCGGCCTGACGGCATCGGCGAAAGCGCTGTTCATTGCCGGCGCGGCTCATAACCTGTCGCGCGGCGTGGTCTTGTATGTCGTCGCCACTGACGCGGACATCGAGCCGGCGGTAGCGGATGTCGAATTCTTTCTGACGGCGCTCGAGGGCCTGGCTCCAACGGCGCCGACCGCGACCGGCCGGGCCGTCCTGCCCTTTCCCTCCCACGAAGTCGACCCTTACAGGGGCCTCGCTCCTCACGTCGGCGTGACTTCGGCTCGCGCCCGCGCGCTGCACGCCATCGCTCGCGGTACGGGTCGCGTCGTCATTGCATCGGCAGCCGCGCTGCTGCCGCGCGCCACAGCGCCCGAACGATTGCTTGCGGCGGCGATTGATCTCAGGCCAGGTCAGGACATTGCGCCGTCAGATCTCGCCGATCTGCTGGTTGACGCCGGGTTCAGCCGGGAGGACCCGGCGGACCAGCACGGGGAGTTTGCCGTTCGTGGCGGTATCGTCGACATCTTTCCCGCAGGCGCCAGCCTCCCGGTTCGCCTCGAATTTGTCGGCGATACCATTGAGACGCTCCGCACCTATGATCCCGGCACGCAGCGGTCGATCACGCCGATCGACCAGGTCGCCGTGGTGCCCCTGCGCGACGTGCTCGAAAACAATCGGGCGGCGACGCTGTTCGACTACCTGGCATTGGCGCGCGACGTCCGGATCATCGTTTCCGAGCAGGACGAAATCGAAGCGAACGCCAAGCGGTTTATCGAGCAAATCCAACGCAGCTACGATGCGATCCGAGGCGCCGCGGCCGCCGGAGTGATCGATGTCGGGGGCCTCCGAGCGAGCGGAGCCCCCGGAATGGTCAACGCTGCCGCCGGGGCGACAAGTGCGGCCGGCCGGGCGAGGGACGTCGCTGCCGAAGTCAGCGACGCCGAATGGGAGGCGCTCAGCCGCGAAGAAGAGGATCCCGAGATGATCAGTGAGCGGGCGGAGCTGAAAGCACGTCGCGCCCACTCTGCCGCGCGCGCCAACCTGGGCACCGCCGCCCAACCCCGCGCCGGCGCCCAAGACGTCCCGCCGCCATCCGATCTGTTCGCGACGTGGGAAGTCATCGCCGATCGTCTCAGTCACGGCACAGTCCTCGCGCAACTCGGCCTCGATGCCCCGCCGGATCTGCTCGACCCATCCGCGGCAATGGTTCGCAACCCTTCATCCGAGCACCACATCCGTTGCCAGCCGGTCGCTGAGATGCGCGGGCGGATTGCGGATTGGGTCGCCGAGATCAAGGGAGGTCGCGGCGACGGCGAGGCGACGCTTTTCGTTGCGGCCACGCCTGGCCGCGCCGAGCGTACGATCGAATTGCTGAAGGAATACGACGTGTTCGCCGTCCCCGTCGAGCGCGCGGAAGACTCGCAGTACGCCGCCGTCCTCATCGCTGTCGGGACGCTGTCGCGCGGTTTTCGGCTCCCGGACGCCGGCTTGCGGCTGTACGCGGAACCCGACGTATTCGAAGAGGAGCGGCGTGCGCCCGATCGGCGCCGCTCGGCTGCGAAGGCGTTTCTCTCCGATCTGCGTGACCTCAAGGCAGGCGATCTCATCGTCCACGTGGACCATGGGATCGGACTGTTTGTCGGGCTCAAGCAGATCGGCATCGGCGACAACCCGCAGGAATTTCTCGAGCTTCGATACGCCGGTGACGACAAGCTGTTCGTACCGGTCGAACGGCTCGACCTCGTCCAGAAGTACACCGGCGCGGCGCGCCCCCCCATCGACAGACTGGGCGGCACGTCCTGGGAGCGCGCCAAGTCGAAGATCAAGAGGGCCATGCGCGACATGGCGGAGGAGCTGCTCAAGCTCTACGCTGCGCGCAAAGCGATGCCCGGCCACGCGTTTGCCGCCGATTCCCACTGGCAACTGGAATTCGAGGACGCCTTCGAATACGAGCTGACGGCCGACCAGCAGACCGCCATCGCGGATATCAAGCGCGACATGGAATCGCCGACCCCCATGGATCGCCTCCTCTGCGGCGACGTCGGCTATGGCAAAACTGAAGTCGCGATGCGTGCAGCCTTCAAGGCGGTCATGGACGGAAAGCAGGTCGCTTTCCTGGCGCCGACAACAGTCCTCGCATTCCAGCATCAGAAGACGCTCAAAGAACGGTTTGCGGGGTTCCCTGTTCGCATTGACATGGTCAGTCGATTCCGCTCGAAGGCCGAGCAGAAGGCAGCGGTCGCCGATCTCGCAGGGGGCCGCGTCGACATCATGGTCGGCACGCATCGCTTGCTCTCCAAAGATGTCCAGTTTCGCGACCTGGGCCTGCTGGTCGTGGACGAGGAACAGCGCTTCGGCGTCGCTCACAAGGAAAAGATCAAGCAGCTGCGGAAAAAGGTCGACGTCCTGACGATGAGCGCCACGCCCATCCCGCGCACGCTGAACATGTCGCTTGTCGGCATTCGTGACATGTCCATCATCGAAACGCCGCCGAAAGACCGTCTGTCAATTCAAACGAACGTGATCAGGTTCGACCAGGCGGTGATCGGTCGCGCGATTCGCAATGAGCTCGAACGGGGCGGCCAGGTGTATTTCGTCCATAACCGCGTGGAGTCGATCTTCTCGATCGGCAATCTCCTCCAGAAGCTGGTTCCCGAGGCGAGTGTCGTCGTCGGTCACGGCCAGATGAACGAAAACGACCTCGAGCAGTCCATGCTCGACTTCATCGCGCGCAAGCACGACCTCCTCCTGGCCACGACCATCGTCGAAAACGGCCTCGACATACCGAACGCCAATACGATCATCATCAATCGAGCGGATCGCTATGGTCTGTCGCAGCTCTATCAACTCCGGGGCCGCGTCGGCCGCTCGGATCGGCCGGCGTACGCCTACCTG
>DATKHR010000288.1:0-2855 GCA_035510155.1 Vicinamibacterales bacterium
GTACCGAGCAACGACGTAAAATAGACGTATGTCGAACGTAGTCAAGACGACATTGCTTCTCGGTGTGATGACGGGACTCTTCCTGGTTCTCGGCCAGGTGCTCGGCGGTGGACCCGGGATGGTCACCGGCTTCGTCCTTGCCATCGTCATGAACTTCGGTTCGTACTGGTTCTCGGACAAGATTGTGCTCCGCATGTATGGCGCGCAGGAGGTCGGACCCGGCCATCGGCTCTATCAGATCGTGAGCGGTCTGGCTGGGCGTTCGGGCCTACCGCAGCCGCGCTGCTACGTGATTCCCCAGGAATCTCCGAACGCATTCGCCACCGGACGCGATCCCGACCATGCCGCAGTCGCCGCGACGGATGGGATCCTGAGAATCCTGACCGACGATGAGCTCGAGGGCGTGCTTGCGCACGAGCTCGCCCACGTGAAGCATCGCGACATCCTTATCAGTTCAGTCGCCGCCACGCTCGCGGCGGCGATCTTGATGGTGGCGCGCTTTGCCATGTTCTTCGGCGGGGGCCGGAGCGACGATCGGGAAGGCAGCAACCCCATTGCCCTCATCGCCATGCTCGTGCTCGCTCCCATTGCCGCCACACTGATTCAGGCCGCGATTTCGCGCTCGCGCGAATACGACGCCGACGCGGGCGGCGCTGCACTCGTCGGGCCGAACGGCCTGGTGAGCGCTCTGAGGAAGATTGAGTCGGCGTCCCGCGCCATCCCCTTGGACGCTAACCCAGCCACGGCGCACCTGTTCATCATCAAGCCCTTTTCTGCCCAAAGCCTGCTTGGGTTGTTCAGCACACATCCGCCTACCGAAGAGCGGATAAAAGCGCTGTTGCACCGGGACTAAAGGGAAACTTCTTCGGATCTGTGGCCGAAACGCCACGGTCCAGGGCTGGCGTACGAATTGCTGCTCCCTAATGAGACGGAGGCAGCCGGTGCACGTAGAAGACCTCGACATCTCGCCAAGCAAGATCGGAGAAAGCGCGCAGCGAGTCGTGGATCGTGCGATCGAGGAGGCTCGCCGGCGTGAGCACGCCCTTCTTACCAACGAACATGTCTTTCTGGCGTTCGCCCAGGTGGAATGGGACATGTTTTCAGGGGTCATGCGCGATATCGAACAGAACCCCCACACCATTCTTCAGGCGATCGAAGAGCATCTGCATATGTTGCCGGCATTTGCGGCGCGAGACCTCCGCGTGTCGCCGGCCACGAAGCTCGTCTTCAAGCTGGGGCTCCACCACGCCAGCCGGGCCGGAAGACAATCGATTGAAGCCGTCGACCTGTTCTCTGCCGTGTTCGAGGAGACACAAGGTGTACCGGTTTCGATCCTTCGCCGCCACGGTGTCGAGCCGGAAGTCCTCGTCGGCCGCCTGAACGCCCGCATGCGCGACCTCGAGCTCCGTGAGGAGCGTCTCAAGAAGCGCTTCGAGCTGCCGCCTTTTCTCAAGCACTTCGCGACCAACCTGAACCTCCTCGCGCGGCAGGACAAAGTGCCGCCTGTCTTCGGGCGCGACAAGGAAATCCAGCAAGTCCTGGAAATCCTGTGCCACCGTGAACGCGCCAACTCGGTCATGCTCGTCGGGGAACCCGGTGTCGGCAAAACCGCCATCGTCGAAGGGCTGGCGCGCCGGATCGAGTTCGATCCGGAGACGGTCCCTGTACGCCTCCGCGATTGTCAGATTGTCAACTTGCAGATGAACACGATGGTCGCGGGGACGATGCTCCGAGGCATGTTCGAAGATCGGATGCAGAACGTCATCCGCGAGCTGAAAGAGCGGCCGAATTTGATCCTCTTCGTCGACGAGGCGCACACGATGGTCGGCGCCGGATCGGCGCTCGGTGCCCCCTCCGACGCCGCGAACGTGTTCAAGTCCGTCCTCGCGCGCGGCGAGATCCGTATGGTGGCGGCAACCACGCTCAGCGAGTACAAGGAATACATTCAAGAGGACGAGGCGCTGGCGCGCCGCTTCCGGTGCGTGACGGTGTCTGAGCCTTCAATCGAAGAAACGCGCCGGATTCTGTACAACCTTCGTCCCCGCCTCGAGCGCAATTATTCGGTTCGCCTGCTCGACGAAGCCGTCGAAACCGCGCTGGATTTATCGCCCCGCTACATGCGCCATCTGCACCTTCCCGATAAGGTGATCGGTTGGCTCGATACGGCAGCCGTTCGCGCGGAAATCAGCCGCCGCTTCGAAGTCCGGACCGCGGATGTCGTCTCGGTCATCTCGCACGCGGCGCAGATTCCCGAAGACATGGTCTACCGCGACGTGACCGACCGCTTCAGGGAAATCGACGAACGGCTGCAACACCGCGTCGTCGGTCAGCAGGACGCTGTACGCGCGGTCGCGCGGCGGCTGGTGTTGAACAAGGGGCCCCTCAAGGACGGCTTCGATCGCCCTGACGGCGTGCTGCTGTTCCTCGGACCGACTGGCGTCGGCAAGACCGAGCTAGCGAAGGCCGTCGCCGAGTTCCTCTTCGGCGACGACAAGAAGATGGTGCGGATCGACATGTCCGAGTACCAGGACGGCGCCGTGTCGGTTGACAAACTCATTGGCATGCCGCGCGGGATCGTCGGCAGCGAGCGCGGCGGCATCCTGACCAACCAGCTGAAGGACAACCCGTACACGGTCATTCTCCTCGACGAAGTCGAGAAGGCGAGCCCGGGCCTCCTGAACCTCTTCCTCCAGGCATTCGATGAGGGCTGGCTCACCGATGGCCGCGGCAAACGCGTCTACTTGAGCGACGCTGTCGTCATCATGACGTCAAATGTTGGGTCGGAGAACTTCCGCAGGCTGACCAGCCCGCTTGGTTTTCTCAACCGGAGCCTCGGCATCGAGCAAGTGCAGGGT
>DATKHR010000289.1:0-3301 GCA_035510155.1 Vicinamibacterales bacterium
CCGTCACATCGCGCATACGGTCGTAGTAATCCGGAACGCCGGAATTGCCCAGGACCGGCGCCCCGGCCTTCGGGTACACATTGCTCGTCAGCAGAATCCGGTCTGATTCGGGCACCGGAAGCGGCCGGAGAAGGACGTTGTGAACCACGGAGAAGAGCGCCGTGTTCGCGCCGATGCAGAGCGCCAGCGTCGACGCGGCGGTCAACGTGAACGTCTTGTCTTTCCACAGCAGGCGCAGCCCTACTCTGAAATCTGACATCACACGAACGTAGACGAGCATATCAGCTCGAAGGTTCGCGTTCGCGCCGTCTACTCGGCTCGGAGAGCTTCGGAGGGGGGCTCACGCGCGGCGCGCCAGGCGGGAACGAGATTCGCGCACGCCGAAACCGAGAGCAAAATCGCCGCTGCGCCGAGCCACGACACGGGGTCCGAGGCATGAACGCCGTACAACAGACCACTCATGACATCAGGCAGGAGCCGCGACACGACGACCATCGCCATGACCGCAAGAGCAATCCCGCTCGCCAGGCCGAGGGCGGCGATGAGAAACCCCTGACCCATCACCGATCCAATGACCGTCGACGATCGCGCGCCAAGCGCGATGCGAATGCCGATCTCGCGCGTGCGCCTCGCGACCGAATACGCAATCACGCCGTACAGCCCGACTGACGCCAGCAGCATCGCGATGATTCCAATGGCGCCCACCAACCATGCGCTCGCGCGCATCGGAAACAGCGTCATCCCGACTTCATCTTCCATCATCTGGTTTTCGATGAACGCAAGTGTCGGCTCGATCGCGTTAATCTCGCGCCGCATGTCTCTGAGGAGCGCGGAGGCATCGCCGCGAGTCCGCGCGATCACCGCGCTGTACGGGTTCGGCTGTTGACGCCGGGCGATGTGCAGGAAGGGTGTGGGCGGTTCGCCCACGCCGGTCACCTTGTGGTCGGCGACCACGCCGACGATCTGAAACAGCGGTCCCTCGAAGCTGCGCGAGTGAAACGTCTTGCCGATGGCGTTCTCGTGCGGCCAGAACTTCTGCGCCATCGTCTCGTTGACGATCGCGACGCGGGGCGTGTCGGGCCGATCGTCGTCCGTGAACCCGCGGCCCACGACAATCGGGACGTTCATCGCCTTGAAATAGTCGGGCGACACGTTCGTCACATCAACGACCACACCATGCTGACCAGGCTGGTGCAGGCCGTCAATCCAGATCTCCCACCGGTTGTAGTTGACGGAAAACGGCGGGCGCGTCGTCAAGCCCGCCGCTTCGACTCCAGCGAGGGCACGAATGCGCGCAAGCGCCTGATCATAGAACTGCTCGACTTTTTCCTTCGGGTACCGCAACTGGCTGGCGTCGATCGAAATGAGCGCGAGGCGTTTCACCGGAAAGCCGAGGTTTGCGCGCTCGGCCGCCAACACACTTCTGGTCAAGAGCGCGGCCGTGACGAGCAGGACCGCCGTGATGGACATCTGGAGCGCCACGAGCAGATCGCCCAGCGTCCAGCGATGTTGACCGAGCGAAGCGGTCTTCTGCTCGCCTCGAAGCTCCCCGACGAGATCGGGCTTCGACGCGAGAATCGCCGGCGCAAGGCCGGCAACGAATACGGTCGCGCAGGTCACGACCACCGTGAAGAGGAGCACCCGGCGATCAATTCTGAGGTCGAACGAGAAAGGGATCGGCGACGGGAGGTTGATCGCGCCGACGAGAGACGTCATCCACCACGCCAGCAGAACGGCGGCCCCCGCCCCGAGGAGCGACAGAACAGCTGTTTCCGTGATGAGCTGGCGAACGAGCCGGCCGCGCCCCGCCCCAATCGCGAGGCGCACCCCTATCTCGCGCTGGCGCCCCGACGCTCGGGCCAGCAACATGCTGGCAACGTTGAGGCAGGCGATGAGCAAGACGAGCCCGACGATCACCATGAGCCCGCGCGCGATCGGCAGAATCTGAGGGTCGGCCGCTGGGTGGAAGTGCACCTCGCTCGTGGGCCGGACCGACACCTGACGCTCCCTGTTCGTCGCTGGATACTGGGCGGCAAGCCTCGTCCCCACGAGGGCCAGGTTCGCGCGCGCGTTGTCCGCGGTCCGGCCGTCCTTCAGCCGGCCGCGCATGAAGAGCCAACGGTCACCCCGCCGCTCGAGCCGGTTACTGCCCGTCGGCGACGGGAGCACATCGTGCATCCCGACGGGCTCCACATCGAGCGACGAGGACACCGGGATCCAGATCTCGGGCGAAAGCACGGGCACCATGCCAGTGAACCAGCGCGGCGTGACACCGACGATGGCGAACGGCGTGCCGCGGATCCTGAGCGTCTTGCCCGTCAGATCGGCCGCCGAACCGAGCTCGCGCACCCAGTAGCGATAAGAAACCATCGCCACGCGCGCCGCGCCGGGCGCGTCATCGGCGGGCAGGAGCGTTCGGCCGACGGCCGCAGGCACGCCCAGCACCTGGAAGTAGTTCCCCGTGGTGATCTCGCCCATCGCGAGCCGCGATCCGGAGTCGACGCTCAGCGCGCCGAACATCGGCGTGTAGCCGACAATGTCCTCGAACACATCGTTGGCGGCTCTGAGATCGAGATAGTCGGGGTAAGACGACGTACTGAACAGCCCGCCGCGGGACGCCGAAGCGCTGGTAAAGACATCAACCAGCCGATCCGGCCGCGCCACCGGGAGCGGTTTGAACAGCAAGGCGTCGACAATCGTAAAGAGCGCCGTGTTGAAGCCAATGCCGACCGCCAGCGAAGCGACGGCCACAAGAGTAAATCCCGGGCTCTTGCGCAACCACCGTGCCGCGTAGCGGATGTCGCTCAGGATGGAAGCCAAAACGAAGGCCCAGGCACAGCGAAATCGGGTTGTGGCAAGGAGACGATGACGATTATATCCAGTGGGCACCGCTAAACGCTTCAGCTTTCTTCGAATCGGGCCCTTTGCTAGGGTGCGCCGGGGGAGGAAGGCCGCGCCTTCCTGGAACCGGAAGGCTGCAGCCTTCGCGTGGGTAGGTCGCTTGGCCAAGCCGTCTGTTCAGGTGAAACGTGTGTACGAGCCGCCGTCTCGCGAACACGGCGTGCGGGTGCTCGTCGACAGACTGTGGCCGCGCGGACTGTCGAAGCCGGCCAAACGCGGTCGCATCACACTTCTTTACGGCGCGCGTGACGTCAAGCACAATAACGCCGTCGCCTTATACGCGTATCTCAGCAGCCGGGGCGAGTAGCCATCAGCCATTAGTCATCAGCCATTGATTGCGTCCTCCGCCCGCGGGCGTGTGCTCGCGTTCGCGTTTCTCCTCGCCCTCGTCACATACCTC